>CACITE010000001.1 GCA_902589505.1 uncultured Pelagibacteraceae bacterium
TCATAATGGAGATAAGATGACATCAGAAGATGTTGTGTTTAGTTTATTAAGAGCTCAACAACCATCGTCTGACTTTAAAGAATATATAAGTACTATTACATCAGTAAAAGCTCTAGATGAGTACACTGTTGAAATACAAACAAAGGATCCAAATCCAATCCTTTTAAATCAACTATCAAATATATTCGTTATGTCTAAAAAATGGGCAACTGAAAATTTTGTTATAGTTCCACAAAACTGGGATGCGGGGCAAGAAACTTTTTCAGCAAATAATGCAATGGGAACTGGTCCTTTTAAAATTACTTTAAGAGAGCCAAACACTAAAACTGTTTTTAAAAAGAATAAAAAATGGTGGGGTGAAGTTCAACACAATCTTGACGAAATACATCTTCTTCCGATTGCTAATGCATCAACAAGAGTTGCGGCATTATTATCAGGTGAATTGGATATAGTAACGGATGCTCCAGTACAAGATTTAGATCGTATTAGAAGTTCTGGCGATCATAAAGTTTTGAGCATAGAGCAAATGCGTACTATCTTTTTAGGTATGGATCAAGCCGCAGACAAACTTAGATCTGGTAATACAGGCGACAATCCTTTTAAAAAGAAAGAAGTTAGACAAGCGTTTTATCAAGCCATTGATATTGAAGCTATAAAAGAAAAAGTAATGAGAGGATTAAGTTCACCAGCGGGAATCATTACATTTCCTGGAGTAACAGGCTATACAAAGGAACTTGATGAAAGATTGCCTTATGATGTAGCTGCAGCAAAACAACTTTTAGCAGATGCTGGTTATCCAGATGGTTTTGATATTGAACTAAGATGTCCAAATGACAGATATGTAAATGATGAAGCAATATGTACAGCTGTTGTGGGAATGTTAGGAAAAATAGGTGTTAATGTTTCTTTAAATGCTCAAACTAAAAGCAAACATTTCAAAGAACTTAAAGACGACCAGGGTGATTTTTACATGTTAGGTTGGGGAGTTCCTACTTTAGACAGTCACTATGTATTTCATTATTTGTACGAAACCGATGCTAGCTGGAATAAAGTTAATTTCAGTAATGCAGATGTCGATGCCGCTATTAGAGTAATGGAAGGTGAAGTTGATCTAGAAAAGAGAAATGCTGCAATAGCAAAAGCTTGGAAAATTGTAAAAGATGATATTGCATATCTACCTTTACATCACCAAGTAATTTCTTGGGCATCAAAAAGAAGTGTTGATGTTCCTATAAGACCAAATAACGAACCTTTGTTCCGTTTTTCGAACAAAAGATACTAAATTAATTTATAAGCCCTCTTTAAAAGGAGGGCTTATATTATAAAAGATTTCACATTGATAAAATATTTTTTTAAAAGATTGTTTCAGTCAATCATGGTTATGCTTGTCGTAGCCTTCGTCTCATTTTCTCTTTTTAATTTTGTTGGAGATCCAATCAATAATATGGTTGGTGAAGAAACTTCTGATGAGGAAAGAGACCAAATAAGAGAAGATTTAGGGCTTAATGATCCTGTTCATATTCAATTTATAAGATTCACAGGCAATGCCTTAAAAGGCAATTTTGGTATTTCTTATCAATTAAGAAGGCCAGTGTCAGAACTAATCACAGAAAGATTACCGGCCACACTTGAGTTAGTAGTTATATCGGCGATAATAGCTTTAGTTAGTGGAACTTTGTTGGGAGTTTACACCGGAATAAATCGAAAAGGTTTTTTAAGTGATGTTATACTAGCCATTTCATTATTGGGAGTATCACTCCCCACATTCGTTATAGGTATACTATTTATATATTTGTTTGCAGTAATCTTAGGAATATTACCCTCGTTTGGCAGAGGAGAAGTCGTTGATCTTGGTTTTTGGTCGACAGGCTTTTTAACATTATCAGGATTAAAAGCCATAATTCTTCCTTCAGTAACTCTCAGTCTTTTCCAAATGACTTATATCATAAGACTTGTTCGTGCTGAGATGATGGAAATACTTCAAACTGATTATATTAAGTTTGCAAGGGCTAGAGGAATAAATGAAAAAAGCATTCATTATAAACATGCATTAAAAAATGGTTTAATTCCCGTTATCACAATTGCAGGAATAAACATTGGAACATTAATAGCTTTTTCAATAATTACAGAAACAGTTTTTCAATGGCCAGGAATGGGCTTTCTTTTTATACAAGCAGTGAAGTTTGTAGATATTCCCATTATGTCTGCTTATTTAGTTTTTATAGCTTTTGTTTTTGTAATGATAAATTTTATTGTTGATATTTTGTATTATTTTATTGATCCAAGAATCAGAGTTAAATCGGAGGCAGTCAGTGGCTAGTCAAAGATTAACTTTATTAAGTAGAATTAAAGATAGTGACATTTATTTTAGCTTTATAAAATCTCCAACTGCTATTGTATCAAGTGTTATTTTAGTAATTATTTTTTTCTGTTCTTTTTTCGTTGAATTTGTTGCACCTTTTAATCCATTTGATCCATCAAGTTTGTCTTTAATGGAAGCATTTACACCTCCTTCATGGTCAGAAAAAGGTATGACTAAATATATTTTAGGGACGGACGGACAAGGTAGAGATATGTTATCAACAATTCTTTATGGATCACGAATTTCATTGATCGTTGGCTTTTCTGCAATTTTGTTCAGTTTGCTATTGGGTGTAACTTTAGGTTTAACAGCAGGTTATTTTGGTGGAAAATACGAAATGATTGTTATGAGGTTAACCGATGTTCAGTTAACAGTCCCAAGTATTTTAATGGCTTTATTAGTAGATGGTATCGCAAGAGGAATTATTTCAAGAGAGTTGCACGATGAAATGGCAATTTATGTTTTAATTTTTGCTATAGGTATTTCAGAATGGCCTCAATTTGCAAGAGTTTCACGTGCAGCTACTTTAGTCGAAAAAAATAAAGATTATGTTTCTGCTTCAACAATTATTGGAGTTTCAAACATACTTATTATGTTTAAACATATTTTACCCAACATAATGAGGCCAGTTTTAGTAATTGGAACCATAGGACTTGCGCTTGCAATAATTGCGGAGTCAACATTAAGCTTTCTGGGTGTAGGCGTTCCACCTACAACACCTTCGCTAGGTACTTTAATCAGAATTGGAAATGATTTTTTATTTTCTGGAGAATGGTGGATAACTTTTTTTCCAGCAATTTTTTTAGTTCTTTTAGCATTTTCAATTAATTTATTGGGAGACTGGATGAGAGATACCTTGAATCCAAAATTGAATTAATGAGTTTTTTAAAAATTAAAAATCTAAGTGTTGATTATAAAATGAGAAGAGAAACAATCAATGCTGCTAAAAATGTAAACATAGATGTGAACAAAGGAGAAATTCTAGGACTTGTTGGA
This sequence comes from uncultured Pelagibacteraceae bacterium, assembly GCA_902589505.1. Lineage (GTDB taxonomy): Bacteria > Pseudomonadota > Alphaproteobacteria > Pelagibacterales > Pelagibacteraceae > AG-414-E02. The sequence goes on from CACITE010000001.1 coordinate 3,359, forward strand.
GAATCTGGATCAGGAAAAAGTACGGTCGGTAATGCAATCATAAATCTTATTGATGAACCAGGAAGAGTTTCAAAAGGTTCTATAGTTTTAGATGGAATAGACATTCATGCAGATCCACAAAATATTGTAAAATACAGAGGAAAAAAAATTGGTTTAATTTTTCAAGATCCTCAAACTTCCTTGAACCCAATCTTAACAATTGGTGAACAACTAATTGAAACTATACAAACTCACTTAAATTTAAATGTTGATGATGCAAAAAATAAAGCAATCAATTTATTAAAAGAAGTTGGTATCAAGGATGCTGAGACTAGATTTGATAATTATCCTCATCAGTTTTCTGGCGGAATGAGACAAAGAGTAGTTATTTCTCTAGCGCTTTGTTGCGAACCAGAGCTACTAATAGCTGATGAACCAACAACAGCCTTAGACGTTTCAATACAATCTCAAATTCTTGACTTAATAAAAAAATTAACAAAAGAAAGAAACTTAGCGGTGATATTAATAACTCACGACATGGGAGTTATTGCTGAGACGGCAGATAGAGTAGCAGTAATGAAAAATGGTGATTTAGTCGAAATAGGACCCACAAAAGAATTACTAACAAAACCGAAGGAAATTTACACAAAGAGTCTTGTAAGTTCAGTACCACCAACAAATAAGAAAATTTCAAGGTTTAAAATTATTGAAAAAGAAAACAAAAAACAGAGTGATACTAATATTAAAATTTTAAATAGATGGGTTAAAAAAGAAATTAGCGATAAAGATTTGGTTCAAGTTGAAAGTTTAAGCAAAACGTTTGATGATAGTTTTTTTATAGAAAGTTCAAAAAATTCAGTTATGGCTGTAAATGATGTTTCGTTTAGCATTAAAGAAGGACAGTCATTTGGTTTAGTAGGTGAAAGTGGAAGTGGAAAATCAACAATAGCTAAGATGATTGTTAATCTATTTAAACCTAGTTCAGGAGATATTTATTTCAACGATGTTTGTGTAACAAAAATTAAAAGCAATAAAGAAATGTTAAAATTTAGAAAGCAAATACAAATGATATTTCAAGATCCTTATTCTTCATTAAATGGAAGATTAAAAGTTAAAGACATAGTTTCTGAACCTATAAAACTCCACAATCCATCAGTTAGCTCAAAAGATTTAGATGATTACATATATGACTTATTAGAATCTGTCGAACTAACACAACAATCTGCTGAACGTTATCCTCATGAATTTTCGGGTGGTCAAAGACAAAGAATTTCTATAGCAAGAGCTTTAGCAACCCAACCAAGGTTGCTTGTCTGCGATGAACCAACCTCTGCTTTAGATGTAAGTATTCAGGCTCAAATACTGAATCTATTAAAAGATTTGCAAGAACAGCTTAATTTAACAATTTTATTTATTAGTCATGATCTGCCCGTGGTTAGGCAAATGTGCGATCGTATAGCGGTACTTAAAAATGGAAAATTGTGCGAAATTTCAAATACTGAAGATTTATTTATAAAACCTAAACATGACTACACAAAAGAATTACTTAAGTTAATGCCAAAAATTGAGTCAATTTATAAATAATTTTAAATATTTCTAAAATTGATCTGTCTCTGTAGAATCTTTCATTGCCTTGGTGCTGCTGTCGCCAGAAGTAATCGCATCCGATACAGCGTCAAAGTATGATGTTCCAACCTCTCTTTGATGTTTAGTAGCAGTATATCCTTCTTTTTCACTATCAAATTCTTTTTGTTGCAATCTTGAGTAAGCTGCCATGCCATATTGCTTATATTTTTTAGCTAAATCAAAGATAGCATAATTTTGTGCATGAAAGCCTGCTAGGGTTATAAATTGAAATTTATATCCAATCTTACCTATTTCTTTTTGAAAAATTTCAATTTCTTTATCTGATAAGTGTTTTTTCCAATTAAATGAGGGAGAGCAGTTGTAAGCAAGTAACTTTCCCGGAAACTTATCATGGATAGCGGAAGCAAATTTTTTAGCTTCCTCCAGGTTTGGTTTTGCGGTTTCGCACCATATGAGGTCGCTGTAAGGTGCGTAAGCCAGACCTCTAGAGATTGCTTGATCTAGTCCAGATTTTACATAATAAAAACCTTCTGGTGATCTTTTTCCGGTTATAAAGGGCTTATCATTTTCATCTATGTCACTGGTAATTAATTTTGCAGCATTAGCATCAGTTCTTGCTAAAATAATTAAAGGAACATTCATTATGTCAGCTGCCAATCTAGCTGATTTAAGGTTTCTAATCATTGTTCTGGTGGGAACCAAAACTTTACCACCCATATGACCACATTTTTTTTCTGAAGCAAGTTGATCTTCAAAGTGAACACCAGCAGCACCAGCTTTTATAAATTTTTTTGTTAATTCGAATACATTTAATGGTCCACCGAACCCAGCTTCTCCGTCAGCTATAATCGGCATTTTGTAATCAATTTTTTTATCAATTTTACCTTCGGTTACTTCCATATGTTGAATTTGATCAGCCCTGATTAGCGCATTATTCATTGCCTCGACTAGTTTAGGAGCGCTATCATATGGATATAAACTTTGATCTGGATACATTTCTCCAGCGCTATTTGCATCAGCTGCTACTTGCCATCCACTTAAGTATATTGCTTTTAAACCAGCTTTAGCGTGTTGAACTGCTTGATTACCTGATAATGAACCAAGTGTATTAACAAAAGGTTCAGTATTTAATAAATTCCAAAGTTTTTCTGATTGTGATTTGCTTAAAGTATATTCAATATTAAAAGTTCCTTTAAGTTTTTCTACATCCTTTTTTGTATAATCTCTCTTAATCCCAGCAAATCTTTTTAGATCAAAAGACACGTTTCCAAATTTTATTTTAGAACTATCTGCTGAATCATTCATGAAAATTACTATATTTATAAACTATCATGCATTCAACATTTTTAATGATTAAAGATTTAAAACAACCTTAGGTTTTGTACAAAATTCTTTTCAATTCAAATAAAATGTGATTAGCTTGAACAACTATGAGCAAAGACTTAATAAACAGACTAAACCAGGGCCCTGTTCTTTGTGCTGAAGGATATCTTTTTGCAATGGAACGAAGAGGGTATTTGCAAGCTGGCTCTTTTGTGCCTGAAGTAGTTTTAGAACATCCAGAAGTAGTTTCTCAATTACACAGAGAATTTATAAGAGCTGGAAGTGATATTGTTCAGGCATTTACTTATTATGGGCATAGAGAAAAATTAAGAATAATTGGAAAAGAAGAACTTCTTGAACCGCTTCAAAAAAACGCCTTAAAAATTGCAAAAGACGCAAGAAATGAGTTTAAAAATTTAGATTTAATGGTAGCTGGAAATGTTGCTAATACAAATGTCTATGATCCTAATGACAAAAAAAGCAATGTCGAATGTCAAAAAATGTTTGAAGAACAAATAGGTTGGGCAAAAGAAGCTGGTGTTGATTTTATAATTGCCGAAACAATTACTTGGGTCGAAGAATTAAAAATAGCGCTTAAAGCTATAAAAGATGCTGGATTAATTGCTGTTTGTAATTATGCATTTAGAAGAGATGGAAAAACAAGAGAAGGTATTCCACCAGGTGAAGCATGTAAAATTTTAGAGGATAATGGTGCAGATGTTGTTGGATTAAATTGTTTTAGAGGACCAAAAATGACTATGAAACTTTTACCTGAAATCAGAAAAAGTGTTTCATGTCATGTAGCTGCTTTACCCGTTCCATATAGAACAACGGAGAAAAATCCAGGTTTTTTAAATCAAGTTGATGAAGGTTGTGATTGTATACCAGGCGGCAATGCTTTCCCGGTCGCATTGGATAATTTATATTGTAATAGATATGAAATGGCTGAATTTGCAAAAGAATGTGCAGAGAAAAAAATAAATTTTATTGGAATTTGTTGCGGGGCAGAACCTCATCATGTACGTGAAATGGCAGTGGCTTTAAACAGAAAGCCTATTGCATACAAGTATTATCCAGACATGTCTAAACATTACGCGCATGGCACGGATAAAACTTTAAAAAAACTTAACACCGACGCAGCAAAAACATTATAATTTGTAATAATGGAAAAACACGCCAAGGTAGTCGTAATAGGTGGAGGGGTGGTCGGCTGCTCAATACTATATCATTTGTCTAAGTTTGGATTAAAAGATTGTATATTACTAGAGAGAAAAGAATTAACTTCAGGCTCATCTTGGCATGCAGCAGGAAATGTCCATGTAATTTCTTCTGATCCAAATATTTCAAGAATGATGGCCTATACAATTGGTCTCTATAAAGAAATTGAAAAAGAATCTGGCCATTCAGTTGGTTTTAAACCGAGTGGTGGTTTTTATTTAGCTTCAAATGAAGTGTGGGCAGATTACTTGAAAAGAGAAAGATCAAAAGCAAGATATATGGGACTCGATCAAGAATTTATTTCTCTTGAAGAAGTCAAAAAAAAACACCCGCTAATTGATCCAAAAAAATATCTTTTAGCTTTATGGGATCCTATTGATGGAGAGGTTGATCCATCTGGAGTAACTTACGCTTTCGCAAAGGCAGCAAAAACTTATGGTGGAAAATATTATACCAATACAGTTGTTATGGATACCAAACAAAAAAATGATGGAACATGGGATGTTATTACAGATAAAGGAAATATAAATTCGGAAATAGTTATTAATGCTGGCGGGTTGTGGGCAAGAGAAGTGGGTAAGTTAGCTGGAATTAATTTACCTGTACAACCAATGGAGCATCATTATTTAATTACTGAAGCGATACCCGAAATTGAAGCAATGGGTAAAGAAAAAAGATTACCGATAGGAACCGATTTTGAGGGAAATATTTATTTTAGACAAGAAGGAAAAGGAATGTTGCTTGGAACTTATGAACAAAAATCTACTCCATGGAAAATAAAAGGAACTCCTATAGATTTCGGTCATGAGCTTTTAGAGCCTAAGCTTGAAAATATTCAGGATAGATTGACAATAGGATTTAAGAGAATACCAGCATTAGAAAAAGCAGGAATAAAAAATATTGTTAATGGTCCATTCACTTTTGGTCCGGACGGAAGTCCGCTTATTGGACCTGTTCCTGGTAAAAAAAATTATTGGGTTGCAGTCGGAGTTATGGCAGGCTTTTGCCAGGGTGGAGGAGTCGGAAAATGTATTGCTGAATGGATAATTGATGGCGAGCCTTCGATAGATGTTTGGGCAATGGATGTAGCTCGTTTCGGAAATTATGCATCACCAGATTATGGAACAATAAAATCTTCAGAAAACTATGAAAGAAGATTTATTATGACTTTTCCTAACGAAACTTTACCAAAAGGCAGAAAACAGAAGACAACTGCTTTATATGACCGTTTTGTAGAAAAAGGAGCGGTAATGGCTGATTCATTCGGGCTAGAAACTGCACTTTGGTTTGCAAAAAATTCAAAAGACGCGCATGAAGAACCTACATTTAAACGATCTAGAAGCCATAATTATGTAGCAGAAGAAGTAAAAGCAGTGAGAGCTTCGGTTGGAGCTACCGAAATTGCAAATTTTGCAAAACATGAATTCACAGGAAAAGAAGCAAGAAAATTTCTTGACTATATTTTAGCTGGAAGAATACCTAAACCTGGAAGGATTATTCTTACACCAATGTTAACACCTAAAGGTAAATTATATGGGGATTTAACGGTGGCTTGTTTAAATGAAGAAAAATTTATAATTTTTGGATCTGGGGCCGCACAGGAAATGCATCGAAGATGGTTTGAAAAATACTTACCAAAAAATGATGTAAATTATAAAAATAGATCAGACGATTTTCATGGTATTGCTATTTCAGGTCCAAATTCAAGAAAATTGTTATCAAAAATTTGTAGAGATGATGTTTCTGATAAAATGTTTAAATTTAGAGACACTAGAGAAACTTTTGTTGGCGGAGTCCCTGCAATATTAAATCGCATATCTTTTTCTGGTGAGTTGGGTTATGAAATTTATGTTGCTCCACAATTTCAATTAAAATTATTTGAGGAAATTGAACGACACGGTAAGGAATTTTCTTTAAAACTTTATGGAGCAAGAGCTTTAATGTCATTAAGATTAGAAAAAAATTGGGGAGCCTGGACTCTTGATTTTAGACCTGATTTTACAGCAGCTGAATCAGGGTTAGATGCATTTATTAATTGGAATAAGGATTTTATTGGAAAAGAAGCTAGTTTAGTTGAAAAAAAGCAAGGAATTAAAAAGAAACTTGTCACCATGACAATTGATACAAAAGATATTGATGTGACTAATGATGAAGCAATTTTAAAAGATAAAAAATGCGTAGGTTACATCACATCTGGAGGCTATGCTCATTATGTTAAAAAAAGTATGGCTCTTGGTTACGTTCCTGAAGAATTATCAAAACACGAAACAAATTTAGAAGTCGAAATAAATGGAAAATTATATCAAGCATACGTAACTGACAAACCTTTATACGACGCTAATGGAGAAAAAATGAGAATGTGATTTTTTTAGTTAAAAATTAACATTATTTTTCAATCATGAGTTGTTTTAACGGTTACATTTATTTCTCATTTATGTTTGAATAGCCAAATTAAAAAAATGAGGAGAAAAAAATATGAAAACTCTTAAGAGAATATTAGTTTCTTCGCTAGTTGCTATAGGTTTTTTTGCATTTAATGTAAATGCTAACGCATCTTGCGGAAAACTTGTTATCGCTGAACAAAATTGGGCATCAGCTGAACTAATGGCTAACGTTGATAAAATCATACTTGAAAAAGGTTATGGTTGCGAAGTCGAATTAGTTCCTGGAGCTACTATGCCAACTTTTACATCTATGAATGATAAAGGCACTCCTGACATGAATCCAGAACAATGGGCAAATGCAGTATACACTCCTTTGTTAAAAGCAGTTGGTGAAGGAAGATTGTTTCAAGCAAATAAAGAGCCGATTACTGGTCTTGGAGAAGGATGGTGGATAACGCCTGGAACTGTAAAAGCACACCCAAAAATTAAAGGTATGACTGCTCTTGAAATTTTAGAACATCCTGAATGGTTTCCAGACAAGGAAGATCCGTCAAAAGGAGCTTTTGTTGGTTGTCCAGCAGGTTGGGGATGCCAATTAGCGAATGCAAATATGTTTGTTGCCTTCGAAATGGAAAAAAAAGGATGGAAGTTAATTGATCCAGGTTCTGCTGCAGGTTTAGATGGTACAATTTCTAAAGCATCAGACTCAGGAAAACCATGGTTTGGTTATTACTGGAATCCAACTTCGATGGTTGGAAAATATGGATTAATTCCAGTTGACTTCGGAGTTAAATTTGCAGGCAGAGATAATTGGGACAATTGTATAATGAAACCAGCTGGTGAATGCGCAAGTCCTAAGAAAACTGCGTGGACAAAATCAGAAGTAAATTCGATCATTACAAAAAGTTTTGTAGAAAAAGCTGGAAAAGACGCTGTGAAGTATGTTGAAAAACGTACTTTTCCCGGTGATGTAATGAACGGAATGCTTGTTTACATGGCTGATAATCAAGCAAAAGGTTCAGATGCAGCAATTGAGTTTTTAAAACAGCATGAAAAAGTTTGGAAGAAATGGGTTTCTTCAAGCGCTGCTAAAAAAATCAAAGCTGGTCTTTAAAATATAATTTATTTAACGAGCCTATTTAATTATAGGCTCGTTAATTTTTTAGGAATTAAATGGAACTTTTTACTAAATTTCCTACGATGGAACGATCAGCTCTTGCCGAGTTGAGAAAAGGAATTGATTTTGCTTTTAGAGATTTTTCTAAAGCGTACGGTGATTCTTTAGAAGCTTTTTTTGATCCATTATTATTTTTTTTAGTCAGATTGGAAAAGTTATTAATTACTTCTCCCTGGCCAATAATAATAATAATTATTTGTGGTTTAGCTTGGATTGGTTCAAGAAACTGGAAGTTGGTTCTTGGAGCAGCAATAGCATTTTTCTTTATCGGTTACTTTGGTATGTGGGAAGATTGTATGGCAACAGTAGCAATTATTACTGTGTGTGTAATTATATGTATGTTTGTGGGAATACCAACGGGTGTATTGATGGCTCGTTCGGATAGAGTTGAAAGGGCAATTTTACCTATTTTAGATATGATGCAAACAATTCCAAGTTTTGTATATTTAATCCCAATACTAATGTTACTTGGAATTGGAAAAGTTCCTGGATTAATAGCAATTTGCATTTACGCAGTTCCCCCAATAATAAGATTGACTAATCTCGGAATTCGGGAGGTAGATAAAGAAACTTTAGAAGCAAGCACAGCTTATGGTGCAACAACATTTCAAAAATTAAGAACAGTACAAATTCCACTAGCGCTACCAACGGTTTTTGCTGGAGTCAACCAAACTATTATGATGGCTTTAGCAATGGTTGTTATTGCTTCAATGATAGGTGTAAAAGGTTTAGGAGTACCCATCTTGAGAGCAGTTTTAAATCAGTATCTTGCTTTAGGACTATTTAATGGTTTAGCAATTGTAGCTTTAGCAATTATTTTTGATAGAATTGCACAGGAGTATGGTCGTAGAATACAAAAACACCGTGGATACAAAAAATAAATAATATTTAAATTTTTTTGATCCTGCTGCTAATACCTTGTTCTTCTTTCAAATTAAAATCTTTAGAATTTAAATCATATAATTCTTTAATTCTTAACCTATTCGTTGAAACAGTTGGTATGTTTTTTTTTCTCATCCCCTCATGTCTTGCATAGACTGCTTTTTTTTTGTTAACCTGATGAGGTTGAAAATCATCGATATCTTCTATTTTTAACTTGCCTCCAATGTGAATAAAACCAGCCTTGGCTGCATCATCTATTAAATTTAAACCTTTTTTAGTTCTAATAATTGCTGCGTTAAAACCTTCGTCCTCACCTTTTGGCGACCCGCCTCTCCATGTATCTAATGCAGCAATATCAGAACTTTCTCCAATCGCATCAGGACAAATTTTACATCTAAAATGAACTCTCCAAGTAGATTCTTCTCCCCAAAAAGAATTGTATTCACGATCATGTTCTCTTCCATCTTTTGTTTTAATATACATTTTTCCTGGATTACCGAATCCTCTGTATCTAAAAACAGTTAACTCTTCTTCTTTCACTTTAAAACTTTCAATAAAATCCTGTGATTTTGTAAATTCAGTTGATCCTCCACAAACTAAGGTTAATAAATATTTGCATAACTTATTAACTCTTTCATCTGATTTTGATAATTGTCTTATGGCACTAATATCGCAAGGTTTGCCTACAAATGCAAAAGGTTGGTTTAAATTTAAAGCAAAATGAAATTTATCCAAAGGAGAAGCGGGTCCATATCTTGAACAACTTCCAGAATCTAATAATTCATTCTTACTATAACTGAGTTTAGATATACTCCGCATTGGTTTTTCAGGATCTGTAACTGTGTGTAAAATAAATTTTACTTTTTTTGATTCTAATAAATAAAGCGAAAGCCCATTTAATAATCCACCAGTTGAACTTTCAAATCTAATTTTATCATCAGTAGACCATGCGTAGCATAAAGATAAATAGTAACCCCAAACCAAATTATGTTTGGCTTTTTGATCAACTAGATTCTTTGGAAGACCATCAACAATAACACCAGGACAAACATTTAGTATTTTATTAAAATTGTCAGATGATATTTTGTTTATTTCTTTAGGCTCAAGTCTTCCTTTATCAGACATAGATATTTCAATTTTATCTTTTCCTGTAATGCTTTGACAAAGACCACAACCAATACAAAGGCCATTATTTACAATATCGCTTAATTTATTTATGGATGTCATATTTTATTTCTTTGGATATCGTTTAGATTTTGGTAAACGATTATCAAGTCTATAATATTCTAATTTATTTTTTACAAATATATTCATCTCCGTTTTAAGTTTGACTGGTCTATTAAACATTCCTGCTGAAATATGCATATCTTTTGAACCTGTTGATCTATAAAATAAGCTTGCCCCACATTTATTACAAAATCCTCTTTTTGCTCCTTTAGAGGACTTGAACCATTTTAAAGTTTTTTTTTTATAAAATTTAATATTATCTAATTTAACAGCAGTATAAGCCGCATGGTGTCCATGAGTTTTCATACATTGAATACAATGACAATTATGAATATCTCTATGGCGACCTTTGGTTTTAAACCGTATACTACCGCAAAGGCAATTTGCCGTAAGAGAAATATTTTTCATTTTCTAATTTTATTTTCGTATTTTTTTCTTAATTTTTGAAGATTAACTAAATATTCGTCCCTTATATTTGATATCATTGCTACAGATTTACCTTTAGCTTGTTGTCTAGTCCCAGATATAACTCTCGATGATAGTTTTTTAGATAGTTTTGGTGCTTTAAGTTTAGTCCAAGGTAATTTTAGTGCAGGTCCAAATTGTTCTAACATATGCTTCATTCCAGCTTTACCCCCTGCTAAATGATAAGTTAAAAATATTCCCATTAAAGACCATCTTAATCCCGGACCATCTTCAATTGATCTATCCAAATCTTTAGTAGATGCATAACCTTCATTGACTATATGCAAAGCCTCTCTCCATAAAGCCTCTTGAAGTCTGTCTGCCAAATAACCGGGCAATTCTTTTTTTACCATAATTGGATTCATTGATATTGATTTGTAAAATTTATTAGCTTTGTTTAAAAATTTCTTTTTTGTTTTTTTTCCAGGAACGATCTCAACTCCAGGACACATATAAACAGGATTAAATGGGTGACCGATCATAGTTCGTGCTGGATTTTTACATTTGGAATATATTCTGGTTGGTAGTAGACCAGATGAACTAGATGAAATAATAGCATTAGTTTTTGAGTATTTTCCAATAATACTCATTAACTTGGTTTTTATTTTATAATTTTCAGTTGCACATTCCTGAATAAAATCAGCTTCTTTTAGAGCTTCTTCAATTGACGTTACATATTTAAAATTTTTTAAATTAAGTGTTTTTTTATTGAATAATTTTTTTACATAAGGCCAAGTACGTTTTATCTCAGAAACTAATCTCTTTTTTAATTTTAGATCTTTATCAAATGCAACAACTTTTTTATTATGGGCTAGACATCTTATAATCCATCCAGCACCAATAACTCCTGTTCCTATGACTGTAACTTTATTTATATTATTTGGCACAATTATTCCTTGTAAGACGGATCAACAGAATCACATCTTCTAAGCAAGGCTGGCCATTCATTTGGACCTGGAGAAAAAGCATCATATGCTTTTACAGTTTTTTCCCATAAAGATTTTGCGGCTGTTTCTAACTTTAAGCCTGACCCTTGAGCCTGCACAGCGACTTCGCACATTCTTATAGCGTAATACATATTCATGAATGATTCCCCCGCCGTTTCTCCAACGGTTAAAAGTCCATGGTTCCTCATAATTAAAACTTTATTTTCTCCAAGATTTTTTGCTATTCTAAATCTTTCATCTTTATCTACCGATATACCTTCCCAATCATGGTATCCAACTTTTCCGTAAAGCATAGCTGAGTCTTGAACTAAATATGGAATTCCATCTTTTAAAGAAGTTGCAGCTAATGCTTTTGGTGGATGGGCATGGAAAACAAATTTATTTTTTGGATGATTTAAGTGAACAGCGCTATGAATTATAAAACCTGCTGTATTTACATTTTCTGGACCTTCTAACACTTTACCATTTTCATCCACCTTAATTAAATTAGATGCTTTTACTTCTTCATAAACAAGTCCAAATTGATGCATAAAAAAAGTATGATCTGTTCCAGGCGTTCTTGCAGTTATATGATTCCAAACCGTATCATCCCAACCCATCATATGAGTTAATCTAAACATGGCCGCAAGATCGACTCTTACTTTCCATTCAGCTTCATTAATATTTTTTTTCATCAGTCTGTTAATCCATCTCCTTGAATATTCTCTCTTTCAAAATGAATTGGCAAGGCCTTTCCATAAACTTGTTTAGAATGTTCAGGTTTATTAATCTTCAAAGAGTCTTTTACATAACAAGGTAAAGCAATATATCTTGATGTTTTGCCTTCAATTTTTGTTACTCGATGCATTGAAAATCTTCCCTTAAAAATTTGTAAATCACCAGGTTTTAAATCTAAAGATTTAACTTTTTTTCTGTCACCTTTTAAAACTTTGCTGACTTCTTCAAAGTTTTCATTATCTTTATTTCTCAAATCTGGGGCGTACTCAAAAAATCCTCCTTTTTCTGTTTTTTGTACTAAAATACTTAAAGTAAATTCATTTCCATCAAAGTGCCAAGGAAAATAGTGATCAGTATGCATAACACTGTATGGATTTTTACCCAATGGATCTGCCCATGTGTAAAGAGGAAATACCTCAAGACTATCTGATACAAATTTTAGCATTTCTTCTAAATCGTAAAACTTATTTAGATCCGAATCTTTTTTTAAGTCATCTGAATTTAAGTAACCACTTTGTCTAACAGTAAATATTCTTTTTGGATGATTTTCAGGAAGAGATTTATCTTCTTTTGTAAAATAAGGATTATGTTTATCGCTTGTAAAATAAATTTTGCTTAAGTTTTTATCCACCTCATCTTTCATTTTTTTGATAGAATCTGGTCTAATGAAATCAGGAAGAACACAACAACCATCCTCATTAAGTTGTTTTCTAGTGTAATTGGTTAATTCTTTATATTTTAAAGAACCAATTTCGTTTATCGGATATTTTTCTAAATTTATTATCTTATTTATATCCATGTCTAATCAGCTAAACCATCCGATCTTGGCTTATTCCTTTCAATGTGAATTGGCAACACTTTACCATATATAGCTTTTGAATGCTCTGGAGTATTTACTCTCCAGGGATCCAAAACATAAGCGGGTATGCAAAGATATCTGGAACGATTTCCTTCTATTTTTGTTACACGATGAAGAGTAAAACGTCCTTTAAATATTTGAAGATCACCTGGTTCTAGTTTTAATTGACGAACTCTTTTACGTTCTCCATCGAGTACTTTTTTAACTTCTTCTAATTTTTCATTTCCAGGCTCACGTATGTTTGGGCAATATTCAAATATTCCACCTTTCTCAGGTTTTTGTATCATGAAACTTAAAGTAAATTCGCAGCTATCAAAGTGCCAAGGAAGAATACCGTTTGGTTTCATAACATTATAAGCATGACATGCTAGAGGGTCTGCCCATCTGTAAATTGGTGATATCCCAAGACAAGCTGAAACAAAATTTAAAAGTTCATCTTGTTCATAAAGAAATTTCATCTCAGAATCTTTTGGAAAGACATCCGAGTTTAAATATCCATTATAACGATCCATAAATATTCTTTTAGGATGATCTTTTGGTAAAGAAGGATCGTCTTTTGAATATAGATATGCGTTTATACTTTGTTTTGACATATAAACTTCATCGAGCTGTTTTTCTAACTCTGTATTCATTATTTTTAAAGATTTTGGCAAAATGAAACCAGGAATGGTAGAACAACTAAACTGATCTAAATCACTTTTACATTTTTTTATTATTTCTTTAATTAATGAATTATTTAGATCATGAATTGGATATTTTTTAAGATCGACAATAGTTTCTAATCTATTACTCATTATAAATTTTCTAGTGGATGATGGGACATTAACTCAAGTCCATTATTGCCAACTAAATATTGTTGTTCTAATTTTACTCCTTCTTTACCTCCCACTTTTCCAATATAAGTCTCAACTGTAATAGTCATATTTTTTTCAAAACGACCTTCTCTTTGACCTCCGTCAGTTGGATATCTTATCATTGGCCACTCATCACAAAGCCCAATACCATGAACCATACAAGAATATCTATTCCCATAATATTCTTTTGGAAGTTTCCAAGACTTTTCAGTGAATTCTTTAAAGGATAATCCAGGTTTAATTAATCTAGAATTATGATTTATTTGTTCTACACCCATTAAATATAATTTTTTTTGCTCATCATTAAATTTGTTTCCTTCAACAAAGGCTCTGGATATATCTGCGCAATACCCATAAGGACCCACCATATCGGTGTCAAAAGATACCATTTCACCGCTTTGAATAATTTTATTGCTACTTTCTTGCATCCATGGATTTGTTCTTTCTCCAGATGATAAAATTCTACATTCAACCCATTCTCCTCCATGCTCTATATTAGTTTTGTGTAAAATTGACCAAAGCTCATCTTCAGTCATTCCAGCTTCAAGCTCATTTCTCATTTTATTGACCGCAATTTCTGCAACGTCGATAGCTGCCTTCATGCATTTTAGCTCTTCTGGTGATTTAATAACTCTTGCTTGCTCAACTATTGATTTTGCATCAACAACTTCAATGCCTGATTTATTCAAAGCTGTTATTGCTGGACCATTAATGACGTCAATTGCCAGCTTTTTAGTTTTAAAATATGAATTTGATAAATCTTTTACTTCATTAATCCATTTTTCCAACTGGATTCCAGCCTGATCTCCATTACTAAAATAATCCCAAGTTATTGCCGGTCTAATTTCATTAATTAAATTTAAATGTTCGGATAATTTCTCACAGTTAAAATATTCATAAAGAATTACTGGACCATTAACAGGTATAAAACAGTAACGAGTTAAATTATGCATATTATAGACGCTCATGTTAACTGCATCGAGTGCATATCTGACATTGACAGGATCAAATAATATACAAGCTTCAAGATTATTTTTTTCTAACTCTTTTTTAACTCTATCTAATCTGTAAGATCTAAGTTTATGAAAATTTATTTCATCTTCTCTTAATCTTTTTTTTGTTACAAAATTTTGTTTGGGTTTTATGTTCGGGTTAATTTTTCTATTAAATCTCATGTTAAACCAAATTTGTAGCTATCCATTTATGAAAATGGTGAGTTGGATTATCCATAACTGGTGAAAAGTTGCCTCCATTATATGAAGGTGAGTTTCTTCCTTCTTGCATTCCCTCAATAATGTTCAAATCTTCTGATTGTACACCTTTCCACAATTTATAATTTTGTTTTCTTAAAGTTTTGTATTTTTTTGAATTAGCGGGATTATTTCCTACGTAATAAATTTCCATATGCTCAAAAGTTAAAGTATGGTTAATAGGTTCTAACCAGTAGATGTAAAAATGATCTTTATGTATGCCTAACATTATATTTGGAAAGAGAGCAACATATTCAGCAATGTTTAATTTATCTTTAGGCCAATTAGGAAAACATGGAAATTTAATTTTACCTTTAAATCTTGGATTATATACAACAGTACCTTGTCCTGCGAAGCGATTAGGCAAACCTTCAATATGATAATGATCGCTTATTTTTGAATAGGAATTTAAACCAGGATGAACCCATGGAAGATGATAGCTTTCACAATAATTTTCAATTGCAAATTTCCAATTACATTTTGCAGTTAATTTAAAATATCCAAAATCTTTTGAATGTATAATTAGTTTTTGATCATTTTCTGTCCAAAATTTCGACCAACGATCTTTTAGTGGTTTGATATATTCGTCAAAGGAAATTTCATTATTTGAGATATTTACCATAATCATATCTAACCAAACATAAGATCGTACTTCTTTTAGTCCATTTTTAGATTTATCAAAATCTTTAGATTCATGCTTGTCCATTCCTCCCAAATGAGGTGTTGCAACGAGTTTTCCTTCTAAATTGTAAGACCATGAATGGTAAGGGCATCTTAAAACATTTTTAATTGAACATTTGTTTTGCAAAATTTTATAACCTCTGTGACTACAAACATTATGGTAAACTTTAATTTTATTTTTTTCTGTTCTTAATACAATTAAAGGTATCCCTAGCAAATCTAAGGGTTTTGCGTCTCCCATTTTAGGAATCGAACTTGCAACTCCAATCATTACCCACTTATCTTCAAATATTTTTTTTCGTTCTATTTTTGAATATTCTTTATTGTTATTGTAACATTCGTTAGGTAAACCATGTGCCTCACTTATAGGCTTATTGACGAAATCAAGTTTTTCCTTTTTTACAATATCATAAATATTTATGTGTCCGTTGGCTTTAGAACTCATAGTAAAAATCCTAGCATTTTCATATAATATAGCAATGTATTTGCGACACCTTGCTATCGAAAATTCTGGACATTCCCCAGGATCCACTGATATATCCCGAAGACCATGAATTTTTCCATAGAGATTACAATGAGGACGAACCTATTAAACCTACCCAAGGTTAAAGATGTTTATATTACGATGCTTCCAGGTGACGATTATAAAGAAGTAGCAAAAAAAGCAACAGAACTTGTTAAGTCTGGCTTTAATGCGGTTCCTCATTTTCCAGCACGTTCAATAAAGAATTTGGAAGATTTAAAGGATTATGTAAACAGATGTAAGGGGGGTGGAGTAAAACAGGCTTTATTAATAGGGGGTAGCTCACAACCCATTGGAGATTTTCATTGCTCTTTACAATTATTAGAGACGAAATTATTTGAGGGTTGGAAGATAGGAATTGCTGGACATCCAGAAGGTTCTCCTGATATATCCGACTCGGATTTAGAAAAAGCCATGATAGATAAGAAACCTTATGCTGACTATATTGTTACCCAATGGGTTATGAACGCTGATTCTATAATCAAATTTATTACTAAACAAAAATTACCAGTACATGTTGGAATTACTGGGCCCCTGAAGATAAGCAGCCTGTTAAAGTTTGCAAATATTGTTGGGGCAAAAAATTCCATAAACTTTCTTAAATCTAATATGACTAAAGCTGTAGATTTATTAAAACCCAGAAATCCAAACGATATAATTGAAAAACTTAAAGGATCAACTGAGAATTTTCATATTTATACTTTTGGCGGTCTAACAGAAACTAACAAATGGTTAACGGAGAATAATTATGCCTAAAAAAAAAGCTAAAAAAAATAAAGTTAAAAAAATTAAATCAGTTTCATTCAAACCTGAAAAAGTTAATTACGACAAAGTTAGACACGCCGAATCTGTCGATCAGTCAGATAGACACGTGCCTTATAATTTAAGACAAAGCGGACCAACAAAAGTAGAAATGTTAATTTCAACAAGAGTAAGAAAATCACCTTACTGGCATTTATCAATGAGAGCAGGATGTTGGAGAGCTACAGTTTATAATCGTATTTATCATCCACGTGGATACGTAAGACCAGAGAAAGGTGGAGCAATGGTCGAATATGCAGCAATTAAAAATCATGTAACGATGTGGAATGTTGCTGTAGAAAGACAAATTCGTGTTAAAGGACCAGATGCTGAAAAATTTACGGATTACGTAATTACAAGAGATGCAACAAAAATTTCAACAATGAGAGGTCGTTACGTTATTCTTTGTAATTATAAAGGTGGAGTACTTAACGATCCTGTTCTTATGAGAGTAGCTGATGATGAATTTTGGTTTAGTTTATCAGATTCTGATATCGGGATGTATTTACAAGGTGTTAACGCTGATAAGAGATTCAATGTAGAAATAGATGAAATAGACTCCTGTCCAGTACAAATTCAAGGTCCTAAATCAAAAGCATTAATGAATGATTTAATTGGCGATCAAATTGATTTAGATAACATGCCATTTTATGGTTTAGCGGAAGCTAAAGTCGGAGGTAGAAGTTGTGTTATTTCTCAATCAGGATTTTCTGGAGAAGCGGGTTACGAAATTTATCTTCGTAATGCAACTCTATACGCGGAAGATATGTGGAATGCTGTTCTTAAAGCTGGAAAAAAACATAAATTAATGGTTATTGCACCAGCTCACCACAGGAGAATCCAAGCAGGAATTTTATCTTGGGGTCAAGATATGGATCACGAACACAATCCATTTCAATGCAATTTAGGTTATCAAGTTTCTTTATCAGGAAAAGGTATTTGGGAGAAAAAAGCAGATTACGTTGGTAGAGAAGTTTTAGAAAAAATGAAACAACAACTTAAAAATGGAGAAAAACCGTATAAACTTCAACTTGTTGGACTTGAATTAGGAGGAAAACCAATCGAAGAATACGCTCCTGATTTTTGGCTGATTTCAGAAACAAGTAATAGTAAGCCAGTGGGTTATATAACTTCACCTTGGTATCATCCAGAAAAAGCGCAAAATATTGCTATGGGATATGTTCCTTATGAAGGAAACTTAAATTCTAAAGGATTTCCAATAGGTAATTTTGGTAAAAAATACAAAGTTCATTTGCCAAAAAAATATTCGAGCAAACCAGTGGATGCTGTAGTAGTTCCAATACCTTTTACGCAATCTTTTAATGCAAATACTAGAGAAGCTGAGGTCTTAGCTACATTAAATAAATAGCTTAAATACTAAATGTTGCTTTGATACCGTCCACGATAAATTGTGTGGCTAATGCAGCCAATATAAATGCCATTACTCTAGATGTTGCGTGTAATATTTGTTTAGGGACAAACTTAACAATATAACTTGCTCCAATCATAAGAATTAAACCGACTATCAAAGCAGATATTAAAGCTAGAATGACAGATACTTGATACTCAGGGAAGTTTTTGTAATTTCCAACTAGCAATATGATTGTTGTTAATGCGGAAGGTCCGGCAATAAAAGGTATAGCTATTGGAAAGACAATTATTTCATCAAAGGACTTTTCATCCAAAGCTTCTTCTACCCGTTTTTCTCTTCTTTTTTTTCTTTTTTCAAATAATATATCTATCGCAAGAAGCATTAAGATAATTCCGCCAGCAATCTTTAAAGATTCTAACGAAACACCGATTGCCTCTAATAAATATCTTCCAAGATAAGCAAAAGTTATCAAAATAAAAAAAGCAATGATTGTACTCTTTATGGCTATACGATTTCTTTCTTTTGTTTTTACATCCTCTGTCAAACCTAAGAAAAAAGGTACATTTCCTATAGTATCTATCGCCACAAAAAATAATATAAAAGAATTTATAAAAGTTGCTGTCATTTAGGTATTTCCTACTATAAATTCATGACAAGAATATGATATAGAAATTAATGGATTCAATTTTTATAAATAGAATTATAAGAGCTTGTAAATTAGATGTAGGTCTTTACGAAGAAGTAGAGGCTGATGAATCTGCTACTTTTCAAGCAGCTCTAGTTGTTGTTTTGTCGAGTTTAGCAGCGGGAGTAGGAGCCTTATCACTAGGAGCTTCTAATTTTATAATGGCTCCAATACTTTCATTAATAAGTTGGTATATTTGGGCTTATTTGGTTTATTTTATTGGAGCAAAACTTTTTCCAGAGCCAAACACAAAAGCGGATCATGGCCAATTATTAAGAACGATTGGTTTTTCAAGCGCTCCTGGTTTAATTAGAATATTTGGTTTTACTCCTGACTTAATGCAAATAACTTTCATTACTGCCGGAATATGGATGTTTGTTGCAATGATTATAGCTGTAAGACAAGCTTTAGATTATGATAGCACTTGGAGAGCAATAGGAGTTGTTGTAATTGGATTTTTAATTCAAGCCATTGTTTTGATTGTTTTGCTTAGAATATTTACACCAAGTTAAACAGGAAAAATTGTCTTCGAGGTATAACACGAATTACAAATTTTATATCCATGTTTAATTAAATTTTGAGATACACTTTCATCTTCTTTCTTACATTCTTCACAAATATTATCTAGTTCATCGCTCAAATTGTTTCACCTATATATATTGGGTCAGATACTGCTGTAGTCATCCAGCAATTTTTAAATTTTCCTTCTTGTTTTACTTTTTCTATTTGCCATATGTAATAATATTTTTTTTTATCTTTAGATAAAATATGAACTTTGTATATCAATTTGTAGGGTGTTTCTTTTAAAATTATTACTTTATTATTTTTATGACTAATTAGTATTTTATAATTATCACTGTAAATCATTTGCTTAAATTTTTCTAAAGGTCCAGTAGCTACTTTATTGATAGGGTGAGCAAATTCCCAAGTTTGCTCAATGCCAGCATCTTTGTATGGATTATTATTGTTCTTTAATGAGTTTAATTGAATTACAAGCACATCAAGGGGTTTAAGGTTCGAGTTCGGCTTAATTAAATCTGCACTAGAAATATTTGTAAAAAAAAATATGAAAAATATTAACTTGTATAATATTTTCATCATTTGTTTTCAGCAGGTTTTAATTCTCCATCTTCATATTTTGCGGGCGAATATTTAGTATTTGGATCAAAACCTCCATAAAATCTTAATAAACCTAACGCTATTATAAGTAGAATTATGCTAGCTATGGATAATTTGGCTATTGGAATTTTTTTGTTTTCAAGTTTTCTCAGCCAAGAATATAAAAAATAGAGACCAAAAGGACCCACAATTGCCAGCAAAAGTATAATTTTTTTAATCATGTAAATCTAACTTGACCTATCATAAGGTTATATTTAGAAATTTACCTTATTTATTTATGAAATCAAAAGCTAAAGTGGTTGTTATTGGGGGCGGGGCTGTTGGCACAAGCATGCTTTATCACCTTGCTAAAAAGGGGTGGTCGGATGTTGTGTTAGTAGAAAGAAAAGAACTTACTTCCGGATCTACCTGGCATGCAGCAGGTTTACTACCACTTTTTAATATGAGTTATTCTGTCGGTCAACTTCATAAATATGCAGTAAATTTTTACAAAACCTTAGAAAAAGAAACAGGAAAAAATGTTGGATTTAGCGTCGTATCAAATATTAGATTAGCAAGCACCAAAGATAGAATGGATGAGTATCATCAATATGCAGGAGTTGCTCAAACCATTGGTGTTGATTATAAATTTTTATCTCCAGATCAAGTAAAAGAAATTTGGCCATTGTGTAATACTTCAGATTTAATTGGCGCCATTCAACATCCAGAAGATGGATATATACAGCCAGCTGATTTGACTCAAGCTCTCGCGACAGGTGCTAGAAATAAGGGAGCGGAAATTTACAGAAACACAACTGTTGTTGGAATAAAAAAAACAAAAAATGGATGGGCGGTAGAAACTGATAAAGGCTCAATCGAATGCGAGCATGTAGTTTCATGCTCAGGAAACTTTGCTCGACAAACAGGTAAAATGGTTGGACTAGAAATTCCAGTTATACCTGTTGAGCACCAATATATTGTAACAGAACCTCATCCAGAAATTGTGAAAAGAAAGAAAGAAGGAAAACCAGAAATGGGAGTGTTGAGAGATAGCGATAGCAGATGGTACATGAGAGAGGAAGCCGGAGGTCTTATATTGGGGCCTTATGAAGATGGAGCACCTTGTTGCTACGTAGATGGTCCTTCAAAAGATTCAGAGTATGAATTATTTCAGGAAGATTTAGAAAGATTAGCTCCCCATATAGAAGGAGCTATTCATCGTGTACCAGCTTTTGGTGAGGTTGGAGTTAAAAAAGTTTATAACGGCGCAATTTGTTATACGCCAGACGGAAATCCGATAGTTGGTCCAGCTTGGGGTTTGAAAAATTTTTGGATTAACGAAGGACATAGTTTTGGAATTACAGCTGCAGGTGGAGCAGGATGGCAGCTTGCAGAATGGATTATTGATGGAGAGCCAACAGTTGATATGCTTGGAGTAGAACCTAGAAGATATGGAGACTATTGTTCTAAATCATATTTAAAAGAAAAAAACGAAGAAGCTTATAGAAATGTTTTTATCATTCATTATCCTGATGAGGAAAGAGAAGCAGCAAGACCTTTAAGACAAGCACCTTGTTATGACAGAATGAAAAAACTAGGAGCAGTATTTGGTCAAAAATTTGGGTGGGAAAGACCAAATTTTTTTGCAACTGATGGAATGGAACAGAAAGACGACTGGTCGTTTAGAAGATCTAAATGGTTCAAGGCAGTTGAAAAAGAATGTAAAAATGTAAAAGAAAATGTAGGCCTTTTAGACATGACTGCATTTGCCAAGTGTAGAATTAAAGGACCTGGTGCAGAAAAATTTCTAGATTATTTAGTTGCCAACAAACTTCCAAAAAAAGTTGGAAGAGTTAATTTGTGTCATGCTCTTAATACAAAAGGAGGAGTACATTCTGAATTTACAATAATGAAAGAATCAGAAAACAGTTATTATTTAGTTTCTGCAGGAGCATTCCAAAGGTTAGATCATGATTGGATACAAAAATGGATGCCAATAGATGGTTCAGTTCAATTTGAAAATCTAACAAATGCAATAGGAGTGTTAGTTGTTGCGGGTCCAAAGGCAAGAGAACTGATGAAAAAAGTTTCTAAAGATGATTTTTCCAATGAAAATTTTAAATGGTTGAGTTCTAAAAAAGTAGATATTGGTTATTCTCCATGCACTGCAATAAGAGTAAACTTTGTTGGAGAGTTAGGGTGGGAACTTCATCATCCTATCGAATATCAAAATCACATATTTGACAAATTAATGGATCAAGGAAAAGATCTTGGTTTAAAACCTTTTGGAATTAGAGCAATGAATAGTTTAAGGGTTGAAAAGTCATATAAATTAGTAGGTACAGAATTATCTATAGAATATTCTCCTTATGAGTCTGGTTTAGATAGGTTTATACACCCAAACAAGGGAAAATTTATTGGCTTAGAAGCTCTAAATGCATGGAGAGAAAAAGGTTTTAAAAATAAACTAGTAACAATGGAAGTTCACAATATTACTGATGCGGATGTGCTGGGAAATAATCCAATATACAATAATGGTAAAGTTGTTGGTAGAGCTACAGGCGGTGATTTTGGTTTTAGATTAAATAAATCAATAGCCTTGGGAATGGTTAAACCAGAAATTGCGACAAAAGGACAAAAATTAAAAATTGATATTTTGGGAAAAATGCACGACGTTACTATTTTGGATGAGAGTCCATATGATCCAGAAAATAAACTATTAAGAGCTTAAATGAAAATTTTAGTCGCAGTTAAAAGAGTAATTGATTACAACGTTCAAATTAGAGTTAAAGAAGATGGCACAGGAGTTCAAACTGATAATGTTAAAATGTCAACTAATCCACCTGATGATAATGCTATTGAAGAAGCGGTAAAATTAAAAGAGTCAGGTAAAGCTAAGGAGGTAATTGCAATTACAGTAGGAGAAGAAAAAGCACAAGAAACTGTTAGAAAAGCATTAGCAGTTGGTGCTGACAGAGGAATTCATGTAAAAGCAGATAGCTACATAGAACCCTTAGGCGTTGCTAAAATTTTGAAAAAAGTTGTTGAAAAGGAAAAACCCGATATTATTTTTATGGGAAAACAAGCAATAGATGATGATTGTAACCAAACAGGACAAATGCTTGCATCGTTGTTAGGCTGGCCTCAAGGTACCTTTGCTTCAAAAATAGAATTACAAGACAAATCGATTCATGTTACTAGAGAGATCGATGAAGGTTTGGAGACAATAGAAATAAATCTTCCAGCTATTATAACTTGCGATTTAAGACTTAACGAACCGCGCTATGCTTCACTTCCTAATATAATGAAAGCAAAGAAAAAACCGATAGAACAATTAATTGCCAAAGATCTAGGAGTTGATATTTCAAATAGAATCCAACAATTAAAAGTTGAAGAGCCTCCAAAAAGAAAAGGTGGGATCAAGGTATCTAGCGTAGCTGAGCTAGTCAGCAAGCTTAAAAACGAGGCAAAAGTAATTTAATGTCTATTTTAGTAATTGCAGAACATGATAATTTAAAATTAAAAACATTTTCATTGAATGTTATCAATGCAGTTTCTAAAATTGATTCTGATATACATGTATTGGTGGCTGGGAATAAATGTGAAAATGTTTGCAAAGAAGTAGCTGCAGTACCATTAGTTAAAAAAGTTTTACAATCCAATTCAGTAAATTATGAAAATTTTTTAGCAGAAAATTTAACTCCATTAATTATAAAATTATCAGAAAAATATACTCATATAATAGCAGCAGCAAATACATTTGGTAAAAATTTTATGCCAAGGGTAGCTGCCATATTAGATACGTCTCAAGTAAGCGATATAATAAAAATAAATGCTCCTGATACTTTTGTAAGACCTATATATGCAGGAAATGCACTTGCAACGGTTAAAAGTAATGATAAAAAAAAATGTATTACCATTAGACCCACATCATTTGATCCAGCTCCTAGCTCTGGTGGTTCTTCACCAATAGAAAAGGTTGATGCTGTTGATGCTCCTAATATTTCTAAATTTATTAAAAAAGATGAAACTAAATCCGAAAGACCAGAACTTGGGACTGCAAGAGTTGTAATTTCTGGTGGAAGAGGAATGAAAAGTGGCGAAAATTTTAAACTCATAAATGCTATCGCTGATAAATTAAATGCGGCTGTAGGTGCTTCACGAGCCGCAGTTGATGCTGGTTACATAAGCAATGACCATCAAGTTGGTCAAACAGGTAAAGTTGTTGTGCCTGACTTATATATCGCAGTAGGTATTTCTGGAGCGATTCAACACTTAGCAGGAATGAAAGAAAGTAAAATTATTGTAGCAATAAACAAAGATGGAGAAGCTCCCATTTTTAGCATTGCCGATTATGGCTTAGAGGCAGATCTATTCGAAGCATTGCCGCAATTTTTAGAAGAGTTAAACAAACTCAATACTATCCAAAAATAAAAAGTTTGATATAGTTGCTGTATGCCAAGAGAAGCGATGGAGTATGATGTAGTTATTGTTGGTGCTGGTCCCGCAGGATTAGCTACAGCAATTAAATTAAAACAACTCGATTCCAATTTAAATGTTTGTATTTTAGAAAAAGGATCTGAAGTTGGTGCTCATATTTTAAGTGGAAATGTTTTTGAAACCAAAGCGCTTGATGAGCTTTTACCTAAATGGAAAGAGCAGGGCGCACCTGTTAAAACAAAGGTTTCTAAGGAAAAATTCTTATTTTTGGGTAAAAATAAGTCTTTAAGTTGGCCAACTTGGCTTTTACCTTCAGTTCAAAAAAATCACAAAAATTACATTATTAGTCTAGCTAACTTATGTCGTTGGCTTGCCGAACAAGCAGAAAAGCTAGGCGTAGAAATATTTCCAGGTTTTCCTGCTAGCGAAGTTCTTTATAAAGAAGACGGTTCTATAAAAGGTGTGGCCACCTTAGATATGGGTTTAGATAAAGAAGGTAAGAAAAAAGAAGGCTATCAAGAAGGCATGGAGATCCATGCAAAAGTTACAGTATTCGCTGAAGGTTGTAGGGGTCATTTAGGTAAACAAATTATAAAAAAATATAATCTTGATTCAGGAAAAAATCCTCAACAATATGGTATTGGTTTCAAAGAAATTTGGGAAGTAAGCGATCAACAACATCAAGAAGGTTTGGTCATGCATACAGCCGGCTGGCCATTAGATAACAAAACTTATGGTGGAAGCTTTGTTTATCATGCCGAGAAAAAACAAATTTATATTGGATATGTTATTGGACTTGATTATCAAAACCCTCATCTATCGCCTTTTGACGAGTTTCAAAGATTCAAAACACATAAAGATATTAAAAAAATGTTAGAGGGTGGAAAAAGAATTGCATTTGGAGCTAGAGCACTGATTGAAGGAGGTATTCAAAGTTTACCAAAAATGCATATGCCGGGAGGATTATTAATTGGTTGCGATGCAGGAACCTTAAATATGCCAAAGATAAAAGGATCACATACAGCTATGAAAAGTGGAATTATTGCTGCAGAAACAATAAATGAAAATTTTAAAAATAAAAAAGAGTTATCAATTTATGAAGATAAATTTAAAAAAAGTTGGGCTTATAAGGAATTGCATCAAGCTAGAAATGTAAAACCAAGTTTTAGCTGGGGTTTAATTTTTGGTATTATTTATACAGGATTAGATCAAATACTATTCAGAGGAAAATTGCCATTTACTCTAAAACACAAACACGCAGATCATAAGGCATTAAAACCAGCTAATCAGATGTCTGCAATAGATTATCCCAAACCAGATGGTAAAATAACATTTGATAAAACTAGTTCAGTTTTTTTAACAGGAACTAATCATACGGAAAATCAACCTGTTCATCTTAAATTAAAAGATCCAAATTTGCCAATTAACTACACATTAAAAGAATACAATGAGCCAGCACAAAGGTATTGTCCAGTGGGAGTTTACGAAATACAAGAAAATAAATTTGTAATTAATTCACAGAATTGTATTCATTGTAAGACTTGCGATATAAAAGAGCCTTCACAAAATATTACCTGGGTTGTTCCTGAAGGTGGGGGAGGACCGAAGTACGGAAATATGTGAAGATAAAAAATTAAGAAAGATCTACAGCGTATTTTTTTAGTTTTTCTAAGGGTATAATTTCTAAAGTTTTATAATTTGTTTTTTTTAAAAAAATTTTACATGCGGTCCCAGCATTTATTGCCTCAGCATAAGTTCCTGCACAAATACACCAACAGTCACCTTCTTTTAGACCAGGGAAATCAAATTCTGGGTGAGGAGTAATTAAATCATTGCCTGCTGTTTTTGCCCATTCCAAAAATTTTGTAGTAACTTTTGCACAAACAGTATGTACACCATGATCTATTTCATCTGTATTACAACAACCGTCCCTAAACCATCCCGTAACTGGATTATCTGAGCAACTTTCAAGTTCCTCTCCTAATACATTTTTTTGAAAATTTTCTTCTTCCATTATAATTTTGTTGGATTGGGTTCGTCTTTATATATTTTTTTTGGATCAAAAATTTTTTTCTTTTCTTTAAATTCCATTTTTAATTCTTCAACATTATTAATTTTTCCTAAAGGAATAGATCTATAAAAACAAGAGCGATAGCCTACGTGGCAGCTAGCGCCGTTTCCTATGTCTACGGATATCCATATAGAATCTTGATCATCATCAATTCTTATTTCTTTTATTTTTTGTACAAATCCACTAATTTGTCCTTTGTGCCATATTTTTTTTCTTGATCGACTCCAATAATGAGCTTCTTTAGTTTCAATCGTTTTTTTTAATGCTTCTTCGTTCATATAGCCGTGCATCAGAATGTCACCTGTTCTAAAATCTGATGTAATTACAGGTATAAGGCCATTTTCATCGAATTTTGGCTCTAAGTACTTGCCTTCTTCAACTTCTTTAATATTATCTCTTTTTTTAAACATTAATTATATTATATAGATATTTAAAATAATAATTAAACAAATAACATGAAATTAGTAAAAGACGTAGATCAGGTAAATAAAGAAAAACATAAAGTTTCTGACGAGAAAGCCGAAGAAGCTGTTAAAACAATCATAGAATGGATCGGAGAGGATGTTAATAGAGAGGGTTTAAAATCAACTCCAAAAAGAGTAATAAAAGCATTTAAAGAATATTTTAGCGGATATAGAGAAGATCCAAGCAAATACCTATCAAAAACTTTTAGTGACGTTGAGGGTTATGATGACATGGTGATTGAAAAAAATATTAGTATTCAAAGTCATTGTGAACATCATATGGCGCCAATTATGGGTGTAGCACACGTTGCTTATATTCCTTCAAACAAAGTGGTTGGTTTAAGCAAGTTAGCAAGAGTAGTAGAGACACTTTCAAAAAGATTACAAACCCAAGAGCGTTTAACAATGCAAATTGCAAAAACAATAATGGATGTTTTACAACCGCGGGGTGTTGCGGTAACAGTTGATGCCACGCATCAGTGCATGACAAACAGAGGTATAAAGAAAGAAAATACTACGACAATTACCAATTATTTTTTAGGAACATTTAAGGACGATTTAAGTTTCCAAAATCGATACTTGAGATATATTAATAAAGATTAGCATTTATTAATAATTAGTCTAAAATTTTATAATGAGTGATAAGTTTCAAGCCATAGTTTTAAATCAATCAGGCGAACAGTTTTCTCGCGAAATAAAAACATTGGATAAAAGTTTTTTAAATCAGGGTGATGTTTTAGTAAAAATTGATTATTCAGACTTAAATTTTAAAGATGCTTTGATTTTAAAAAATGGTGGGAAACTTATAAAGGAATATCCCAGAATACCAGGTATAGATTTATCAGGAACGATCGAAGAAAGTAATGTAGATGAATTTAAAAAAGGAGATCAAATTATAGTCAATGGCTCTAGAGTTGGAGAATTGTATCATGGAGGTTATTCACAATACGCCAGAATAAAAAAAGAATTTATTGTTAAAAAACCGGATGGAATTAGTACAAAACAAGCAATGATGTTAGGCACTGCAGGCTTTACAGCAGTTTTATGTGCATTTGCAGTTAAAGCGAGAGAAGAATTACTGTTAGGAGAAAAAGTTAATGAAGTTTTAGTAACTGGCGCAACAGGTGGAGTTGGAAGTGTAGCAGTTATGGCTTTATCAAAACTAGGATGTAAAGTTACTGCTGTTACAGGAAAAATTGAACAAAGTAATTTTTTGAAAGAGCTGGGCGCAAAAAATATAATTAATCGTCAGGAATTAGAAGCTGAACCTAAATTACTTGCAAAAGGTACTTGGGACGGAGTGGTAGATACTGTAGGAGGAAACATTTTGGCTAACGCCATTTCTCAAACAAAACATTCTGGAATAGTGGCTGCCTGCGGAAATGCCAGTAGCAATAAGTTAAATACTTCAGTAATTCCTTTTATTTTAAGAGGCGTGAAATTATGGGGAGTAGATTCGGTAGCTATTAGCAAAAAAAGAAAGGAATTTATTTGGGGGGAAGTATCCAAAATCATCGATTTTAAGATATTAGAAAAATCTATCAAAGTTGTAAATTTTAATGAATTGCTAAATATTTTTCCCAGTATGCTTGAAGGAAAATTGAAGAATAAAATATTGATAGATGTAAATAAATAATGGATTGGGACAAGCTTAAAATATTTCATGCTGTGGCAGAAGCAGGAAATTTTACTAAAGCTACATACATTTTAAATTTGAGCCAATCAGCAATTAGCAGGCAAATACAATCTCTAGAACTAGAATTAAAGACACAATTATTTGAAAGGCATGCAAGAGGTTTATCTTTAACAGAAAACGGGGAATATCTTTTTAAAACTGCCCATGAAGTGATATCCAAACTTAAAGAAGTAGAATCAACTTTGGTGGACAAAAAAGATAAGCCAACTGGTAAATTGACTGTAACAACAGTAGTAAGTTTCGGAACTACTTGGTTAACACCTAGAATTCAGGAATTTATGAAACTTAATCCTGAAATTGAAATTGAATTAATTTTTGATGATAAAGAACTTGATTTAAGCACACGTCAAGCCGATATCGGTATTTGGATGAGACGACCCAAGCAATTAAGTTATATACAAAAAAAACTAATTGATATTAATTATCATATATATGGATCATCGAAATATTTGGAGCAATATGGATATCCTAAAAACCTATCCGATCTAAATAAACATAGATTTATTTCATACGGTAGAGGGGCTCCTTCTCCAGTTTTTAATCCTGATTGGGCTTTAAAAATAGGGATCAAAGATGAAAAAAAAAGAAAGCCAGTAATGAAAGTGAATAGTGTTTATGGATTACTACTTGCTGTTCAAAGTGGTGTTGGACTAGCATCTCTACCTGATTATATAACTGTCTCAGTGCCAAACATTGTGAGAGTTTTGCCCAAGATTGAAGGACCTAAAACAGAAGCGCACTTCGTATATCCTCAATCTTTAAAAAATGTAGCTAGGGTGATAGCATTTAGAAATTTCTTATATAGTAAAATTAAAAAATGGGAATTTTAAAGTTATTTATGTGTTTCAGTTTTAATTTTTAGCTGTGCTCCCTCTTGTATAGATAAAGTTTTTTGATCGAGCACACCTTCGATATCAGCTGTTTTTTTTATACTTGTCGTGTCAGAACTCACATTACCCTTTAATTTTCCCCCTAAAGAGGCAAATTTTGATTTAATATTTCCAATAATATTTGATTTTGAGTGTGTTATGATGTCTTCAGCTTTAACATCACCATTAATTTTTGCATCTATAATAATTTTATCTTTTTCAATTATTTCGCCGTCAATTGAAACGTCCGATAATAGTATTGATGTTTTGTCTCCCATATAAAACCTATACAACTAATCATATACATAGATTAACTTTGATAAAATACACTTTTTAGTTGTATTAAATTTGAAATTATCGTAGTTAACATTGATAAATTTGAGCAAATGTCTATCAATAAATTTAGCCACAATTTAGTTCAAAATTTAGAAAATGGCGCAGGGAAAAGTATCATAAAATAATGAAAAGAATTTTTGTATTTTTTTTAATTACAATAATAGTAATTTTGATTGGATATTTTTCTGTTGGAAATAATGTACCAATATTAAAATCTTTAAAAAATGCAATTCCTAAGGAGTTCAAAAACAAATTAAAATCAACGATATTTTTAAATAGGTACAAACAAGACAACTCAGTATACATTATAAGATCAAACTCCCCAAACTCGTTTGAGTTAGAAAATAATGCAAAAATTTATATATATTCAAATTTATTAATCAAAACTCCTATTAAGTTAGATATATATGGGTACAATTTAAGTGACAAAATTAATTGCTTAAATACTGAGTTTAAACATAATTATTTAATCGAAATTAAAAAATTAGACGAAAAATGTAATAAGTCTTTCTATTTTCAAGGAAAAATTAAGGACTATAATGGAGAACAATACTTTTATTTTGCTTTAAATAATAAAATAAAAAATAATTCTAAAAATTTAATAGTTTTACCTGTAGCAACTTTTTTTGACTATTCAAGTAACGCTTGGGGCATAAGTAATGCAACTACAAAATTAAATCTAATACCCTTTGTTAAAAATTCAAACAGTAATTTTCCAACATCAAAAATGATAAAATGGTCTGAACATACGCATGATTCAATAAAAAATATAGCTATTCATTTAGATAAATTTGATTTTGTTTATGACTATGATTTAGAATTTATTAATTTAAATTCATACAAAAATCTATTTTTTTTAGCCCATCAAGAGTCGATACCCGAAAGCACACTGGCAAAAATTTTTCAATTTTTAAAAAATGGTTCTAATAAAAATGTACTTTCCGTTGGAGCGGGAAATTTTTTAAGAATAGTAAATTTTAAATTTATAGGTGATAAAATTGTTCAATTTCAATTTCCAGATACAAGAATTAATCGTGCAAAATATAATCTAAACCCACAAGCTGACTATGATACATTCAATTGTAAATTAGAAAACTTTTTTTCTACTGCTGATAAAATACATATAAATTCCGCAGTATCTATCAGACAAAGAGAATTAAATAGACCTTTAGGGGAAATCTTACATCCTTACGAAAGTTCTAACTCGGAACATTATTTTGAAGATATCATTTGCGATACTGGAATTAAAGTACCATTACTAACTATTACTAAATACGATTCTAGCAACTTTATACAGGTTAACGCAGATAATGTAGGTATATATTTTAATGATATTCCAAAATTAAGAAATAAAATTTTGGAATTTTTAAAATAGAAATTGTGATTAAAAATAAATTATCTTTTTTTTTTAAAAATCAAATTTGGCATATCGGTGGAACTATTTTTTTATTTTATATAGGTACACTATTTGTTGATTTTAGAAGCAATCATAATACTTTTTTAGGAATAGGCACTCCCGAGTGGTTTATGATCGCTATGTTCATTCCTTTAATTCACCAAACTTATGTATGGATATGTTGGAGATCTGAACTATGTTGGAAATTTATTAGCAGCACAATTGGATTTAAGAGATATGTTATATTTTTTTTTATTATAATAATTTCGAGACTTTCAGCAATTGTGTTGTGTTTTATTGATTATGGCTCTTTATATAAACCCGGATGGCTGGCTTGGACTTTAGGATTAATTTTTTTTATTCCAGGCGCTTATACAATATATTCTGTAAAAAAATATTTTGGTTTCTTACGTGCTGCTGGAGCAGATCATTTTGAGCCCAAATATAAATATTTGCCATTTGAAAGAAGGGGAATTTTTAAATGGACTGCTAACGCTATGTATGTTTTTGCTATGGGAATTCCTTTTTCTTTTGCGGTTGTTACCGGATCACAATCAATGTTTGTGGTCGCAATTTATACTTATATTTCTATTTGGCTGCATTATTTCTGCACAGAAAAAGAAGATTATAAGATTATATACAGTGAAATTTCATAAAAATTAATAAAAACACAAGTTATAGTTGATTTAGGTGCGACATTTTGATATTGATAATCATTCGCATTGCAATTAATTACTATTATCATTAGATGTTCTTTTTAAACTAACATTAAAAATGAGGATGAAAATGAAGAAAATAATTTTACTAATATCGGCATTTTTTACTTTAATTGGCTTTTCATATGCTAGCGAAGTAAATGTTTTTAGCTCAAGACATTATGATTCCGATGTTCAGCTATATGAAAAATTCACGGCTAAATCCGGAATTAAAGTTAATATTGTGTCAGGTAAAGATAAAGCTCTACAAAAAAGAATAATTGAAGAGGGAAAAGATTGTATAGCAGATTTATATATTACTGCTGACGCAGGTAGACTAGGCGCTTTTCAATCAAAAGGCATGTTTCAAAAAGCAAGCTCTTCGGTTTTAAAAAAAGCAATTCCGTCTAATTTCAGATCTCCTTATTGGTTTGGAATAGCAAAAAGAGCTAGAGTTATTTACTACTCTCCAAGCAGATTAAGTGAATCTGATTTGCAAGGAATGACATATGAAGATCTTGCAGATCCTTATTGGAAAGGAAAAGTTGTAATAAGAAAATCAAACAATGTTTACAATCAGTCTTTGGTTGCTTCATTAATTGCTAATAATGGTAAGAGGAAAACAGCAGATTGGGCAAAAGGAATAGTTAATAATATGGCAAGAAAGCCAAAAGGTAACGACAGAGCTCAAATATTAGCTGTTGCTGCCGGAGAGGCTGAACTTGCAGTTGCAAATACTTATTATATTGCTTTGATGTTATCAGGCAAAAAAGGACCAGAACAAAAAGCTGCTGCTAAAAAAGTTAAACCATTCTTTCCTAATCAAGATGGCAGAGGAACACACATGAATATAAGTGGAGGAGGAGTTTTAAAGCATGCGCCTAATAAAACTAATGCTATTAAATTGTTGGAGTTCTTACTAACCAAAGAAGCCCAAGAACATATTGTTAACAACACATATGAGTATCCGATGATTGAAGGAGTAAAACCTAATCAATTAATCGCTCAATTCGGTCTTAATTTTAAACAAGATTTGAAAACTAAGGTATCATCATATGGAAAACATCAAGCTGATGCTCTTAAGATTATGACAGAAGCGGGTTGGGAATAAAATATCCCCATAGTATGAAGCGCGCAAACGGTATAGAACTAAAGTTAAATCAATCCTCCCCAAGAGATTATGATTTAAACAAGTCTTCTACTGGATGCGCGCCGTGTTTAAGAGAAGTTCAAAAGATTGAAAGAAAAATTAATGTTTATTAAAAGATTGAGTTTTTGGTATATAAGTTCTTTTTTTATTTCTATGTTGGTAGCATTACCAATAATTACTGTTTTTTTTGGTTTTTTTGAAACAACGTCAGACTATTTTTTATTATTAAAAAACACATTTTTATTAAAATACATATCTAATTCTATATTACTTTTAGCAGGAGTTTTATTTTTAACTTTTTTATTCGGTGTTGGCGCAGCTTATTATGTTTCTTTTTATGATTTCCCAGGAGTAAATTTTTTTAAGTGGGCGTTAATATTATCGTTTGCCGTACCAGCTTATATTTATGCATATTCTCTTACAGCTTTTTTTGAAAATTATGGTACAGCCTTTTCAATTTTAACCTATTTGTTTGGACCGTATGAATATAATTCTTTTATACCAAAAGTAGATGGATTATTTGGTTCAATACTGTCTATTTCCTTTTCTTTATTTGCTTATGTTTATGTTTTGTCTAGAGCCGCATTTTATTATCAATCTCAAAATTTGATAGATGTTGGTAGAAATCTAGGATTATCCCCAAAAAAAACTTTCTTAAAAATTATTCTCCCTTCAGCACGACCTGCTATAGTTGTGGGATTGTCACTTGTAGCAATGGAAACTTTATCTGAATTTGGAGCTGTTTCTTTTTTCAGCATCTCAACACTGACTACAGCCATATATAATGCGTGGATAGCTTTCGATGATCTTGCCTCAGCTAATCAACTGTCATTTATATTATTGATATTTATATTGTTTCTTTTTTTTGTTGAAAATTTTTCAAGAAAAGGTGCTAAATATCACTCACCATCACGACCGGGTTCTTTAAATAGGAAAAAAATTAAACTTACAGGATTCAAATCTTTTTATGCAACAATTTTTTGTAGTGGTTTATTTTTTTGCAGTTTTCTCTTTCCTGTTATGCAGATGGTTTATTGGACTTTTAAATTTCCAAAATATTTACAAGATCTAAATTTTTTGAGCATAGGATTTAATACTCTTGTGCTAGTGCTATTGTCCTGTGTTCTAATGATTGTTTTTGCTTTTATTGCAAATTACGGAAATAGAGTAACAAAAAGTAAATTTCTTGAAACATTAACGACTTTTTCAGTTTCAGGATATGCTATTCCGGGCGTGATACTTGCGGTAGCTTTTATAACTTTAGTTTCATATTTGGATAGTTTGGTGTTTTTTAAATTTAAAACAATGTTTATAGGATCTATTTTGGGTTTGGTAATAGTTTATTTTGTTAGATTTTTTGCTCTATCTTCAAATGGGATTAAGTCAGGATATTTGAAGATAAATAAGTCCATGGATGAAAGTGCATATCTTTTAGGATATTCAAAATTTAAAACTTTTACTAAAGTTCATATTCCGTACCTTAAGAACAGTATATTTTTGATAAGTATTTTAATTGCTATTGAAATTATAAAGGAACTGCCAATAACTTTAATACTTAGACCATTCAATTTCGAAACATTTGCAACAACTGCCTATATTTACGCTTCACAAGATCTTCTCGAAGCAGCAGCAGCGCCTTCTTTATTTCTTATTTTGACAGCTAGTTTCTTTATTTTATTTGTTTCGAAATATATATTATCTGATAGATATTAAATTATATGAGTGAGAATTTTTTAGAAATTCATGGAGTCACATTTGCTGCAAGTCAGAAAAATAAAGTTGAAAATGTTACTTTCGATTTAAAAAAAGAAGGCGAAGTTGTCTGCTTATTGGGACCATCAGGAATAGGCAAAACAACTATACTTAGAACTATTGCTGGATTAGAAAAAATTGAATCTGGAAGAATTATTTTGAAAAATAAAACTATTTCTTCTCCAGATTTTCATATGGAGCCTGAAAAAAGAAATATAGCTCTTTCATTTCAAGAAAATTGTTTGTTTCCTCACTACAATGTTATTGATAATATTAAATTTGGAGTTGATAGAAATAAAAATAAAAAATTCAATTTTTCAGTATACGATTTAATTAGTTTGCTGCACTTAGAAGAAATCCAACAAAAATATCCCCACGAAATCAGCGCAGGCGAAGCCCAAAGAGTTTCTTTGGCCCGTTCTTTAATGTCTAAACCTGATTTACTTCTTTTAGATGAACCATTTTCAAATATAGATCAAAATCTTAAAGAAGAATTGCAGTTAAAAATAAAAAAAATTTTAAATGAGATTAATATTTCTACAATAATAGTTACGCACGATTCGTACGAAGCTTTCTACATGGGAAATAAATGTGGTATTATCCTCGATAAATCATTAAAACAATTTGATACACCTTACAACATATATCATTACCCAAATTCAGTAGAGGTAGTTAATTTCTTAAATAGAGGAATTTTAATAGAAGCAAAGGTAACCGGAAATGATAGTTTAGAAAACACCGAACTGGGAACTATAAAAGGCAATTTTATTAAAAAACAATCTGTTGGTTCTACGGTGCAGCTTTTAATTCAACCAGAAGATTTAGAACACGACGATCAAAGCAATTTAAAATTAGAAGTGGTGGACAGAAAATTTAGAGGAACAAATTTTATTTATACTCTTAGAACAATGAATAATAAGCTTATTCCAGTTTTTGTTCACTCTCACCATGAACATCAACACAAAATAAAAGACAAGTTTGGAATTAAAAGACCAATTTATATTGATCATTTAGTTTGCTTTTAAAAAAATATCACAGTAAAATTTTATAGTTGGGGTGTCCTAACAGACTGAGATTAGACCCTAAGAACCTGACTGGTAATTCAGTGAGGGAAAGTTATGAAAAACCAAATATATTATTTAGACAATAATTCAGCCCTATTATTAATTGTTTTTGTTAGCTTATTGTTTTCATTAGTAGGAATTTTGTATTCTAGAAGTTATCAAGGTTTGTCAAATTACCTGACGGCTGGAAGAAATATTGGAACATTTTCCTTAACGACAAGTTTAGTCGCGTCGGCTTTAGGCTCATGGATATTATTTGGACCGGCTTCTGCGGCAACGTGGGGAGGCGTAGGTTCTATCATAGGCTATTCTCTTGGCGCTGCATTTCCAATGTTGGCTTTTATTTTTTTAGGTAAAAAATTAAGAAAAGTTTTTCCTAAAGGAAACACTCTAACAGAATTTATTTATATTAGGTTTGGCAAAAAATTATTTAAATTAATTTTGGTATTATCTATTTTTTATATGTTTATTTTTTTGTGCGCTGAAGTTACAGCTGTATCGTTGCTAGTAAATTATATTTCCGGCACACCTTTATGGCTAACTTCGATATTAGTAATTACAACTACCCTGGTTTATACTTTATACGGAGGTTTGAGAGCTTCTATATTAACTGACAACATACAATTTTTTATAGTACTGATTTTATTATTTATCTCTTTTTATTTTTTATTTTCTTTTAATTCAAACTATATTTCTTTTGATATTATTAGAAATAACTCCAGTCATTTAATAAGTTCTAAATATATTCCTAGCTATACTGCTGGAATAACTTTTTTTATAGCAGTCGCGGCTACGAATCTTTTTCATCAAGGAAACTGGCAAAGAGTTTTTGCTGCTAAAAATAATAAAATTTTAAAAAAAAGTTTATTATTTTCATTTATTATTATTATTCCAATTGTTTTTTTTATGGGTGTAACCGGAATATTTGCTATTTCAATAGACAATAATGTCAATCCTGATTTAGCTTTTTTTTCTATTCTCTTAAAAGATAAAAAAGAATTTTTGTCAGTAATAATTATTATTTTAGCTATATCTTTAACTATAAGCACCGTAGATACATTGGTGAATGCCATTTCAAGTCTAATTGTAGTAGATGGTAAAAAAATTCTTTTAAATTTTAATCACAATGATTATTTAAGTTTTTCAAAAATCTTTGTAGTTATTTTATCTTTTGTTTCTTTTATTGTTGCTTCAAAAGGATTTAGTATTTTGTATCTTTTTTTATTAGCAGATCTTTTATGTTGTTCTGCTGTATTTACTGTTTTTTATGGATTTTATTGCGTAAAATTCAATGAAAGAAAAGCAATAATATCAATACTTTTAGGTTTATTTTTAGGTCTATTAGTTTTTCCAAACCCTGATTTTTCTAAAAGTATATTGATAGGAAAATTGTTGTCGTTTGATATATTTCCCCAAATCATATCAAGTTATTTGCTTTTCTGGTCTTTTTTATTAGCAACTCTTGCTCCAGTTATTGTTATAATAAGATATGATTCCATTAAAAGATGACAATCCAACAACAGGAAAACCAGTTGTAACTTATTTTTTAATAGGGTTATGTGTTTTGGTTTTTTTAGCACAGTTAGGATCTCCGTCTTATAAAACAGGAGAACTTTTTTACTCTTATGGTTTAATTCCTGCAGTATTAATGGATCATAAACAGTTGCCTTTAGATTTTTACGTTATACCTGCTTATGCTACAATTTTTTCTTCCATGTTTATGCACGGTGGGTTTATGCATATAATTGGAAACATGCTTTATATGTGGATTTTTGCCGACAATATAGAAGACGATTTGGGATCAACAAAATTTCTTATTTTTTATTTGCTTTCTGGAATAGGGGCAGCAATGACACAAGTAATGGTAGATACTCACTCACAAGTTCCCATGGTGGGAGCGAGCGGCGCTATTGGTGGAGTATTAGGTGCTTACTTAATTAATCATCCAAAAGCTAGAGTATTAGTTCTAATCCCTTTCGGTTTTTTTAGTCAATTAATAAAAATTAAAGCTCTGTATGTATTAGGATTTTGGTTTATTCTTCAATTTATTTCTCAAGGAGGAGGAGTAGCATACGCTGCCCACATAGGCGGTTTTATTTCGGGAATGATTTTGATATTATTCTTTAACAAAAAAATAAAAAAGTCTAAAAAAATTATAAAAGGACCTTGGCACTAATGAATTATATAATTCCATTTCTTATTTTAATAACGATAGTTGTATTTATACACGAATATGGTCATTATTATTTTGCAAAAAAATTTGGTGTGGGTGTTACGGATTTTTCCATAGGTTTTGGAAAAGAAATTTTTGGATGGAATGACAAATCCGGAACTAGATGGAAGATTTGTTGGTTGCCATTAGGCGGTTATGTTAAATTTTTTGGTGATAGAAATGTTTTTAGTCAAGCAGAACAACAGGAAATAATTAATAAATATAATGAAGAAGATAGAAAGAAATTATTTATTTTGAAACCCTTGTATCAACGTTCAATTATAGTTGCTGCTGGTCCATTAGCAAATTTTGTTTTAGCAATAATTATTTTCACAGTTATTAATATGGTTGCAGGAAAAGATTTGACACCAGCTGTAGTTAGCGAAGTCCTTAAAGATAGCCCAGCATATAATGCTGGAATGAAAAAAAATGATAAAATAGTATCTGTTGATAATAAAAAGGTTGAAAGTATTTTAGAAATTTCTACTTTTATAAACACTTCTTCTTCTGAAATTATAGAATTTGTGGTACTGAGAAATGATCAAGAACTTTCTTTTAAAATTAAACCAAACTTAATTGATTCAAAAGATGCTTTTGGAAATTCTGTTAAAAAAAAGGTTATAGGAATTAAACTATCTCCTGCTGGTAATGAATTTCAAAAACAGCCTCTTGCTCCAAGTAAAGCAATATATTATTCTTTTAAAGAAGTTTGGTTTGTTAGCGTAACATCATTAAATTATTTAGGTCAAATGCTGACAGGATCTGCTGATACTTCTCAACTAGGGGGTCCAGTAAGAATAGCAAAAATTACCGGTCAAGTTGCTGAATATGGAGTTATTCCATTTCTTAGCATTATGGCTTATATCTCCGTAAGTTTAGGTTTGGTAAATTTGTTCCCAATACCTATGTTAGATGGGGGTCATTTGCTGTTTTATTTAATTGAAAAAATTATGGGCAGACCTTTAAGTCAGAAAACACAAGAAGGTTTTTTTCGAATCGGTTTATTTCTATTATTTTCTTTGATGTTTTTTGTTACTTTTAATGATTTAAAAGAACTAGGCTTGTTTTAAATTCACAAAAAACAAGAGGTTAAGATCACTCAAAAAACCCAGAAAAATCAACGTTTTTTGAAACAAAAGATATATGTTTTGTTGATATCTTTATTTTAGACATTAGAAAAATGTTGATTTTCCTAGCATTTATGAGAAGAGTAAAAAAAAGCACAAAAAAGGGGCTAAAATGAACAAAAAACAACTAGTTGCAAAAATATCTTCTAATATGAATCTTAGCAAAGCTGACGCAGAACGTACTTTTGACGGCATTACTGAGATTATTTTAAGCTGCTTGAAAAGTGATGAGCAGGTTAAGATTGCTGGCTTTGGTACTTACAAAGTAGCTAAAAGAAAAGCTAGAGTAGGTAGAAATCCAAGAACAGGAGAACAGATACAAATTGCTGCGTCTCAAAAAGTTAAGTTTTTACCAGCGAAAGCACTTAAGGAAATGTTTAATAAGTAGGTTTTTTTAAAACAGCCTTTATTAAATTAATTAATGAAGGCTGTTTTGCGTTTAATAGTTTTCGTTATCATCCCAAATTTTTTTCCAGTCCAGATTAGGTGGCAAACCGTAGGCAGAATTAATATTTGCACAGTGGATTGACATTGATGGTATGGGTGAAAGACAGGGTGTTTTTTCGTAAATTTGATGAAGTGGTTTTTCCCATGGATCTTTCCATTCAGTTGCCATTTTCATTAAATTATTTATATTTTTGACAATTACATCCTTGCTCGTCATGAAAGTGACTAAGCTTTCGTTTATTAAACGCCAGTGCTTTTTATGACCTAAAAAAATTTTGGTATTAGTAATGTTAGTGTACAAATAGGGATAGTCAGCAGGGATCAGAAAGATCTCCTGTTTAAACATAGAGGCAAATTTTTCGTAGGAAAAAAGCATTTCCAAAACACAGTTCTTAGAATGCAAGTAATCATCTTCTACAAAATATAATAAATCGTTATTTTCTTCTGTAGCAATATTCAAAGACGAGTAAAGATTAGTCATATTAGCAAATTTTGCTTTGCTATAATTACCCAATATTTTGTTTTTAAAACTATTTTGATCTATTTCAACCAGTTTATTTTTAAATGGGTATTTTTTAAGGATAGAATTTATTATATTTAAATCTTTTTTATCAGAATTAGTGTCAGTAACAATAATTTCAAAATCAATATGGTTAAAAATTTTTTTTGCCACTTCAGTGGATTTAAGTAAAGAATTTAGAGATCTAAATGTATATTCATTTTTGCTCTTATCAAATAATCTTTTTTTATTTTGATCCATAATTAATTCACTTGTGCAAGAGCGAAAAATTATTTTTAAAGATTTAATTTTTCTCGTAATTTTAATTTGACCAAGTGGAATAGTAATTGACCTTTTGCCTGGCTCACTAAGAGTTTCGTTTAAATCCTTATTTAATGTTGGTATTCGGTACTTGCTTTGATCAATTATTTCATAGCCAAGCAATCTACAAATTTTAATAAAAATTTTTTTAAAGAAATTTATATTGCCTGAAAAATTTCGCGGTTTCATAATTTAAATTTAATCGTGGATACCAAGTTTTTTCGAATAAAAGACTCTAAAAAACCAATACAAAACAAATCCTAATGGCCCGGTAAAATAAACTAATACTAGTGGTATAAAAGTTATTTTTTTTGAAATGTTATATTTAATTGCATCAAGGGAAATCCAAGAACCTAAAAAAATATTTAATGCTAAAAAATGTAGCCAAAAAATTAATAGAAAATTTTCAGTAGCAAAAACGGTATATAAATCATCTAAACTTAAATATAACTTAAAGATATCGATTATGGATTCATCCATTAAAATTGCCTGATATAAAACATAGACATATGTGCAGGATAATATTAGAGGTATAATAATTGAATTAACGAATATTTTGGTAATCGTTAAATTCGGAATTAAAATCAACATTATCCAAAAAGGTAATATAGCAATATTAGTCCACAGATAAATGTTTTCAAAAGTTAAATAATCTTTAAATTGAATTAACATGTAAATTTAATTGTGTAATATAGTATATAAAATTCATGAATCCTATTAAAAACAAAAAAAACCTAGAAGCAACGGTAGAAGATATAAGAAATTTTGCGCACTCTTATTTGCAAAAATACAGCCCATCAAAACAACAACTAAGAATGTATTTGTTTAAAAAATTCATTAAAATAGGCCAAAAAAAACATACAAAAAAAGAGGTTTTTGATTTAATTGATTCAGTCATTTTATCCTTAATTGAACAAAAATTTTTAAATGACCAGTACTATTCCAATGCAAAATCAAAGGCTTTATTGAAAAAAGGCTATTCGTTAAATAAAATTAGGTATAATTTAATTAAAAAGGGAATAGACGAAAAATTTATTCAAGATAGTATTTCTAAAATTAAACAAGATGAATCAGATCCAGATTTTTTTTCGGCAATCAGAGTTTGTAAAAGAAGAAGAATAGGCCCAAATAGAGAAGAAAGTAATAGAACTTTATTTTACAAAAAAGATATTTCAATATTAGCAAGATCCGGATTTAGTTATGAAATATCAAAAAAAGTACTATCGATTCCAAAAGAAGAATTTAAGAAATTTTGTAAAATGCTTTAGGAACTTTGTTTTTTTTTGTTATTTTTAGATAGATAATAATCCAATCTCTTCTTTAATGCTTGCTTAACATAAAGAAAAAATAGAACACCAAATATAGTTACTGATATTAATATAATCAGTATTGTTTTTAACATAATTACAT
This sequence comes from uncultured Pelagibacteraceae bacterium, assembly GCA_902589505.1. Classification (GTDB taxonomy): domain Bacteria; phylum Pseudomonadota; class Alphaproteobacteria; order Pelagibacterales; family Pelagibacteraceae; genus AG-414-E02. Next base: position 45,337 of record CACITE010000001.1, read on the forward strand.
CTAGTGAAATTTAATCTTTTTAATTTTGACGTCTAGAAAAAATCTTTTTTTTCGAAACTTCGGACTTAATTTTTTGATCTTTAGGGAAATACGAACTAGTCATAGAATCTTCAGTAATAGCTTCATACATATGTTCAGAAATTGTTTTTCCAGTACTTTTTTTCACCATAAAACTAGCTCCACTACTCACACCAGATTGTACTAATGATGCAGTACTAAAACCTGATGTTGCGGGACCTATAAAAGCAAGTGGTGCCATAAAGCATCCAGATAGTAATAGACCCATAGCTGCTATTAACAGCAATTTTTTAATCATCGAATCCCCTCAATTTTTGATTATTCTATATTTTTTTTATATTTAAAAAAAGCAAAGATTGAATGTTAATAAAAATATTATACAACCCTAAGTAGATTTATATTTCTAAATTATATCCTCTTTTCGCAATTATTGAGGGATTTTTGAATTTATTCTTACCATATAATATTTTTTTTTCGTCATGTGTTGTTACATGTCCTCCCGCATGCTCTAAAATGGCATGTCCAGCTGCTATATCCCATTCGAAAGCTCTTGCTTTAGCGGCATAAATATCTGCTTCTCCAGCGGCTACAATGCAAAATTTGATTGAACTCGACATTCTTATTGTTCGGGAAACTTTGAACTTTTTATAGATATCAAAAACCTCAACGGGGGTTACGCCTGAGTGTTCTAGACCAATTATTTCATTTTTGTAAATTTTTTTACAATTCAAAATACTTTTTTTTCCATTTTTAATTTGAAACGCAAGATTTTTACCGTATGAAAAAAACAATCTATCTTTTGCTGGAGCATATATAATTCCAATAACGGGTTTTAAATCAATTATTAACGCTGCATTTAAGGTATACTCATCTCTTTTATTTATATAATCTCTCGTTCCATCTATTGGATCAATTAACCAAAAATTTTTATTTATTTCTTCTTTGTCAGTATTAGAATTTATTGTTTCTTCCGAAACAATTGGTATATCAGGGGTAATACTTTTTATTTTATTTCTCAATATTTCATCAACTGCTAAATCTCCATCTGTTACAGGAGTTCTATCAGCCTTAATCGTAATTTTTACACCTTTTTTGCTTATTTCTTTTGCAATTCTTCCGGCATTCAAGAAGGTGTCTAAAAGATTTTCAGTAATATTTTTTAAATTTATACTATTCAATTTCTTCAATTCTTTCTAAAACAATTTTATTACCATTTATAACCTTCTTTCCTGCATTTTCAAAATTGACTGTAATTTTTCTTTTTACTATTGACTGGACCTGTCCCACACCCCAATCTCTATTTTTTGGGTTAATAACAAAATCTCCAGGATCATAATTTAAAAACATATCTAGAAAAGTATCATTTTATATAATAAAACAAATACATTAATATATGAACTTGTCATTAAAAAAAACAAACTCTCTGGGGCTAAATAAGAAACCCCAAGACACGAAAGTGGTGGTTGCAATGTCAGGTGGTGTAGATTCTTCTACAGTTGCAGGGCTAATGAAAAAAGCAGGATATAATGTATTAGGCATTACACTTAAACTTTACGATGATGCTAAAAATTCAAAAGAGAGCAGACAATGTTGTGCGGGCCAAGACATTCTAGACGCAAAAAAAGTTTCTCAAAAATTAAATATTGAACACAAAATTTTATACTATCAAAAAAGATTTAAAAGAGATGTTATAGATTCATTTATTAATAGTTATGTATCTGGCGAAACACCCATCCCATGTGTACAATGCAACCAAACAGTAAAGTTTAGAGATCTATATTCTTGCGCAAGAGAATTAAAAGCTGATGCATTGGTTACCGGACATTATGTTAAAAGAGTGCAAGCTAATGGTAATGCGGAAATGTATAGAGCTGTTGATTTAACAAGAGATCAAAGTTATTTCCTTTTTGCGACTACACAAGAACAGCTAAATTTTTTAAGATTTCCTTTAGGCGATATTGAAAAAAAAGAAACAAGAAAAATTGCACTTAATCTTAATTTAAATGTTGCTGATAAGCCAGATAGCCAAGATATTTGCTTTGTTCCAAATGGCGATTATGCTTCCGTGATTCAAAAATATAAACCAGAATCGTTTAGAAAAGGGGAAATTTTAAATATAAATGGAAGTGTTATAGGAAAACACAACGGGATCATTAATTTTACTATTGGACAGAGAAAAGGCATTGGGATATCTCATGAGGAGCCATTGTATGTAATAGACATTTTAGCAAAAGAAAATAAAGTAATTGTCGGTAACAAAAAATATCTTTCTATAAGTAAAATTTACTTAAAAGATGTAAATCTTTTAAGTAATATTGAAAAGGACAATGAAAAAATATTCATAAAAGTAAGATCAACTGGAAGACTAATTAAAGCTAAAATATTTCTAAACAAACAAGATGCTGAAGTAATTTTAGAAGAAGAAGAATCGGGTATATCTCCTGGACAAGCATGTGTTTTTTATTCAAAAAATAAACTTGGGGATAAAGTTTTGGGCGGGGGCTGGATAACGAGAACTGTAAACAAATATTTATCCACATAATTAATTCACAAAAAAAAACAACCAAATAGTGATTTAAAATTTAATCATACTTAGTTAGATTGGTAGTTGACTTAAGAGGCAACTCTTAACTGGCCAGGTAAGGAAAGACCGAGAGGTTCAAGCTTACAGGGCAGAAAGCCCAGCAAAGTAGCGCTTAACATAGCAGGGCGGCGGGTTCGGCGGTAGCGCCTACAACGACGAACCAAAACTTATGTTCATACACCTTCGGGTGTGTGAACTTGGTTTTTATCTCCAAAGCAATCTACTTAATAAATAATAGCAAAGTAAAAAGCTAAAATAGTTCCATTCTAGCGTATGTTTAAATCCTGTACTTGGATCCCCAAAAGCTAAAATTGTGAATGAAACAATAGTGCCAAGTAGCACGATTGCTACAAAAGTAATTTTTATTTTAAGAATTAAAGGATTTATATATTCTTTTAGCTCTGCTTTAAATTTAAACAAATTTTTAGTCAAACTAATTTGAGCAAACACTTCGAAAAGAATAAATGAGATTATTATTAATTTTCTTGCCTTACTAAACAATTTTGAATCAATATCTAAGGCTAAGAAAGATGCATGTAATATTAAAAAAATACAGGATAATACTCCTAAATAAAAAAAACTTTTAGAAAACTTTTCTAATACATTTTTGTTTTTTAATTCATTAAACAGATTTAATGTGTTTCTCCAATACAAAAATAATAATAAGCTGCTTAAAATGATTAAAGATTTGAAAATATATGTGGCAGGAAAAAATCTGGCCGTTCTACTTATTGATACTTCTCCATAAAAGTAAGGGTTTTTGACCTCTACAAAACCTGATTTATTGTCGTTTTTGGTTTTTAATAATAACTTTTCTAACCAATTAAATTTTGTCAAAAAAGAATAATAAAATTTGTGATTTTTTACACACTCATTATTTAATTCTTTTTTATATACCCTTTTTATAAGTTTAATTTTATTATTTTTCTGTAAACTTGCTATTACATCAATATTTTTTGCAAAAACATCATATTCAAGATCACCTTGTCGATCTTCTATTATTTGACCATCTATAGAAATCCATTGATTATAAAATTGGTATTTTGGACAATTAGTAAATGTATACGATTCAGTATTATTACTTACTTTTCCATATTCTTGGTGGTCGTATTCTAATTGACTCCAATCGAAGTTTGGGTAGGCAATTATGTTTAAATTCCCAACAAATTTATATAAGAGCAAGCACGTATTAATTGCTATTAACGGAACAACAAACGAAACAACAGCATAATTCTTTATCTTTTTAACGAATTCAGAACCAAAAGATGCCATCTTAGTACAATTCTTTATTTTCTTTTGTTTCTTTTACGGGCTCTTCTTTTTTTAGAGCCTATTTTTCTTCTACCCCTATGTTTTTTAGGATATCCCATGTTTTTTAGTCTCCTTTTTAAATTAATTGACCTTAATTGTTGGATATAGCATTCTTCTATTTTTATCAAATATATTTATGAAAAGATCAATTAAAACATACTTAAAAGCCGCAGCAAAAGATTATTCGTCTAGATCAGTCAATCCTCCTGTAGTTCGAGCATCTACAATTTTGTTTAAAACAATGCAAGAATTAAGAGAGCATCAAAAAGCTATAGCAAAGGGAAAAGAAGTTGAGTATTGGGATTATGGAAGACAAGGAACACAAACAACGGTTCAACTACAGAAATTACTTAAGGGATTAGAAGAAGCTTACCAAGTTTTTTTAACACCAACAGGTTTTGCAGCTGTTGCTTTATCCATAATGAGTATTTGTAGACCTGAGGACGAAATATTAATCTCGGATGGTGTATATAGACCAACACAAAAACTTACGGACGGTTTACTTAAAGAATTTAATGTAAAAGCTGTTTGGTACAATCCAAATAGTTTTCAAGATCTAAAAAATAAAGTTAGCAAAAAAACTAAACTTATTTATGTCGAAAATCCTGGAAGCAATACATTTGAAATGAATGATCTAGGAAAAATAATTTCTTTAGCAAAAAGTAAAAACATATTTACTGCGATTGATAATACTTGGGCTACAGCATATTTTTTTAAACCTATAAAATTAGGTTTTGATATATCAATAACATCTGCAACTAAATACTATTCTGGTCATTCTGATGTAATGGCTGGAACGGTTGCTGTTAATAAAAAAGTTTATAAGAAAGTTTGGTGGTATAACCATGTGTCAGGCTATCGTTTATCACCAGATGATGCTTATCTTATTTTAAGAGGTTTAAGAACTTTAGATATAAGAATGGACAAACACCAAGAGAATACAAAAAAAGTTATTAATTTTTTAAAAAATAATAAAAAAATATTTAAAATTTTATATCCTTACAAACCTTCATCAAAAGAATTTAAATTGTTTAAAAAATACTATTCCGGAGCCTCAGGGTTGTTAAGTATAATAATAAAAAGTAAAAATAAAAACTCAGTATACAGATTTGTTAATTCATTAAAACTTTTTGGAATTGGATATAGTTGGGGAGGATTTGAAAGCCTTGCTGTTTATACCGATCCTGTAGAATTAGGTACTAGACGTTACTTTAAATTAGAAAAAAATGAACACTTAGTTCGTTTACATATCGGATTAGAAGATCCAAAAGATTTAATTAATGATTTAAAAAGTTCGTTAAAGTTTATTAAATGACAAAAGAAAAGTTTTTCCCAAGCAACACAGCTTTTTTTACACTTATTTCCGCATGTTTAATAGTTGCTATATTTATGGGCCTCCGTATGGTCTTTGGATTATTTACAGATTTTTTTGTAAAAGATTTACAGTGTACAATTACAGAGTTTGGTTTGGCAATAGGACTACAAATGCTAATGTGGGGTATGTTCGCACCAATCTTTGGCGCGTTAGCAGATAAAATTGGAAGTGGAAAAGTTACAATAATTGCAGCTTGCTTTGTAGCATTAGGAATTTATTTGCTTTATTCAGGACCAAATACAGGAATATTTTTTCAAATTAATCTTGGTTTATTAATTGGAATTGGTTTAGGTGGGACAGCAATAAGTGTTCAGATCGCCGCGGTAGGAAAACATTTTCCAAATAAAACTAGAGGAATGGCTATAGGAATTGTAGTCTCTATGGCATCAATAGGTTATTTTTTTTCTCCTATATATACAAAATTTGCTTTATCTACTTTTGGTTGGGAAAAAACACTAAATACATATTTGTACTTCGTTTTATTAGGAATTATCGCTGCAATATTTTTGCGTGAAGTTAAAAAAGAAAAGAATATAAATGACAATACCAAAATAGATAATCAAACACTTACAGAAGCTCTAAAAGAAGCATTTAATCACAAAAGTTTTATACTTTTGATATTTGGTTTCTTTGTTTGTGGTTTTAATATAACTTTGGTTTCAGCACACATACCTAGTTACATCCAAGAACGCGGCTTTGAAATATGGACAGCTGCTGCAATTTTATCTTTGATAGGTCTTTTCAATGTTTTTGGAACATTATCATTTGGCTATTTATCAGGAAAATATAGCAAAAAGATATTATTGAGTATTTTATATTTTGCTCGTGGAGTTGTGCTAATTTTGTTTCTAATTCTTCCTACATCAACCTACGTAGCAATAGGTTTTGGAGTGCTTTACGGATTTCTTTGGTTAGCAACTATTCCACCGACAAATGGTATCATTTCGCAAATTTTTGGAACAAAATATTTAGCAACTTTATATGGAATAGTTTTTTTTAGTCATCAAATTGGATCTTTCTTAGGTGCTTATTTAGGTGGATATTTTTATGATCAATATGGATCATTTGACTACGCGTGGTATTTATCAATAGCACTTTCTTTTTTTGCAACTGTGATACATTTACCTATAGATGAAAAACCACTACCAAGACTTGCCACGATATAAAAACTAAAGTATATAAAATTATGAAAAAAATACTTGTTATGGGATTACCTGGTTCTGGCAAAACAACTTTGGCTTCCAAATTAGTTCCTTTATTAAAAGCAAAATGGATTAACAATGATGAGGTTAGGAAAGCTGCTAACGACTGGGATTTTTCTGAAGAAGGAAGAATAAGACAAGCAAAGAGAGTTGCTGATATAGCTGAAAAATTTAAAAAAGAAGGCAACTATGATTATTTAGTTGCTGATTACATTTGTCCGACCCCACAAACAAGAAAATTATTCAATGCAGATTATATTATTTGGTTAAATACAATTAAAAAAGGACGATTTGATGATACAAATAAAATGTTCGTTAAACCGGAAAAATTTGATTTTGAAGTAACAACACAGGATGCAGAACTTTGGGCAAAAAAAATAGTGGAGAAAATAAAATAATGTCATATTCATGGGATAATAAAAAACCAACAGCACAAATGTTAGGTAGGTGGCAGCCTTTTCACGATGGACATTATGCTTTGTTTGAAGAAATAATAAAAAAAACTGGTCAAGTTTGTATTCAAGTCAGAGATGTTCAAGGCGTTGATGATAATCCGTTTAATTTTGAAACAGTTAAAAAGAACATAGAAGAGAGATTAAATCCAAAATATAAAAATAAATTTAAGGTTGTTCTAGTGCCCAACATCACGAACATCTGTTATGGAAGAGGAGTTGGTTATAAAATTGAAGAAGTTGTCCTTCCAGAAAAAATCCAACAAATCTCAGCTACAAAAATCAGAGCAAAAATGAGAAAAGAAGGAAAGCTTAAATAATAATTACAACTTTAAGTTGATAAATATTTTGTCCATACCTCTTAATCTTTCTTGATTAAATATAGGAAAAAGATAATGATCTCATTAAACTAACTATGGAGGCAAAAATGTTTTCAAAAGAACTAAACAAAAAACTAGACGAGTACCATTTACTTAACCATCCTTTTTACAAATCATGGAATGATGGAAAGTTAACAAGAGAAATAATAAAGGATTATGCTGAGCAATATTATCAACATGTAAAAGCATTTCCTCGTTATATAAGTGCTACTCATTCATTGTGTGAAGATATAGAAAAAAGAAAAATCTTGCTTGAAAATTTACAAGATGAAGAGAATAAAGATGGAGACCACCCTAAACTTTGGAGAGATTTTGCATTTGCCGTGGGATCTAATAAAGAAAAAGTTGAATCTGCAAAAGAAGAAAAGTTTACTAGAGAATTAATTGAAAACTTCTTTAAAAATGGCAGAGCAAGTTATGCGGAAGGCTTAGCTTCTCTTTATACTTACGAAAGACAAATTCCTGAAATAGCTGAAACTAAAATCAGAGGTTTGAAAAATCATTATGGCGTTACTTCCAAAGAAGGTTTAAAGTTTTTTGAGGTACACAAAGCTGCAGATGTTTATCATAGACAAGCATGTGAGAAATTACTTGATAGCATGTCAAAAGATGAACAAGAAAAAGCTGAGAAATCAGCTTTATCCACGGCCAAATATCTTTGGAATTTTTTAACTGGTATGGCAGTTAAACATAATATTCCAATGCAGGCTGCTGCATAATCAAATAGGAATTATAAAATATTAAGATAGACGGTTCGAAAAAGAACCGTCTATTAAAAATTATAAGTTAAAAGGAGCTTGTTTGATAACAAATAATCCATTTTCAATACTTTCAGAAACAATACCAGCAGTAGCAATGCAAACCTTTGTTATTATAATGGGGTTATTAGTAATCATAGGAACTCTTTTAGATATAATTCACAAAAAAAATGTAAAATATTTTTTTGAAAATGCAAAGAAAGCTAAAAAATCAGCAAAAAAAATACTTACTACGGGCGAAAAAACTTCAGTAATTATGAAAACAATAGCTAGCGATATTGCAACTACATCAGAGTTGGGGGCAGGCAAGAGAAGAGCAGCTCATCTTCTTGGTATGTATGGAACTATTTTATTCTGGATCAGCTCAGTTATAATGATTTTTTGTTATGCATCACCATCCTCAAATACACCAGTAGCCTGGCCAATCATTTGGCATGTCGGCGCGATAATGACTGTTCTCGGGGGAGCTTGGTTTTGGTTTTTTTTAAGAGTGGATGTTTATTCAGAAGCACAACCATGGTACAGAATTATTCAAGCAGATTTATTTGTGTTAGCGCTTATTGCAACGTCCTTATTTGGTCTAATCTGGTCATTTTTACAATCATTAAATTTAAGCGATAGATGGGATGATAAAGTATTTTTAATTTTGTTTATAACGTCCAACCTAGTTTTATTTGGAGGTGTGTATTGGTCCAAATTTGCACACATGTTCTATAAACCAGGAGCAGCATTACAAAAAAATCTAGCAGAAGCAGATGGTTCTAGGGATAATTTGCCTCCCCCAGCAGATGTACCAGAAAAATATGGTATGGGTATTAAACGTGAGGCACCAAAGCACTATTAATATGATTATTAAATTTGTAGAAAGGATAATATAAATTAAAATGTCAACTTTTGTATACATGACCCGTTGCGATGGATGTGGACACTGTGTTGATATTTGCCCTTCTGATATTATGCACATTGATCAAACTATTAGACGTGCAAAAAATATTGAACCCAATTTTTGTTGGGAATGTTATTCATGTGTGAAGGCATGTCCAAATCATGCTATTGATGTTCGTGGATATGCAGATTTTGCTCCAATGGGTCATAGTGTTAGAGTTAGAAGAGAAGAGGAAAAGGGCACTATATCTTGGAAAATTAAATTTAGAAATGGAACTGAAAAAGATTTTGTTTCACCGATAACAACAAAACCATGGGGAAAATTTATTCCAAAACTTTCTGAAGTTGATAAACCAAATCAAGGAGAAATTAAATCTCAAATTCTTTATTCTGAACCTGAAGGTCTAAATACAAAAAAAGAATTACCTACAATAGATAAAAAATCATTTAAAAAAGGCGTTTACTACTAATGGCAAAACATAAAACTCATCACGAAGAGTGTGATATACTTGTTGTTGGTGGAGGAATGGCTGGTACAGGAGCAGCGTTTGAAGCCAGACATTGGGGAAGAGATTTAAAAATTATTTGTGTAGAAAAAGCAAACATTGATCGAAGTGGAGCGGTTGCTCAAGGCCTTTATGCTATTAACTGCTACATGGGCATGCAATGGAATGAAAATCAACCCGAAGATCATGTTCGTTATGCCCGTAATGATTTAATGGGATTAGTAAGAGAAGATCTTGGTTATGATATGGCCCGTCATGTGGATTCTACAGTCCATATGTTTGATGAATGGGGTTTACCTATGATGAAGAACCCAAAAACTGGACGTTATCAAAGGGAAGGTAAATGGCAAATAATGATTCACGGAGAAAGCTACAAACCCATAGTAGCTGAAGCAGCAAAAAAATCTGCTGACAAAATTTATAATCGAATAATGATTACACATCTTTTGATGGATGAAAATGAAGAAAATAGAGTTGGTGGAGCAGTAGGATTTAATATGCGTACGGGCGATTATCATGTTTTTCGTGCTAAAACCGTAATTGTAGCAGCAGGCGGCGCTTCACATATTTTTAAACCCAGAGCAGTAGGTGAAGGCATGGGAAGAACTTGGTATGCCCCCTGGAGCAATGGTTCTGCATATGCGTTACCAATTGCTGCTGGTGCAAAAATGACTCAAATGGAAAATAGAATTGTTTTATGTAGATTTAAAGATGGATATGGACCTGTGGGTGCTTATTTTTTACATTTAAAAACTTACACACAAAATGCAAACGGTGAGAATTATGAAAAAAAATGGTATGAGCAAACAAAAAAATTAGTAGGAGAATACATTGATCATCATCCAACACCAACATGTCTACGTAATCATGCTTTTGTTCAAGAAGTTATGGCTGGTGGCGGACCAATTCAAATGGTCACAAAAGAAGCTTTCCAAGATCCACACCTAGAAACAGTCGGTTGGGAAAATTTTCTTGGCATGACAGTCGGTCAAGCAGTTGTATGGGCATCTCAGAATATAGATCCCAAATATACAAATCCTGAACTGACAACTTCTGAGCCATATGTAATGGGTTCTCATGCAACGTGTTCAGGAGCTTGGGTAAGCGGACCAGAAGATATCTCTCCACCTGAATATTTTTGGGGATATAATAGAATGATGACAATCCAAGGTCTTTTTGGTGCCGGAGACACAGTTGGTGGTAGTGCACATAAATTTTCTTCAGGATCTTTTACGGAAGGTCGCCTAGCTGCAAAAGCTGCTGCTAAATACATAGAAGATCAAAAAGCAAAAAATATTAAAGTTAGTGAAGAGCAATGCGAAAATTTTAAAAAAATTATATATAAACCTTTAGAAAATTATACGGTTGGAAGAAATGAGATTACTGGTGGAACAGTTTCACCAAGCTATTTTTCCCCAATCCAAGGTCTTCAACGTTTGCAAAAAATTATGGATGAGTATGTGGGTGGTATTTCTGTAAATTATATGACTAACGAAAATTTACTTAAAAAAGGTTTAGAATTATTACAATGGTTGCAAGAAGATTTGGAACATGTTGGTGCCGAAGATTACCATCAGCTAATGCGAGCTTGGGAATTAAAACATCGTGCAATAACTTCACAATGTGTAACGGAACATACTCTATTTCGTAAAGAAACACGTTGGCCTGGATATTACTATCGAGGCGATCATATGAAATTAGACGATAAAAATTGGCACTGCTTAACTGTGTCACGTCGAGATCCTAAAACTGGAAAGTTTACGATGGAAAAAATGCCTGTTTACCATATAATTGGCGACGAAGAGAAAAAGAAAGCTTCATAATTTTATAAACTCAACTAATGAGTCTTCTAGATAAAAAGGACGAAGAAATATTCAAAATTGCTGAACCTATCTGGGATAACCTTGTAAAATCTTCTAACGGTAAGGACTACGGAGGTTTTACCAAAGATTTTTCATCACAAATGTTATATGGAGCAAGCGAAGTAGAATTAGGAAAACAGTGGGCAGGTAATAAATTATTGACGAATTTATCTAGTCAGAAAGAATTTTTAGGATGTTTAAGAAGAAATGATTATGTTACTGTGCTTTTAAAACAAAAAAGTGAAAAAATTCCAGGTGATTTTTTAGGACGTTTAGTATTAGGAATTGAAGACGGTCAGATCAAGGTGTTTGGTGCAACGATATTTTAAATTATTGATAGTTTTGTTTATTTGTAAAACAAATTTAACTTTTGCTGATCCAAAATTAAAATTGGGACTTGAAGTGTATAATGATAAAGCCCAATGTGGAGTTTGCCACACTTTAAAAGCTGCTAATTCCACAGGGGATATTGGTCCAAATCTTGATCAATTAAAACCTTCTATGGCAAAAATTTTATATGCAGTAAAAAATGGGATAGGTGTAATGCAATCATGGGAAGGTGTTTTAACTGAAGAAGAAATTGAAGCTGTAGCTTATTATGTTTTTAATACCACAAATAAATAATTAATTTTTTAGTTTTGCTATCTCACTTATATGAGATGGAAATGTTTCACAACATCCTCCTAAAATTGTAGCCCCTTTATTAATCATATTTTTAGAAAATTCTAAAAACCTTTTTCCTGTGTAATCATGTCTTGTTCCCATGGTTTCAACAGGATTGGCTCCAATTTTATCTGCAGGTGATGCAAATTTGTGAACCGGGACAGGCTCTTCTTCCTTCCAAAGGTTAGCTTTATAACCAAATGGGATTTTTAAATTCTTCATTTCACTGACCGTGTTTTCTATAATTTCAGGTGATACACATGCCAAAATTATACCTAGCAGACTATTGCTTTTACATTTTTTAACTACTTCACCTATGCTTTCACCAGATGGAAGTTTGCCATTTTTCTTAATATGTATTCCAATAAGTACTGGTAAATTAAAATTTTCTGTCACATTAAGTGCTATTTCACATTCCTTGCTTCCGCACATAACATCCAAATAAAAAAAATCAACAAAAGGTTTTATTAATTTAGCTTGATCATAAAATCCTTTTTCGATTATTTTTATATCTCTTGGATCTAATACGTAAGTATCATTCTGGGCAGGTAAACTTCCTGCAATTAAAATATTTTTTTTTGAAATTTCTTTAGCTTTTACAGCAAGTTCTCCAGCTTTTTCATTAGCATAATCAAAAAGATTTTCTACATTATTTTGTTTCATCCTAATTCTTCTACCAGCAAAGTTATTTGTTACAATTACATCAGCACCAGATTTGATAAAATCTAGGTGTGAATCGATTACCATTTGGTGATATTTTTTATCTATTAATGCTGTGCCAGACCAAAGGCTTCCTTTAGGTTTTAAACCTTTTGAAAGAATTAGTTGGCCCATGCCGCCATCCAAAATTCTTATCTTTGAAAAATAATCTATATTCATCTGCTATATTTTTGTTTAGATGGTATCACGCCTCTAACACCACCTCTAGGATTTTCAATATCTCCTTTTCTTCTTGGAATTAAATGAATATGACAATGCATAATAGATTGTCCAGCTTCTACACCAGCGTTCACACCAACGTTAAAAGCAGTAATTTTTTTATCCAAGTTCATTAATGATAATTTTTCTTTTTTTAAGATTTTAAATAAATCTTCAAACTCATTATCATGTAAATCAAAAAAATTAGAAACATGTCTATGCGGAATAATTAATGTATGAAATTTTGTGACTGGATAGCTATCTCTAACAACATATATCAAACTGCTAGAAAAAATAATTTTTTGTTTTTTTTTATTACAAAAAAGACATTGCTCTGCCTGTCTTGACATTAAGCACTTCTGTAAAGTTTTGTTATAATAAATTCTCTATGGCCCAATGCTTCGGCGCAAGTTAAGCGTCCATTGGCAGTTTTAATAGTTACATCGATTAAAGCATTTCCAGCTTGGTCTAAATTCATTTCTCTTTTTAATATTTTTGAAACATCTAAATCAATATGTTCACTCATAGTAGCAACAGTTTTTGGATTTGCGGTTAATTTTACAACTGGCTCTATTGCGTTACCAATAATATTTCCTTGCCCAGTAGGAAATAAGTGTACTGTGTATCCAGCCGCAGCTTGTAAAGTTAGACATTCGCCTGCTGCAGATGAAGTGTCCATAAAATATAAACCTCCACCTTTTTTAGGTTCCTCTGCGGGTTTAAGCACATCAACAAACTTAATTTTTTTTCCAATTTTCTGAAGATTTCCAAAAGCTTTTTCTTCGATAGTTGTAAGGCCTCCCGCAATGTTTCCTGCTGTAGGCTGGCTTTCAGAAAGATCGTTAGTAGCATTTTCTAAAATAAAATCATTGTACGCGCTCCAAGTAGACATAAATTTTTTTGAAATCTGATCATTTTTGCCTCTCGATGCACATACTTTTTCTGCACCAGTTAGTTCTGAAGTTTCTCCAAAACATAAATTAACTCCTAGTGGTTCTAATTTATCCATTAAGTTCCCAACAGCAGGGTTAGAAGCCAAACCTGATGTTGTGTCAGATTCACCACACTTAACTGATATCCACAAATCACTCAAAGGACATTCCACTCTTTGTTTTTCACTTGCCCACTGAACAAACTCTTGTGCTTTTTTAGAAGCTTTCATTGTAGTTGTTATATCTCCATGACCTTCTATACTAAAACCTTCTACTGGTTTTCCAGTTTTAGCAATTGAATCAACCACTCTTTTTGTCCATTTAGGTTCTATCCCAATTACAATTACAGCAGCAACATTTGGGTTTTTGCCAGTGCCAATTATTGTTCTAAAAAATAATTCTAAATCTTCTCCAAATTGCAATCTTCCGTATGAATGAGGGATAGCTAAAGTTCCATTTATATTTTTGCCAACTGCTTCTGCGCAGGCATTTGAAATATCATCAACTGGTAAAATAACTACATAATTTCTAACACCAACTCTTCCATTTTCGCGTTTGTAACCCATAAATGTTTTTGGAATTTTCATATTAAGCTACCACTTTTTGGTTTTAACATTGTGAACATGAACATGATCACCTTTTTTTATAGAAGCAACTACTTTTCCTATATCATGACCATATTTTAATATGGTATCGCCTACTTTAAAATCTTTGAGAGCAATTTTGTGACCTAATGGAATTTCATTTATGCATTTTATTTTAACTGTTTTGTCATTTTCCATTATCCAACCAACACATTCCTGATTTTTTGAAGTTTTATCAATAACAACGACGGCCACGTTGTCTTTTTCTTCATGTATTATTAAATCTGTTTGTGACATTTTCCTACTGGATATAGCCTTAAAATTGATATATTTAAAGTAATTTTTAGGTATTTATCATGACTAAAATGACAACAGAAGAAGCTTTTGTAAAAGTTCTACAGATGCATGGCATAGAACATTCATTTGGAATTATAGGTTCAGCCTTTATGCCTATTTCAGATCTTTTTCCAAAAGCAGGTATTACTTTTTGGGATGTTGCCCATGAATCAAACGGCGGATTAATTGCTGATGGGTATACACGTTCAACTGGAAAAATTGCAATGTGCATTGCTCAAAATGGACCTGGAATTACTGGTTTAGTGACTCCAATCAAAACAGCATATTGGAATCATACTCCAATGCTTCTAGTGACTCCACAAGCAGCAAATAAGACAATGGGCCAAGGAGGTTTTCAAGAAGTAGAACAAATGAATTTATTTAAAGACATGGTTTGCTATCAGGAGGAAGTTCGTGACCCATCAAGAATGGCTGAAGTTTTAAATCGTGTTATTGAAAAAGCTATTAGAGGCTCCGCTCCAGCACAAATAAATGTGCCAAGAGACTACTGGACGCAAGTAATTGATATTGAACTACCACCAATCGTAAGATTAGAGAGGCAAGCGGGAGGGCAAAGCGCTATTAATGAAGCAGCAAATTTATTGTCAAAGGCAAAATTTCCTGTAATTTTATCTGGTGCAGGAGTCGTGATAGGCGATGCCATTGAAGATTGCAAAAAGTTAGCGGAAAAGCTTGATGCTCCTGTTTGTTCAGGCTATCAACATAATGACAGTTTTCCAGGAAGCCATCCATTGGCTGTTGGTCCTTTGGGTTATAATGGATCTAAAGCTGCTATGCAATTAATTGCGAAAGCAGACGTTGTGTTAGCATTAGGAACTCGGTTAAATCCATTCTCAACATTACCAGGATATGGAATAGATTACTGGCCAAAGAAAGCGAGTATTATACAGGTTGATATGAATTCAGATAGAATAGGTTTGACAAAAAAAGTTACAGTTGGAATTTGTGGAGATGCAAAACTAGTATCTCAGCAATTGTTATCTAAACTTTCAACAACAGCAGGAAACTTTGAAAGAGAGAAAAGAAAAGCGTTGATACACCAAACTAAATCTGCGTGGTTACAGACACTTACTAGCTTGGATCACGAAGAAGATGATCCAGGAACAACATGGAATAAGGATGCACGCAAAAGAGATAAAGAAAGAATGTCACCTCGTATGGCATGGAGAGCAATTCAGGCCGGACTTCCTTCAGATGCAATTATTTCAAGTGACATAGGAAATAATTGTGCTATTGGAAACGCTTATCCAACTTTTGAAAAAGGAAGAAAATATTTAGCACCAGGGCTTTTTGGACCATGCGGTTACGGGTTTCCTGCGATACTTGGAGCAAAAATAGGGTGTCCTGATGTACCCGTAATAGGTTTTGCAGGCGATGGTGCTTTTGGCATTAGCATGAGCGAAATGAGCTCTTGCAATAGAAAAGAATGGCCATCAATTACAATGGTAATTTTTAGAAATTATCAGTGGGGAGCAGAGAAAAGAAATTCAATACTTTGGTTTAATGATAATTTTGTAGGTACAGAATTAGATCCAGATTTAAGTTATGCAAAAGTTGCTGAAGGATGTGGACTAAAAGGTGTTCAAGTTAAAACTCAAGAAGAATTAACTAAAACGTTAAAAAAATCGTGCGAAGACCAAAAAAAAGGAATTACAACTTTCATAGAAGTAATTTTAAATCAAGAACTTGGAGAACCGTTCAGAAGAGATGCTATGAAAAAACCAGTTAAGGTAGCAGGAATTAATTTAAAAGATATGCGTCCTCAAAAATAACTAATTTTAATGCGTGACTAAGGAAATAAAAATATTACTTGCTTCACCTCGTGGATTTTGCGCTGGAGTAGATAGAGCTATTGAAATAGTAAAGAAAACTTTATCCAAGTACGGATCACCCGTTTATGTTAGACACGAAATTGTTCATAATGCACAAGTAGTTGAAAATCTAAAAAAACTTGGTGCTGTATTTGTTGAAGAACTTAATGAGATAGAGGATCGTTCAAGACCGGTGATTTTCTCAGCTCACGGAGTACCTAAATCCGTTCCTAAGGACGCTTCACTAAAAAAAATGTTTTACATAGATGCAACTTGCCCCTTAGTTACAAAAGTCCATAGAGAGGCGGAATTTCTTTATAAAAATAATTATGAAATTATTCTTATAGGCCATAAAAATCATCCAGAGGTACTAGGAACGATGGGCCAGTTGCCTGCAAATTCCATTAAACTCATAGAAACAGTTAAGGATGCTGAAAATATAAAAATTGATAAAATAAAAAAACCCGTGGCCTATGTTACACAAACAACATTATCTGTTGATGACACAAAAGAAATAATTGAAGTATTAAAAAAAAAATTTACAAACATTAGATCTCCAATTAAAGAAGATATATGTTATGCCACTACAAATAGGCAAGAAGCAGTTAAAAAAATTGCACCTATGTGTGACATGTTTTTTGTAGTTGGAAGCAAAAATTCATCCAATTCACAAAGACTAGTAGAAGTGGCAAAAAAATCTGGTTGCGCAGAATCCAGATTAATTTCATTTAATGAAAAGCTTCCAATAGATTTAATAACTAAGTGCAATAAGATAGGAATAACATCTGGTGCTTCAGCGCCAGAACAACTAGTTCAAAATCTAATATCGGAATTAAAAAAATTTTTTAATATTTCTACTGAGGAGATTGTGCTTACAAAAGAAAATGTAACATTTAAATTGCCAAAGTCTTTAAACTAAATTTTTATTCTACAAAGGGTTTAAGATTTGGTTCAAGATAGTTTGGTCCCTTCATAACTTTTCCTTTTTCATTATAGATTGGCTTGCCGTCGTTACCCAATTTACTCATATTAGCTCTTTGAACTTCCTTAAAACATTTATCTAAGTCAATTCCATAAGCGCATCCAGCACCGTAGGTTACATAAAGAATATCAGTTAAAGCATCAGCAACCTCTTTTAAATCTTTATCTTTCATTGCTTGATTTAATTCATTTAGCTCTTCTTTGATCAATTCAAATCTTAATTGCATAGTTTTTTCATCAGGAAATTGGGCTTTGGATCTTACTATTTGCCCAAAAGTTTTCATAAATGTTTTTACATCTTCAAAATTACTCATAGGTTCCTTTCTTTTTTAAATTGCTGTCCAGCCACCATCTACCAATATTGAAGTTCCCGTGATCATTGATGAGGAGTCCGAAGCCAAAAAAGCAACCGTAGTTGCTACATCACTGAGCTCAGCAAATTTTCCCATAGGAATTTTTTTCAGCATGTCATTTTTAAATTTTCTACTTTTTAAAAATTTTTTTGTCATGGGAGTTACAACAAAAGTTGGACACACAGTATTTACTCGAATATTGCTTTTGGCCAAATCAATAGCCATACCTTTAGTGAGACCCTCTAGACCTGCTTTTGTCATGTTATACACACTTCTTATTGGTCCACCTACATGCGCCATTTGAGATGACATATTTATAATAGACCCTCCGATTTTTTTTCTATTTTTTGCTTCTAACATTTTTAATGTGCATAGCTGCGCTAAATGAAATGTTGATACAGTGTTAAGTTTTACAAGGTATTCCATATTTTTTTTCTGAACCTTAGTAAAATGTTCTGGAATATTTGTTCCAGCATTATTTACCAAAATATCAATTTTTTTTTGTTTATTTATAAGGTTTTTAATTTGATTATAATTAGTAACGTCACAAACGTAAGAAGTACATTTTGTTTTAAACTTTTTTATAATTTTAGAAACTTTATCCAGGTCACTTTGTGTTCTGCTAATAATAATAAGTTCAGCCCCGGCTTCGGCCAATGCTATTGCGCAAGCTTTTCCAATGCCTTTTCCTGCTCCTGTAACTAAGGCAACTTTTTTTTTAAGATTTATTTTTTTCAGATACATTTCTATATAAACACTTTTAAGTCACTATAAATTAATTCTACGGCGACTACCAGTATTGCAAGTAGACCTAACCATCCTATCCATTTATATTTTTTGATCCATTTAGATATAATAGTAGCGATAGTAGCCATAAGTATTATTGATAAAATTAAGCCGAAAACTAATAAAGCGTAATGATCTCTAGCTGCTCCAGCTACTCCTAAAACGTTATCGAGACTCATACTTATATCAGCAACTATAACGGTCATTATTGCTTTAAAAAAAGATGAATTATTAGTTTTAATTTTTTTATTATCTTCAGCTACATTTTTAATTACATCTTTATATAGTTTATACGCAATATAGAGCAGAAGTAATCCACCAATAAATTTAAGTCCGTTAATTTGCAAAAGATAAGCTGTTATCAAAGTAAATAATATCCTTAAAATTATTGCAGCCCCAATGCCCCAAAATATAATCTTTTTTCTTATTTCGTGCTTGAATTGGGATGCTACCATTCCAATAATAATTGCATTATCACCAGCTAAAACTAAATCAATAAATACTATTTGAAAAAAAATGATTATTTGTTCTGTCATGATTTACTATCCTCTAATATCATGTCAGATGCTTTTTCAGCAATCATCATGGTTGGTGCATTTGTATTTCCTGAAGTTATATTTGGCATAATAGAAGCATCAACAATCCTTAAATTTTTTAAACCATGAGCAATTAATCTGTCACTTACTACTGAATTTTCATCATTTCCCATTTTGCATGTTCCCACAGGGTGAAAAATTGTTTGTGCATAATCGCTTGCAGCTTTCACAAGTTCTTCATTATCTTTTATATTTATTCCTGGTCTAAATTCTTCAGGTTCATATTTTGAGAAAGTTTTTGTTTCAAGAACTATTTTTCTTATAAGTTTTAATCCATCAGCGGTAACTTTCCTATCTTCTGGGGTAGACAAATAGTTCATTTTAATTTTAGGATCATTTCTAGTATCTGCGCTATTTATATAAATTTCACCTCTACTAGTCGGTCTAATATTTGCTACTGTTGGAGTAAATGCATCAAAATTATGCAAATCTGCTCCACCTAGTTTGTCTGTACTAATTGGTTGAATATGAAACTGCAAGTTGGGTGTATCTTTTGATATATCGCTTTTTGCAAATCCACAAAGTTGACTGGCACCCATCGTCATTGGACCTTTTCTAAAAAAAAGATATTCCATTCCTATTGATATTTTTCCAAACAAGCTATTTATTTTTTTATTTAGCGTCTTGATGTTTTTCACTTTATAAACAGGTCGCATCATAATGTGATCTTGAAGGTTTTTTCCAACACCAGGTGAGTTATGTATTATCTCAATTCCAAGGTTTTTAATTTTAGAAGCATCTCCAACACCAGAAGCTTGAAGTATATGAGGAGATCCAATTGAACCTGCGGATAATATAATTTCTTTCTTTGCCTTGACTTCAAATAACTTGTTATCTAACCAATATGAAACGCTTTCAGCTTTTTTTTTATTAAAAATTATATTTTTTACATGTGCCTTTGTTAATATCTTCAAATTTTTTCTATTTTTTATTGGATTTAAGTATCCTACCGAAGCGCTACATCTTAGTCCTTTTTTTTCTGTTACTTGAAAATAACCACAACCAAAATTATCGCCTTTGTTAAAATCATTTAGTTTAGGTATACCAACTTCTTCAGCTGCATTCATAAATACATCTAAAATATCTAATTTAATTCTTTGATCTTCGACAGAAATAGGTCCCCCAACACCATGAAATTCATTTTTACCTCTTTCTTGATTTTCGGACTTTAAAAAATAAGGTAAAACATCTTTCCACGACCAACCGACATTACCTAACTGTCTCCAAGTATCATAATCTTGTTCTTGACCTCTTATATAAAGCAAACCATTTATTGAAGAGCTTCCCCCTAATGTTTTTCCTCTTGGGTAATTTATTGAACGGTTGTTCATTGTTTCATCAGGTTCAGTTTTAAAACACCAGTCAGTTATTGGATTATGCATTGTTTTATAGTAGCCAACAGGAATATGTATCCATGGGTAGGAATCTTTACCTCCAGCTTCAAGAAGTAAAATTTTATTTGAAGAAATAGACGACAGTCGGTTTGCTAGCACACACCCAGCTGACCCAGCTCCAATGATTATGTAGTCAAAATCTTCCATTTCAGGTTGAATATTTTTTTTTAATTTAATTTAATTTAGTCTTTTAACACATTTTAACTTGATAAATCTTATTCATTATAGTCCAATTCTTTTTTTTATTAATTAACAATCAAAGAGGGAATATGAGAAAAATCATATCTTTGTTTTTGGGTGTAGCTATGTTTATCGGTTTTACGGTATCAGCTAATGCTGCAAAAACATTAAAGTGCCAAACTGTTATCAGTGCGAAAGCTGATGAAGTTAAAATGCTGAAAGATTGGGGCAATGACATTACCGCTCTTACAGATGGCGAAATTAAATTTGAAATTCTTCCTGCAGGTACTGTGGTTGGAGTTAAAGAAACATTAGATGCAGTTGATAAAGGACTGATCGATTGTGGATTTGCTTGGACGCACTATTGGTCAGGCGAACATCCTGCGGCTATGTTATTTGGATCTCCAGTAGCAGGAGCAGGTGTTGGAATTGATAATATCGCTTTCTTGTCATGGTTCCAGTACGGTGGTGGTAAAGAACTTTACGATCAACTTTGGAAAGAAATGAAAAGAAACATTAAAGGATTTATGCTTCAACCAGTTGGTCCAGAAGCTTTAGGTTGGTTCAAAGAACCAATTAATAGCATGGATGACTTTAGAAAATACAAGTTCAGAACTCCTCCAGGAATTCCAGGACAAACTTATAAAGATATTGGTGTAGCATCTGTTGCAATGGGTGGTGGAGATATTCTTCCAGCTCTTGAAGCAGGAACTATTGATGCAGCTGAATGGTGTTGTCCAAAACCAGACATGACTTTTGGTTTCCAAAAAGTTCTTAAACATTATTACTTACAAGGTTTACACCAAGTAGTAGTAAATGCTGACGTTTATATAAACGGAGATGTGTATAAAAGTTTGACCCCACTTCAAAAGAAAGCTTTTGAAGTTGCGTCTAATGCATCTTTAAGTAAATCAATGAGCTACAGAATATATGAAAACGGAAAAGCTCTTGCAGAACTTACTGGCAAACATGGAGTAATTTTGCATGATACTCCAGCAGACTACTTTCCAGCATATATGGCTGCGGCGAAGAAAAGTTTAGAGACAAATGCTGCGAAGAATAAATTCTTTGCTAAAGTATGGCAGTCTCAAAAAGACTTTGCTGATATAGCTGTTCCATTCTGGAGCGGTGCTCAAATGTCAAATGCTAAGCTAGGTATGGCTCACGCAGCGACATTAAAATAGTAGTTTTAAAGACTATAAAAATATTTAGAATAAAGCGGACTTAATAGTCCGCTTTATTTGTTTAAGGGGTACATATGACCGATGAAACTACAAAATTAGATACGTCCGATGAAATGATAGCAGAAAGAAGATTTGGTTCTGCAAAAATGCCTGACGATATGCCAAAATGGATGGCATTACTTATAACAAAAATAGATTTATTTAGTAAATGGACCGGCAATATTGTTTGTTGGATAACAGCACCATTAATACTTGCTATGGTTTATGAAGTTTTAGCCAGAAAAATTTTTACAGCTCCAACCATGTGGGCTTATGATATGAGTAGGTTCTTATATGGGGCGCTATTTATGTTAGGCGCTGGATACGCCTTATCTAAAGGAGTTCATATAAGAGCGGATTTTTTATACAGAAATTTTAAAGTTAAAACCCAAGGTGTAGTTGACACGACATTATATATTTTATTTTATTTTCCAGGTCTATTATTCTTTTTTTATATGACGACTGGATTTGTTCAAGAATCAATTATGAGAAATGAAAGAGGAATGGATACAGCTTGGATGCCATATATGTGGCCTATCAAAGCTTGTTTATGGTTTGGTATATTATTTTTACTTATTCAAGGAGTTTCAGAAGTTTTAAAAAGTTATTATGCTGCAACACGCGGAAGATGGCCAGATAAAAAATGATAGCAGAAATAATTAATCCAGCTACCCTTGGTTTTATATTAGTTGCAGTAATGCTGTTTGCAATTTTTATAGGTTTTCCAATTTCATTTACTTTAATTTTTTTAGGATTTGTTTTTGGTTATCTTGGATTTGGAAAGCTCGTATTTTATTTAATGACTCTCCAATTTTCTATGGTCATGACGGAACAAACCCTTGCAGCTGTTCCACTCTTTGTTTTTATGGGAATTATGATGGAGCAAGCAGGTTTAATGGAAAGATTGTTTTCATCTGTACAACTCATGTTGGCAAGAGTCAGAGGGTCATTATATTATGCAGTTCTCTTTGTTTCAGTAATATTTGCTGCCGCAACAGGAATTGTAGGAGCCTCCGTAACAATATTAGGCATCATGGCTGCTAAATCAATGAATAGATCAAAATACGACGTAAGACTTGCCGCTGGTACTATAACTGCAGGAGGAACTTTAGGAATTTTAATACCTCCAAGCATTATGTTAGTAGTAATGGGTCCGATTATGGAAATTCCTGTAACGGATTTATTTGCTGCAGCCATTATACCAGGGATCATACTTGCATTATTATATGCTGGATATACTACAATAAGATGTTGGCAAAATCCTAATCTTGGCCCTCCGTTACCAGAAGAACTAAGGGCGGGTAGTGCAAAAGAAGTTTTGATTGAATTTTTAATAGGATTGGTTCCCCCAGCAGCATTAGTTTTTGCAGCTCTAGGAAGTATATTGTTTGGTTTTGCTACACCAACAGAGGCTGCTGGCTGTGGTGCAGCAGGTGCACTTTTATTAGCTTTAGCATATAGAAAACTAACTCTATCAAAATTACAAGATGCATTGGTAAAAACTTTAGAAATTACAGCATTGATTATGGTTTTAGTTGCAGCCTCGAATTTTTTTGGAGCAGTATTTTCTAGACTTGGAACACCAATGGTGCTTACTGATTTTTTATTATCATTAGAAATGAATAAATATTT
The DNA here is from genome assembly GCA_902589505.1 of uncultured Pelagibacteraceae bacterium. Classification (GTDB taxonomy): domain Bacteria; phylum Pseudomonadota; class Alphaproteobacteria; order Pelagibacterales; family Pelagibacteraceae; genus AG-414-E02. The sequence continues at coordinate 69,080 of CACITE010000001.1, forward strand.
TATTCTTGGAATTGTAATGTTAATGATATTTCTTTTGGGATGGCCTTTAGAATGGGTTCCAATAGTAATGATTATTGTCCCAATTATATTGCCATTAATTGAAGCTTTAGGATTTAATTTAACTTGGTTTGCAATTCTTGTGGCGGTAAACCTCCAGACCGCCTGGCTTTCACCTCCAGTCGCCTTATCGGCTTATTTTTTAAAAGGTGTTGTTCCAGAATGGGATTTAAAAGATATTTATATTGGAATGATGCAGTTCATGGTTCTGCAAGTTATAGGTTTAATATTAATTATTGCTTTTCCAAAACTTGTTTTGTGGTTGCCAACTTTAATCTACGGACAATAGTCTAAAACCTTTTATAATTGGCCCCTGATTCAACATAAAAAAAATAGCAATTTAACTTTGATCATAATAGAAAAATAGGTACTATTCCGACACTTTAAACTAATAATTAAAGAGGGAAATTATGAGTACAATTAGAAGTAGGGATAGACGTCTATATAATAAAGATTTAGCCCCAACTGACAAAAAAAAGAAAAATTGGGGTTGGTTTGAAATCTTTAATGTTTGGGCAAATGATGTTCAAAGTTTATTTGGTTATACTTTAGCAGCATCTTTGTTCTTAACTTATGGTCTAAACGGCTGGGCCGTATTCTTAGCGATTCTTCTCGCAGGATTTTTTATAATGTGGTTGGTAAACCTATCGGGAGCGCCAAGTGTTAAACATGGAATTCCTTATCCGGTATTTGCTAGAGCAAGTATGGGAGTCATTGGAGCGAACTTTCCTGCAATGGTTAGAGGTATTGTTGCTATGTTCTGGTATGGTGCACAAACATATTTTGCATCAACAGCAGTAGCACTTTTACTAAAAGGTTTATCAGGATCAGATGGTGGTGACGCGATTCTTTTAGGAATGAATGGTATCGAATGGATTTCATTTATTTTTGTTGCGGGCTTCCAAATTTATTTATTCTGGCAAGGAATAGATCTAATTAGAAGATTTTTAAACTTTGCTGGACCAGCGGTGTATGCGGTAATGATAGTATTAATGTTAGTGATCTGGGGAAAAGCAGGAGGAAACCTTCTGTCAGAGGTTGGTAACATTTTTTCAGGAGTTGGTGATTATAGCGGTGGAGCTTTTGCTGCTTTCTTGGCAATTTTTGGAACTATGGTTGCATACTTTGCTGCCGTTGTTATTAACTTTGGTGACTTTTCAAGATTTGTAAAAAATGAAAAGGAAATGAAAAAAGGAAATCTTTGGGGTTTGCCTGGAAACATTTTCTTATTCTCTTTTATAGCTTTGATGGTTACAGCAGGAACAGTATCAGTATTTGGAGAAACGATTACAAATCCAACTGAAATGGTTGCGCGTGTTGGCAATTTAGGACTTACAGTGATTGCGGCATTTGCATTCTTTGCGGCTACAATTGGAATAAACATGGTAGCGAACTTTGTGCCACCAGCTTATGACTTAGCAAATTTAATACCGAGTAAAATTGATTTTAGAACAGGCGGTTTAATTACATCTATAGTTGGTTTTATTATTGGTGCATTATGGGTTTCTTTTATAAGCCAAGTTGGAATGTTTCCATTTGTAAATACGCTTGGAGCGATACTAGCGCCAGTTTATGGAATAATGATTGTTGATTATTATGTAATCAAAAAACAAAGACTTGATGTTAATCAGTTATTCTCAGCCAAAAAAAATAGCAAGTATTACTACAACGAAGGCTGGAACCAAAAAGCTTTTGTTGCGTGGGCAATAGCTGGTGTGTTCTCAGTACTAACAGTATGGCACCCTGCATTATCAGGTTTAGGTGGATATGCATGGATAATTGGTGCGGCTTTAGGAACGGTATTACATCTTATGATGTCAGGCAAAAAGTCTAGAAGGTAATATTTAAACTTAAAAAATTAAACCCGCTGTAGAAATACAGCGGGTTTTTTTATGCACTATAATTAAGAACGATTTTTTCTTTTTCAAATTTATGAATAATTAGGTTTTCACCTTTGCCTTTCCTATCAATTACAAGAAAATTTGTATCCTCTGTTGAAATTAAAGGAAAATGCCAAATTCCGGGCTTATAATTTATTCCCGTTTTAGGAGGGACAATAAAGGATTGAATTTTACTTGTGTCAGGAGATTCGCCTGGCGGTGCCACAAAGCATAAAAATATAGTTTCTTTCATCGGTATAAATGCCTGACTGCCTAGGGGATGTTTTTCCATCATATCAATTTTCATAGGGAAAGTTCTCTTTAAAGCAGAAAAAATACTAACTATAGTTTTTCCATCATTTTTCGAGGTATTTAGATTAGCCAAATTATCAAATCGCTTTGCATATCCTGCATTTATATCTACAGGGTTAATGTCGTTAGTTGATATTAAATCACCGTATGTATTAAAATTTGATCTGGTTATCTTTATAGGTTTAATGATTTTTTCCATTATTCGGCTCTACCTAATAATCTGATTCTCGAAATACCCCCATCAGGGTAAATATTTATTCTTATGTAGTTAATTTTCTTATTTTTCATCAAATTATTATTAAAATTGTGTTTTTTGTGGGCCTTGAGTTTAACTTTTCCTAATAGCAATTTCCAATTTTTGGATTTATTAACAATGCTTTTGGATGAACTCCGGGTATTCAAATAAGCAGCCTGAACTGAACATTTATCAGGATAGTTACCTTTAAAGTGATGAGTATCAATTTGAATTTTATTTATTTTGCCAGCTGTTGCGCATTTTAAAATTAACCAATCAAAATTTTTACCTCTACTTCTTCTTGTTTCCCATCCATCGCCCATATTTTTACCAATTCCAGGAGCAAGAACATTTTCTGCTCTTCCGAAGTGTTCATTGTTACAAGCTATTGGTGTAGCGCCACTTAATACAGATGTAAGATTTGTTATTTTTTTTCCAAATCTTTTATTAATCTTCATTTCTCCATAAATTCTAATCCTAGCAACACCACCATCTGGATAGATGTTTAATTTTATATGAGTAAAAACAGATTTATTTTTTATATTAAAAAAATGATGACTGTTAGGTTTAGTAGTGCTTTTTTTTAATATATTTACCCATTTTGAATTTTTCTTAGGTAATTTATTTTTACTGTAACAAGCATCAAGAGAAACTTTACTTGGCTGGTTTCCATTAAAATAGGATGTATCAATATCTACTTTATAAATTTTTCCAGGTTTACCTAATTTTAAGATTAAGTAGTCATGTCCTTTGTTTCTTTTTCTTCTTGTTTCCCATCCGTCCATCCATTTTCCATGCTTGTCAAAAACTCCTTCTTTAAAAACTGGAGGCCAAGGATTGATAATTCTTTTCGCTGGAGCAAAAAACTCATCAGTTTTGTATACTATTTTTGAACCCAAACGTGATTGAGCTAAATCGATCAAACCATTTAAAAATATATTTTTATTTTTATTCATTAAGAAAATTATATATTTTGATAATTTTTAATCCAATGCTCAGCAATGTCTATCCTTTTACAAATCCAAACATCGTCATGTTTTAAAACATAATCTATGAATTTTTTTAAAGATTGAATTCTTCCAGGCCTTCCTATTAATCTGCAGTGCAATCCCACTGACATCATTTTGGGATTCTTATTTCCTTCTTCATACAAGGTATCAAAACTATCTTTTAGATAAGTATAAAACTGATCCCCACAATTAAAACCTTGATTTGTTGCAAATCTCATATCATTATTATCAAGAGTGTACGGAATTATTAGTTGTTTTTTTTTACCTCTGGTTTCCCAATACGGAAGGTCATCACTGTATGAATCACTATCATAAAGGAAACCTCCTTCTTCCATAACTAAATCTCTTGTATTAGGACTACATCGACCTGTGTACCATCCCAAGGGTCTTTTTCCAAAAATTTTTTTAATCGACTGTATAGCAAGTTGCATATGCTTTTTTTCAGTAGCTTTAGGCACATTTTGATAATCTATCCATCTCCAACCATGTGAAGCAATTTCATAATTAGCTTCTATCATTGCATTACATACATCTTTATTTCTTTCCAAAGCCATTCCCACACCAAAAATTGTTATTGGAATTTTTTTTTCTTGAAAAAGTTCGTGTATTCTCCAAAAACCCCTTCTGGCTCCAAACTCATAAAATGATTCCATATTTATATGCCTACCTTTTATGGGTTGAGCGCCAATTATTTCTGATAAAAATGTTTCTGAACTTTTGTCTCCGTGCAAAATGGAGTTTTCCGAACCTTCTTCATAATTCAGAACTATCTGAAGAGCTAATTTTGCGTCATTTGGCCATTTTATGCTAGGTGTTTTTGATCCATAACCTATCATATTTCTTGGATAATTCTTTTTCATAGATTAAAATATTTATATATTAAATTAAAAATACATTCATAACAATTCATATATGCCTATAAAATATTTAAAAAAAGCAATTAAAACTCCATCATCTGACGATAACAAGACTAGAGCTGCCGTTCAAAGCATTCTTAACGATATTGAAAAAAGAAGAGAAGAGGCCATTAAGGAAATCACTAAAAAATTTGATAAATACGAAGGAGAGATAGTTGTATCAAAAGAAAAGATTGAAGAAGCTGTTAAAAAAGTTGATCAAAAAACAAAAGATGACGTGCAGTTTGCCTATGAAAGAATAAAAAAATTTGCTGAACATCAACTTAAAAGTATGAATAACGAATTTGAGGTAGAGCTTTCAAAAGGACTGTTTGCTGGACAAAGACTTATACCAATTAGTACTGCTGGTTGCTATATACCCGGAGGACGTTATGCGCATATTTCCTCGGCAACAATGGCTATTACTCCAGCTAAGGTAGCTGGTGTTAAAACTATAATCTGTGCAAGTCCACCCAAGGATAAGAATGGAGCTCATCCTGGAATTATTTATGCAGCTAATCTTTGTGGAGCAGATATCATATTAAATTTAGGTGGAATAGCAGCAATAGGTTCAATGACGTATGGATGTTTTGGTAATCCTCCAGTTGATTTTTTAGTTGGTGCTGGAAATCAGTATGTGTCAGAAGCTAAAAGAATAGTTTACGGTCAGGTAGGAATTGATCAATTTGCAGGTCCGACTGAGATAGCAATTATTGCTGACAAATCCGCAGACAAAGAAATTGTTGCTGTAGATATAGTTGGTCAAGCTGAGCATGGTTATAATTCTCCTGGTTGGTTATTCACTACAGACAAATCATTAGCTGATTATGTAATGAAGAGAATACCAGAATTGATTAAAGAGTTACCAGAACTACCAAGAACAAGTGCAGAAGCTGCATGGAGAGATTACGGAGAAGTAATACTTTGCGATTCAAATGAAGAAATGGCTATGATAAGCGATAAATATGCAGCTGAACATTTAGAGGTGCATGCTGAAAATTTAGATTGGTGGTTGAAAAGATTAAAAAATTATGGATCTTTATTTTTAGGTGAAGAAACAACAGTAGCTTACGGAGACAAATGTTCTGGAACAAATCACATCCTGCCTACAAAAGGTGGAGGCAGATATACAGGAGGTTTGTTTGTTGGTAAGTTTATAAAAACATTAACTTTTCAAAGAATGACAAAAGAAGCTAATAAAGTAGTTGGGGCAGCCGCAGCTAGATTGGGTAGAGCCGAGGGAATGGAAGCGCATGCTAGAACAGGCGATATAAGATTAAAAAAATATGGTCATATTAGTTAGGTATGCAAGCTTTAGTTTATACAGACACACAAAAATTAATTTACAGAGAAGAAAAAAATCCAAAACTAATAAATGGAGAAAGCATAGTCAAAGTTTCTGCTTCAGGAATTTGTGGATCTGACATGCATGCTTATCATGGAAAAGATGAAAGGAGAATTCCTCCATTAATTTTAGGCCATGAAGTAAGTGGTATTATCGACAAAGGAAAAGAAATTGGAAAAAAAGTAGTTCTTAATCCATTAATTACATGCGGATCATGTGGCTACTGTAAAAACGGAAGAGAGCATTTATGTAGTAAAAGAATTATTTTGGGAATGAACAAGCCAATAGAAAGACAAGGAGGATTTGCTGATTATGTGTCTATTCCTGATAAAAATATATATGAATTACCAAAAAATCTTAATATGCATGAAGCACCTATAGCCGAACCTTGTGCTGTAGCTCTTCACGCAGTCGAGCTTGGTGAAAAGAATATTTATAAAAAAATGGAAGACTGCAAAACATTGATTATAGGTGCTGGCGCTATTGGTTTACTGTGCGGATTAATTTTATCAAAAATTAAGTATTGTAAAAATATAATTATTGTAGATCCAAATGATAAAAGACTTAAAGAATCCCTAAAATATTTAGATGCAAATGGGTTCAAACCAGATAGTAAAAAAATAACCAGCGATCACTTTGACTTGGTTTTTGATACTGTAGGGTTAGAGTCGACAAGACAACAGGCTATACGTTGTATTAATCCTGGTGGAATTATTATTCATATTGGACTTACCCAACCAAGTGGGACATTTAATTTTAGAAAAACTACTTTACAGGAGATTACATTTATCGGCACTTATTGCTACACAAACAAAGATTTTGAAAAAACGCTTAACATTTTAAACAATAAAAAAATTGGTAGTTTAAAATGGATAGAATATAGAAAATTGAAAGAAGGATCGTTAGCATTCAAAGAGATACACAACGGCTCATGCGCCTCCCCAAAAATAATATTATTAAATAGTTAACTACCTTAAAATATTCAAAAAAGTTTGTTTTACAGGTTTTATGGTATTTACAAACCTTAATGCAAATTGTCTTGTAAGTTTGGCTGGGAATATATTTGATGTATATAAATTAATTATACTATTTGTAGCGAAGTATACTGGTGCTGCCTCACGATGTAATTTATATTGGTACTCATTTAAAGCATCTACTGAACCAATATCAATTCCTTTTTTTACAGCTTTGTTTATAACATCAATTAAAATTTCAAGACCTCTTAAACCTAAATTAAAACCATGCGCAGTGACAGGGTGCATTCCCACTGCAGCATCACCTATTAAAGCAAAGCGATTTGAAACAAATTTTTTTGCGTAAGTTGTGATCATAGGATAAGTATAGCGTTTTCCTACCAATCTCATTTTTCCAAAAAAATTATTAAAATTATTTTCCATTTCTTTATTAAATTCTTTTTTTTTCATTTTCATTAAATTGTTAGTCAGATCTTTGTTTGCGGTCGTAACAATTCCAGATTGATTTTTAACATACGGTAAAATGGCTTGCGTTTGGTTGTAACGAAAAAATTCATATGCAATATTTTTATGAGTTTTTTCGTGTCGCATTCGACAAACAATCATATTTTTATTAAAGTTACGAGTAAATGTAGAGTGACCCATTTTTGAGCGTATTTTCGAAAATCTACTATCTGCAGCAACAACTAAAGAAGTTTGAATTTTTTTTCTATTAGATAAAATTATTTCTGCATATTGGTTTTCTATATTAATTGACAAGCATTCAGTTTTATCAATTAAGCTTATATTAGAAATTTTTTTCATTTTTTTATAAAGATTTTTTTTAATTATATAATTAGGTACTAAGTAGCCCAGGTGTTTTTTTTGAATTTCGTTGTGGTCAAAATTTAGGAAATATTTTGAATCTCCGTCAATAACTCTAGCCTTTTTAATTAAAGATACTATATTTTTAGGTATGGAGCTCCACACACCTAGTTTTTTTAAAACATTTACTGAGTTATGAGTTAAGGCAATTTCTCTGCCATCTATTTTTGGATTAGCAATAATTTTTCTTGGTAATTTGTCTATAACAGCTACTTTGAGTCTGGTTTTGGAAAATCCACTGGCAAAAGCGATACCAGTAGGACCAGCGCCAACCACCACAATATCGAATTTAATATTATTTTTAATTTTACTTTTACGAAGCATATTTTTGATTATATTTTATACATATTTATATTTTAATCTATTAGGTTTATGCACAATTGTTGAGACAATTTAACTCTTGTATTTTTCAGCAATCTTTAGGATAGTCAAGCAATGATGGATTTAGATTTTTTTATTTTAGGTGGATACGGACAATTCGTATGGCCAGCATTCATATTTTCTTTTGTAAGTTGTGCTTTTCTCTTTTTAAAAGTAAAAAGAGAGCTACAAAAACAAGAACAAAAATATTTAATTAAATATGGAGAATTTGAAACTGAAAATATCGAAACTGTCGAAAAAACCCAAATCTCGAAAAAAGTTTTATCTGGTAGCTCAATTTAAGTTATTCATACAATAAAAAACCTAATGTTAAGTAAAAAAGTTAAAACAAGAATTTTTTTCTTGTCTTTATCAGTGTTGGTTTTAATTGCTGTGATTTTTTTTATACTTAAATCATTAGAAGAAAATGTGGTTTATTTTTTTTCTCCTTCAGAAATTTATAATAAAACAAATATCTCTTTTAACAAAAAAATTAGAGTAGGCGGATTGGTTAAAATTAATTCGATAAACAAGAAAGATTCATCTATAAATTTTATTATCACTGATCTTAAAAAAGAAATTATTGTCACATATAAAGGTTTAGTTCCTAATTTATTCTCCGAAGGAAAAGGAGTAGTTGCTGAAGGAAAATTAAAAGATAGGAAATATTTTATTGCTGATAAGATTTTGGCCAAACACGATGAAAATTACATGCCACCAGAGGTTAGTAAAGCTTTGGAGAAATCTGACAATTAGGTAAAATACATTTAAATGTTTAAAAATTTTTTTCCAAATAAAATTCTTTCAATAACTTATACAAAAATAAATGGACTCGTTTCTTTACTCATTGCTGTTTTAGTTGTTGGACTTATTTATTCATTAATAATATCTCCTCCAGATTATATACAGGGAGATTCTGTAAGAATTATGTATGTTCATGTGCCTTCGTCCTTTCTTGCCTTGGGCTGTTTTGGATTTATAGGAGTAGCTTCTATCTTGAATTTAATTTTTAAAATTAAATTCATGCCACTTCTATCAAAAAGTTTAGCTCCCGCTGGATGCATTTTTGCAATAATTTCAATTATAACTGGTTCTCTTTGGGGAAAACCTACCTGGGGAATATGGTGGGTTTGGGATGCAAGATTAACTTCAATGTTAATCTTATTAATCTTTTATATTGCATATATTTTAACTTGGAAACTTGTTAAGAGTTTTGAAAAAGCAAACAAAATATCTTCAATCATAGGAATCGTTGGTTTACTTAATATACCTGTAATAAAATATTCAGTAGATTGGTGGAATACTCTTCATCAACCATCAAGCATTACATTAACCTCAGCACCTACTATTCATTACACGATGCTAATTCCTTTATTAATAATGTTTTTAGGAATGTTGATCTATACATTAATCATTTTTTTAATGCAGTATAAAATTGAGGTAATAAAGTTTAAATTAAAAAAGAAAAAATATTTAAAATAATAATTTAAACTTTTTTTGATTTTTTATTGTGAGAAAAAATTAAAAATATACCTATAAAAAGAAAAACAAAAGGTAATAGCCAAAGTAAAAAAGTAATTAATTTAAAAGGAGGTTTAAGAAGTATAAAATCTCCATATCTTTCTGTTAAGAAATTATAAATTTCCTTATTATTTTTTCCTTCCTTTATTTTTTCTCTAATTAGAAGACGTAAATCTTTGGCAAGAGGTGCGCTGGATTCATCGATAGACTGATTTTGACAAATCATACATCTTATATTTTTAGAAATAATTCTAGCTCTTTCTTCTTGCTTTTGATCTTTAAGAATTTCATCTGGCTCAACACCATAAAGATTAAAAGCAAAAAGATTAACTAAAAAAATTGATGTAATTGTTATAAATTTTTTTTTAATTTTCATTTTATTTCTTTAATTAACAAATTTATTTTTTTAAAAACTTTTTTAGACATAGGTCCAACATGTCTAAATTTTATAATTCCTTTAGAATTAACTAAAAAAGTTTCGGGAATGCCATAAACACCCCAATCTATTGCTATTCTTCCATGCTTATCTATTGGAATATCAGAATAGGGATTCCCTAATTTTTCGAGCCACTGAATAGTTTTCTTGGGATCATCTTTATAATTTATTCCTATTACTCTTATTCCGTTATTATTAAATTGTTTAATATAAGAATGTTCATCACGGCAAGGTTTACACCATGTGGCAAAAAAATTTACTAATATGATTTCATTACCAAATTCATTAGTTGAAATAAATTTCTTATTCTTTATTAAATTTTCTGCTTCAAATATTGGTATATCCTTATTTAGCAAATTTGAAGGAAGTTCAGAAGGATTTCTCTCAATAACTAAGAGATAAAAAAATGTTAATAAAACAAACGTAAATATTATTGAAGGAATTATGAGCAGATTTTTTTTCATTGATCAAAGGTCTTCAATTTTTTTAAATTAATATTTGCAGAGGTAATACCTCCCAAAAAAATAATTATTGCACCGATCCATATCCAAATTACTAAGGGATTATAATATATTCTTACTATCCATCCGTCATTTATATTTCCTGCACCCAAGACAATATATAAATCTCTTAAGAGATTTGTGTGTATTGATGCCTCAGTAGTAAAATTATTTTCTACATGATAAAATCTATTTTCTGGTTTTAATTTAGTAATGATATTTCTTTCTTTATCATAAACTAAAAAATTCCCTTTTATTGCAACATAATTAGGTCCAACAGATTCTTCAATTTTATCAAAAACAATATTATATTTTTCTATATTAACTGTATCTTTAATTTTCATTTTAGAAACATTTTCTTTTTGCCACACACTTGATCCAGTAATTCCTAATATTAATAAACCAACTCCTAAATGTGCAATTATCATGCCTTTATGGTATTTTTTATTTTTTTGGATTAACATCATCAGGTTATTAGAAATTATCCAAAAAGATAATAGGATTCCAATTACTCCTATAAAACTTAAAGATTGATAGATCATAAAAATAAAAAAAGTCGGTATAATTGTAAGAAAAATGCTAGGTAAAATTTTTTTTAATATTTCATATTTTTTTTCTTTTTTCCACCCGAGTATTGGTCCTATACCCATAACTAAAATTGCTGGTATGATAATAGGAATTACAGTTGAATTATAATAAGGCTCACCTACTGAAATTTTATTATTAGTAAAAGCTTCTACTATCAAGGGATATATCGTGCCTAGTAAAACTGTAGAACATACTACTGCCATCAGTATATTATTTACGAGTATTGATCCTTCTTTACTAAAAAATGCGAAGTAATTATTATCAAAATATCTCTTTGATTTTGAAGCGAACAAAATTAACGAATAAGTACCAATTAAAGCAATAAATAGAAGAATGTATAATCCTCTTGAGGGATCCAAAGCAAAAGTGTGAACACTAGTTAATATTCCCGATCTAACAAGAAAAGTTCCGACCATACTTAGTAGAAAAGTAAGTATTCCTAATAAGAGCGCCCATGTTTGAAGGGATTTTCTTTTTTCAACAATAATGAGAGAATGTAATAAGGCTGTACCTAACAACCAAGGCATGAAAGAAGCATTTTCAACCGGATCCCAAAACCACCAACCGCCCCATCCCAATTCATAATAAGCCCACAAAGAACCCAGGGCTATCCCGATTGATAAAAAAGTCCAAGCGATGACAGCAAAAGGTTTAATATAATTATACCAAGCAATTTTTTGGTTATTTTCTAAAGACAGTGTTGCAATGCTCATGGAAAAGACTGCTGAAAAACCCACATAACCAAAATATAAAAGAGGAGGATGGATTGCTAAAGCGGGGTCTTGCAAAATTGGATTAAAACCTAATCCATCAGCATGTACTTTAATAGTCTCTTCAAAGGGATTTGAAGTTAAAATAGTAAATAATATAAAACCAAATGTAATGAATGCCTGGGTTTCTAAGGTTTTTGAAATAAAAATAAAGTTTTCTTTATTGTAAAATTTAAATATAAAAAAATTAAATATAGTTAATACAAGTATCCATAATAACATGGAGCCCTCATGATTGCCCCAAACTGCAGAAATTTTATAAATCAATGGTTTTGTTGAATGTGAATTTTGAAAAACATTAAGAACACTGAAGTCTGACACTATATAAGCGTACATCAGAGTAAAAAAAGAAATTAAAGAAAATATTAATAAACCTATTACACAAATTTTAATTATTTTTAAGCTTTGATTTTTTTTTAAAGAAAAAAATTGCGAAATAGAAAAAAATAATGTTAACCACAGTGAAAGGGTTCCTAGTAAAGTTACCATAAATTAAATTTATATTACTACTTTTTATGAACTAACCAAGAGCGACTATTGAAGCAGCAATAGATGCTAATCTAGCCTCTGCTTCATCAGATCTACTTGTAATAACAACTGGAGCTTTGCCGCCTAGAACTACACCAGCTGCACATGCTCCCATAAAATAAACCATCATTTTAACAAGTGCATTTCCTGTTTCGACATTAGGAACAAGCAATATATCTGTATTACCTGAGACATCATTTTTAATTTTTTTTATTACGGCTGATTTTTTTGAAACTGAGTTATCAAATGCTAAAGGTCCAAATACATCAGCATCTATATTTTCCTCTTTGGCCTTTTTTGTAATTAAACTGGCTTCAACAGAACTTGGAACGCTTTCTATTACTTCTTCCGTTGCAGATAGTACTGCGACCTTGGGTCGACTGATTCCTATTTTTTTTGCAAAATCCACTGAATTTCTTAGGATATGCATTTTAACTTCAAGCTTAGGTAATACGTTTACAACTCCATCGGTAATAATAAATGGTTTGTCATCTCTACTCAAAGTCATATGCCAAACATGGCTTAGTCTTTTTTTTCCAATTAAATTAAAATTTCTTTTTAAAACAGCTTTCATTAAAATATCAGTGTGTATATGCCCCTTCACAATAATTTTAACTTTGTTTTCACTAGCTAACTTTGCTGCTATAGGAGCTGTTTTGTTTTCATCGTTTTCGTTGATTATTTCGAATTTTGATATGTCCCAATTTAATTTATCCGCATATTTTTTAATTTCATTTTCATTACCAATAAAGATAGGTTTAATTAAATTATGTTGAACAGCTTTGTGCACTGATTCCATCGGAAAAATTTCTCCGGCATTTACAATAGCCGCATCAACTAAACCAATTTTTTTGGCTACATTAATTAGATTATTAGGACAAACAATTTTTTTATTTGATAACATACTTATTTATTTATGCTATTAGGGGTTACTTATGCAAGAAAAGAGTTTAACTAAATAGTAATGAGTTATTTAATTCTTGGTTTTATTACAGGATTAAGTTTAATTTTGGCTATTGGAGCTCAAAATATATTTGTAATTGAACAAGGACTCAAAAAACAACATGTTTTTTTAGTTTGTTTAATTTGCTCAATATCAGATTTATTATTAATTTTTGTTGGAATCTTTTTATTTGAATATTTTAAATTTTTTTTTGATGATCTTGTTGAATTGATATTTAACATATTATTATTAATTTTTCTTGTTTATTTTATATTCAGCAAATTAAAAATTAAATATGATGAAGTACAAATTGATTTTGATAAAAATAAAATTTCTTTAAAAAATATAATATTTAAAACTTTAGGATTTACATATTTAAATCCTCACGTATACTCAGACACTGTTTTTTTCCTTGGTAATTTTTCTAAGAATTTTTTAACCGTGCAAAAATATTATTTTGGCTTTGGTGCGGCTATAGCGTCATTTTTATTTTTCTTTACCCTTGGATATTTGTCTAAATTATTATCGAAATATTTACAAAATACAGCTATTTGGAAAATTATAAATTTCTTTATTATAATTTTTATGAGTATTTTAGTTTTTTATGTTTTAATGGATATATATTATTTCTAACCTTTTCCTCGCCAAGGAATAGTTTTGTCTATTATTTTCCTAATTGTTACATCAAATAGAAGTCCTAACATTCCCATTACAAATATCGTTATCCAAATAACTTCATACTGCATATATTTTCTGGCAACGTTTTCAACAAATCCAATACCAGTAGTTCCTGCGAGGAACTCGGCCGCAACTAATGTTCCCCAACACATACCTACAGCGACTCTTATTCCTGTTAGTATTTCTGGCAAAGAGTTAGGAAATATAACTTCTCTAATTATTTGCCATTTGTTAGCTCCTAAGGAGTGGGCAGCATGAATTTTTGATAATTGAGTTCCTGACGCCCCAGCTCTAGCTGAAATAATCATAATTGAAAAAGAAACCATAAATAATAAAAATACTTTTCCAAGATTATCAATTCCAAAAACTGTAATTACTAATGGTGCCCAAGCAAGTGGAGGAACTGGCCTATATAATTCAACCATAGGATCAAAAAACCCTTTGGCAAATCTATTTAGACCCATAAACAAACCTAAAGGAACTCCAAGTATTATTCCAAGTGTTAATCCCAAAAACACTCTTAAGAAAGAATCCCAAATGTGTCCTGTAGGAACTGGAATTTTGAAAGCTTCAAATTCACCAGTGACTATATCTAAAACTTTGCTTTTAAAATTTGGATCAACTGTTCCATCTTGATTATGAACAGGATATTTACCTGGCATAATGTCAGCTATCCAATCAGGAAGAATAAAACCAATTATTTTGTTCACCCCCATCATTTCATACCAAAGCATTGGAATCATTTTATACCCAACACTTGGTTTCAACATTTCACCAAAAATTCTAAAAGTATCTGACGGTTTAGGTAACCATCTGCCGGGTCCGGCTTCTGAACATTGTGGGCCACTTGCAACAATTGTTCCAGCTGGAAATAAAAAAATATCTATAATTCTTAAATTTCCTTGCTCATTATTTTGAACTTTGTCAAAATCTCTAATTGCATTTTCTAATTCATTCAAAGTGTTGGGAGGGAAAATACTTGCGTACTCTATTCTTCGCACAAGTTTTTTAATATCTTTTATATAGTCTAGTTCTAAACCATCTTCCAATCCATCCATATATTCTTTAATTTCAATAAAAATTGCCTCTGATTGTCTTAAGTACTCAGGGTTATGATTTCTCATTTCAAAAAATTCGTCACTGATAGAATTTAATTCGGCTGCCGCTGCATGAAATTTTAATCCTATTTTGCTTTCAGGTAGGGGAGGAACCTCCATACCAGTTGCGCCCCATCCTAGCTGCTTATTTAAGCCCTCATTTATTTCGTTTTCTTCTTCCTCACTTAAATCAGGATAACTATCTTTTGGAAAATTTTTGGTTAGTTGGTTTAATCTAATGGTTAATTCATTTATTATATTTTTTGTATCATCTTCTATATATCTTTCATCAGTTAAAGAAGGAATCATTTGCTTGGTATTACGAAGTATATTTATAAATATTTCTTTATCTTCGCTTTTTAAATTAGAATCTTTTTTTATTAAAATTATTTTATCTTCTATATTGATATTTTCACGCTTGATGATAGCAGTGCTCTTATGTTGCCTTTCTACAATTGGAAAAAGATACTTTAAAGAAAGTAGAGACTCATTAACTTTTGCAACTTGACAAAGTTCATTAGCTGATTTTGGATAAAACGATTTTGCTATATCCCACGAATAATAAAGCCAAGATAATAAAAGAAAACTTGATCCAACAACTACCCAATGGATTCCTCCTTTAGCTCTTTCGGGGTTTCCAAAAACAGCATCACTTTTTTCAGTTTTAATTAATCTTCTACCGTAAAGAATTGCACCAACAACAGCGAAAATAGTAAAAAAAGTGACAAATCCTGTAATCATTTTATGCTTCCTTACCCATTATTTCTTCTTCCATGTTCCAAATCATTGATAGTATTTCTTCTCTTTTTAATACGAAATCTTCGTTATTTTTTATTTCCCTCAAGTCACCCTTCAAGCCCATTGATGCAAAAGGAAGTTTGTATTCTTTATGTATTCTTCCAGGTCTAGGAGCCATCACATAAACTCGTTCACCTAACAACAAAGCCTCCTCAACAGAATGTGTAATTAAAATAATTGTTTTTCCTGTTTCTTTCCAAATTTTTAAAACTAACGACTGCATTTTTTCTCTAGTTAAAGCATCTAATGCGCCCAAAGGCTCGTCCATTAAGATTAGATCTGGATCATTTATTAAACATCTTGCAAGCGCTACTCTTTGTTGCATACCACCAGATAGTTGGTAAGTAGGAGTATTTCCAAAACCTTTTAAACCAACTATATCTAACCATTCTTCAACTTTTTTTGCTGTTTTAATAGGGTCTTCTTTTTTCATTCGTAAACCAAAATTTACATTTTCATTCACCGTTAACCATTCAAACAGCGCCCCTTGTTGAAAAACCATTCCTCTTTCAACTCCTGGGCCATTGATTTCATTATTTCCTAAAGTAATATTTCCAGATGTTGGACGAAGAAAACCAGCAGCTATGTTTAATAGAGTTGTTTTTCCGCAACCCGAAGGACCAAGAACTGTTAATAGTTCACCTTTTTTCAAAGTAAAAGTTATATCTTTAAGGGCATGAACTGTTTCACCCTTAGGAGATTTGAATATCATGTTTACTTTTTGAGAAACTAAGTCGCTCATAAAAATAATATATTAAAATTTTTGTTAAAAAAATAGGCACCAATTTATTAAAATTGGCGCCTATTAATATTTTATATAACTCTTAAATTACGGTAGGTACTTAGTAGTAACTACTTTAGAGTAATTTTTAAGAGCTGGGTTTTCCGCTGTTGCAAACATGTTACCCATAACATCTAGATATTTCATAAGTATTCCACCTTTATTCATATACTTAGATTTTATCTCAGCTGCATCTGGGAAACCAAAACCACCCATTTGCTTTTTAGTTCCAGCAAGATCCATAGCAGCATCTTTAGCTATAATGTTCATATTAGATTTGCCAGCTCTAAATTTAGCATTGTATTCATGAGTTATTTCAACGAACGTTCTAACCATTCCAGGATTTTCTTTTAAGAATTTGTTAGTTACAGAAGTTATATCAATACCAGATATTCCAGCATCAGTAGCTTCTTTAACAGACAACATTCTTGTACCTGCTTTAAGAGCGTTTTCGATAGACTTACCACCGAATAAACATGCCATAGCAACATCTCCATTTTGAAGTGCAGCAGAACCGTCTTCAGGGTTCATGTCTACAACTGTTACTTTACCGGCATCAGCTCCAACAACTTTCATTGTTTCTTTGAAAACGTAATCCGCCATTGTTCCAACTGGAACGGCAACTTTTTTACCTTCTAGTTGAGCTGCGTTTGCTTTTGTAATGCCTGATGCATTAGAAACTATACAAGTTGTGTTACCCATTCCGTATGTAACGGCGATATCCACAAGTTTGATAGGCGCTTTTGCATTAACAGCATTTACAAATGGTGTTAAACCTTGCGAGTAAGAGATATCAATATCTCCAGACAACATAGCTTCAGTCATCTCACCACCAGTTGCAAAGTTTGTCCACTTAACAGGTACTCCCAACGCATCATCAAAAACTTTTTTGACTTTAGCTTCTTGGTTTGGAGTAGCCCATTCTAAGAAGAATGCCACTCTTACTTGAGTAGCGGCTGAATAAGCCATAGAAGCACTAATTACTAATGCAACTACACTCCCTAAAAATAAACTTATTATTTTTTTCATAGTTTTCCCCTTAATAATTATTAAGTTAATGGTGATATTAAAGATTAATTCTCATTATTATACAAGGTTTAATTGCATATTTACTTGAGGTTGTATTTTTGATCTAATGCATAATATATGAGATTTAATAAACCAAATAATGCAGGTTATTCAGAGGCTCTAAAATACTCAGGTTATGCTAGATCAGCAAATATACTGGATTTAATAAAAAGGAACAAACAAGAAGAAAAGAAAGAAAAAGTCCAGAAAATTTATACTATAATTGGTTTAGTAGGGTCTCTATTGATTTTAGCAGCAATTATTTACTTATAAAAATTCGATTTATCAAATTTCATCTAACCACTCTTTATATATTTGATAATTTTCTTTGATATATTTTGGCATCATTTCTAATTTTAATGTTTCTAATTTTTCTCCTTTAAGCCATTTATTTTCTTTCTTATCAACACCATGATTGTACATAACTCTTTTTGTATTAATTAGCTTTTCTAAATCAGAAATTTTTAAACCTCCGCTTTCAAAATCTTTATAATGAACAAAACTTTTTAATTTTTTTTCTATATCTTTTGCTGATTTTATATTTGTAAAATGCCATCCTCCATCTAAAATAAATTTAATATCATTATACTTTTTTTTAGAAAAAATAATATCAATTCTCCACAGTGGATATTTTTTATTTTTTATCCATTGTAACCATTCTGCAGATTTTAAATATTTTTTTTTACAAGCTTTAGATCCATACCACGGCATTTTATAATAAAGATTAAATTTATAATAAAACATTTTTTGTTTAAAAAAAATTAATTTTTCTTTGATTGCTTTAAAATTTATATTTTCAAGATTTGGAATTTCATCAAGATCGCCAACTATAATTATATCTTCCGGATTGGCTTCTGAAATTCCTTTTCGTGTCTCTTCTAATTGGAAGATATGTCTCTTATAAGCGTTAGATTGTGTTTTTGAGCTTATAATGTCATGCGAATCATTTTCATTTATATCTTCGACGTTTGGAGGAGGTTTATCTACAATGATATAAATTATTTTATCTTTAAATTTCTTATATTTATTTATGTCAAAAAGTAATTTTTTAGGTTTGCCATTATGAGTATATGTAGCCTCTGATATAACAAATTTATGAACAAATTTGTCTAAAATATTCAGTCGTACATTTAACAACATTTCTTCATCAAAAAATTGAAAACAATCGTATATCTTCATTTAATTATTTTTTTGAATTTATTAATGTTCATTGAAGGTTTTAAAGGATATTTTTTTCCAAAAATTGTTTTTGCTGAAATTTTTTTTATTTTTGGATTATATTTTTTTGCGAAATTATAAACACTTTGTGTTTTTCCCCCAAAATTAATTATCCCTTTTTTATCAATTAATTTGAACATATATTTAGCCAAATTTTCATGAAAAATAAAATTTGTAATGAAATCTGTAAAAGCTTTTTTATGCACAAAAGGTTTTTCAGTCATACACGCTCTAAGAATAAGTGAATTTTTATACATATGAACAGAACTTTCGCCTCCAAGCTTTGACCAGGCATAATTATTATTAGGTAAGAGAGAATTGTTTTCCTTATAATTTCCTTTAGTCCCTGGATATACGTAACTAGTAGAAAAATAAATTAATTTTATATTTAATTTAGAACAAATTTTAGTGATGTTTGCTGTACCAATAATATTTAAATCAATACTTTTTTGTATAAATTTTTCATGCATTTCCATCGGTCTAGACAAACCCGCAAGATGTATCAAGTATTTGGGTCTTCTAAATTTTAGATATTTTAGTATAGATTTTGTTTTTAAAATATTAAGTTCTTTTTTTTTTGGAAAAAACAATTGATATCTGCTTTTCACCTTTTTTAGCTCATGAGCAAAACGTCCAGTTCCGCCCGTAACAACAATTTTATTTTTATGAAGAAACATAAAAAATAACTAATTTTTTTTAATATATAGTTTTTTAAATTCTTTGAATTTTAGATTTTTCCTATCCTTTGGGGAAACAATAGGGTGTTTAGTTGGCCATTTTATGTCCAAATCCCTATCATTCCAACTTATGCCTACTTCATCTTTTTTAGATCTATAATTTGTACATGTGTAGTAAACTATATTCTCTTTTTTGAGACCGATAAAACCATGAGCAAAACCTGCTGGCACAAATACAGATTTAGCATTTTTGGCAGAAAGAATTATTTTGAAATTTTTACCAAAAGTTTTTGATCCTTTTCTAAGATCAACCACCACATCCATAACAGCTCCTTGTAATACCGAAACATATTTATCCTGCGGAAATTTTGTTTGCAAGTGAAGGCCTCTGATAACGTTTTTTTTTGATTTTGAAACACATCCAAATACGAAGTTTTTGTTTTTAAAAAATTTTTTTTTATAATTTTCTCTAAAAAACCCCCTGCTATCATTGTTGTTTTTGGATTGAATAACTTTTAATCCAGGTATTTTGGTTGATATGATTCTCATATAAGTAATTCTATATACGCTAAACATAATGAAAAAAAAACAAAATACTACTCAAAGTTGTATCATTGTAATTTTTTATTGGTAGTTTTAGTAAAAATGATAGTCTAAAAGAACTAGATTAAAGGACGATAGGAAAATTATGGCCACAGAAAACACAAACAAGATACCCAATTCATTACAAGAGCATTGGATGCCTTTTACATCAAATAAAGATTTTAAAGAAAATCCAAGATTAATAACCGAAGCTAAAGGTGTTTATCTAAAAGACCATCACGGCAGAACACAAATTGATGCAAGTTCTGGATTATTTTGCAATCCTTTAGGACACGGAAGAAAAGAAATTACAAACGCAGTTACAAAACAATTAGATCAGCTTGATTATGTTCAGCCCTTTCAACAAGGCTTTGGTGGCTCTTTTGAACTTGCTAGAAGAATATCCAAGCATACACCTGGAGATTTAAATAGAATTTTTTATACTATTTGTGGATCTACTGCAGTTGAGACCGCAATTAAAATTGTGATTGCATATCACAAAGCAAGAGGACAAGGACAAAGATTTCGTTTTGTAGGACGTGAACGTGCTTATCATGGAATGAATATAGGAGCAACTTCTGTAGGAGGTATGATAAATAATGTAAAAACTTTTGCGAGTGTACTTATGCCGGGCGTTGTTCACATGAGACATACTCACTTAGCAGAACATAAGTTTATTAAAGGCCAGCCAAAAACTGGCGCAGAAATGGCTGAAGACCTAGAGCGTATATGTACAAATTTTGGATCAGAAAATATTGCAGCTTGTATCGTAGAACCGATAGCAGGTTCGACCGGAACATTAGTTCCACCAAAAGGATATTTGGAACGTTTAAGAGAAATTTGCGATAAACATGGAATAGTTTTAATTTTTGATGAAGTAATTACAGGCTGGGGTAGAACAGGCTCAGCTTTTGCCTCTTTGGAATTTGGTGTAACACCTGATGTAATGACTATGGCCAAAGCTACAACTAATGGAGTAGTTCCCATGGGAGTTGTTGCTGTAAAGGAAAAAATTTATGATGCAGTTATGGATGCATCTCCAAAAGGTGCTGTTGAACTATTTCACGGTTACACTTATTCAGGCATTCCAGTTGCTGTTGCTGCAGCGTTGGCAGTACAAGATATTTTTGAAAAAGAGGATATTTTTAAGAGATCAAAAGAGATGTCTCCATATTTTTTAAATGGAATTTTTTCTTTAAAAGATCTTGCTGGAATAGATAATATTAGAGGCTATGGAATGATGGCGGGTATAGATATGAAATTAAAAGAAAAACCAGGTAGAGCAGGCTTTGAATGCTTTAAGGCATGTTATGAAGCGGGTGTTAATTTTAAAGCTACTGGTGACTGCTTAATTATAGCGCCTCAATTTATTTGTGAAAAAAAGCACATAGATGAGATTATTGAAAAGCTAAGAACTGGTATTTCAAACTATATGAAAAAATAGTTATGCGTATCGGCGTTCCTAAAGAAATTAAACCCCAGGAAAACAGAATAGGCCTAACCCCAGATAGCGTAAAAGCTTTAACTGCCAATGGACATGAAGTGTTAGTTGAAAATAATGGTGGCTATGAAGCAGGATTTGATAACGAACAATATAAAAAATCTGGTGCTAAAATCATTGATAAAGCAGGAGACATTTTTAACGATTCAGACATAATTGTAAAAGTTAAAGAACCTTTATCAAGTGAAATAAAAATGATCAGAGAAGACCAAATTGTTTTTACTTATCTTCATTTAGCTGCAGCCAAAGAATTAACAGAAGGCTTAGTAAAATCGAAATCGATTTGTATAGCTTATGAGACCATAACAGATAATAATGGGAGACTACCATTATTAGCACCAATGAGTGCGGTAGCTGGGAGGATGTCAGTGCAAGCTGGAGCACATTGTTTGGAGAAAAACCAAAAAGGAAAAGGTATATTACTAGGTGGAGCGCCAGGCGGCGAACCAGGAAATGTTGTGATACTTGGCGGTGGAGTTGTTGGAGAAAATGCAGCTGTAATAGCAACAGGTATGAGAGCAAAAGTTCATATAGTTGATAAATCTAAAGAAAGATTAAACCAGCTAAAAGAAATGTTTGGTAATAAAATTATTCCACAATTAAGTAGCGAAACTGATTTAGAAAAATTAGTTTGTGAATGTGATTTGCTTGTTGGAGGTGTTTTAATTCCAGGAGCAGAAGCTCCCAAATTAGTAACAAAAAAAATGATTAAAAAAATGAAAAGAGGTTCAGTAATTGTTGATGTGGCTATAGATCAAGGTGGTTGCGTTGAAACAAGCAAACCAACTACTCATGCAAACCCTACTTACATAGTTGATGATATAGTTCATTATTGTGTAGCTAATATGCCCGGCGGTGTTCCTCGAACGTCAACTCTTGCATTAAACAAAGCTACCTTGCCTTTTTTGTCTAAGCTCGCAAAAGAGGGTTGCAAAAAAGCATTAATGAACGATTCGAATTTTATGGCTGGATTAAATGTTTATAAGGGTAATGTAACTTATAAAGCTGTAGCAGAAGTATTTGGTCATGAATATATTTCCCCAAATGATTTGATAAGTTAATGTACAAACCTTTACCAAAACAATTAACAATTAAAAAATCACCCATAGAAGGTTTAGGATTATATGCTACAGAAGATATTAAAAAAAATTCGTACATTGGAGTAACACATATTAGAGATGAACAATTTGAGAATAAGTATATAAGAACACCAGTCGGCGGTTTTTATAACCATTCAAACAAACCTAATGTAATTAGAATGGTTTCAGACTTATTACCCAAGTTACAATTCGGTGATATCGTGGATACAAAAAAAAATATTAAAGAAGAGAAAGATCACAATACATCATTAGAAAATGCGTTTTATCACCTACAAGAAAAAAGTGATGCAAAATATATGTTTTTAATAACCATTAAAGATATCAAGGCTGGTGATGAGTTGACAGCTAATTACAATCTTTACACATACCCTAAGACGGGTATAGGCATTCAGGCTTTTTAAAACTAATATAATTATATGTTACCAAAAAACACCAAAGTAGTAGTTGTTGGTGGTGGAATTGCTGGATGTTCTACTGCTTACCACTTAGCAAAATTTGGTTGGAAGGATGTAATTTTGTTTGAAAGAGATCAACTTACATCTGGTACGACATGGCATGCAGCTGGATTAGTTAGCCAACTAGGTCCAACAGCTGCTATTACTAAAATAAGAAAATATACGACAGATCTATACAAAGAATTGGAAAAAAAAATAGACTTTTCAGCAGGATTAAAATTAAACGGAGCTTTATCAATAGCAACAACCAAAGGTAGATGGCAGGAGCTTCAAAGACAGGCAACCACAGCTCAATTGTTTGATGTTCATGTAGAAGTATTGAACTTAAATCAAATAAAAAAAATTTATCCAATAATAAATGAAAAAGATATTTTAGGAGGTATTTACATGCCTGGAGATGGTCAAGCAGATCCAATCGGAGTAACCAATTTGTTAGCCAAAGCAGCGAAACAATTAGGAGTCAAAATATTTGAAAAGAGCCCTGTTGAAAAAATTTTGGTAAAAAATGGAAGAATTTCTGGAGTTAAAGTTAACAATCAAATAATTGAATGTGAGTATCTAGTTTTATCAACTGGAATGTGGTCAAGGCAAATAGGCGAAGAACTGGGTATTAGTATACCGTTATATCCTGCAGAACACTTTTATATTATTACAGAACCAATCAAGGATTTGCCTAAAGATTTAGCTGTATTAAGAGATTTTGACGACAGGTTATATTTGAAAGAGGATGCTGGCAAATTATTAGTAGGAATTTTTGAAGGAAAATCAATCCCAGCATTTGAAAAGACTAATAAAGTTCCGAACGATTTTTCATTTGCAGAATTTCCTGAAAATTTTGACCATTTTGAACCTTATTTAGAAGCATCATTTAGACGAGTGCCTCTTTTAAAAAAAGCAGGAATTAGAAAATTTTTTGCAGGTCCTGAATCTTTTACACCTGACACAAATACATTATTAGGAGAAGTTCCTGAAGTTAAAAACTTTTTTGTTTGCTGTGGATTTAATAGCATTGGAATTGGTAGTGGTGGAGGAGCTGGTAAAGTAACAGCAGAATGGATGATAAATGGTCACGTTAACGAAGATTTATTTATTTACGATATAAAAAGATTTCAAAAATTTCACTCAAAAATTAACTTTATTAAGAAAAGAATAACCGAAACATTAGGAGATTTGTATGGAATGCATTGGCCTTACAAACAACACAAAACGTCTAGGAACGAAAAACTATTTCCATATCACGAAGAATTAAAAAAAGCAGGCGCTTGTTTTGGAGTTTCGTCAGGTTATGAAAGACCACTTTGGTTTGCTCTAAACAATGAAAAGGCAGAACTTAAATACAGCTATAATTATCAAAACTGGTATCCAGCAGTAGAGTACGAAACTAAGAATGCTAGAAAGAATGTTGGTTTATTCGATCTGACCGCTTTTTCTAAATACGATTTAAAAGGAGAAAAATCACATAGTGAATTACAAAGAATATGTACAGCTAACATAAAAAATGAAATCGGGAAAACTACCTATACTCAAATGTTGAATGAAGATGGAGGAATAGAAACAGATTTAACTATTGTTTGCATGGATAAGAATTACTTTCGAGTTATAACTTCTGCGGCAAACAAAGAACATGACAAGTTTCATATATTAAAATATTTATCAAAAGAAGTAGAATTTAAAGATGTTTCCGATGAAATTGCTTGCCTTGGTATCTTTGGTCCCAAAAGTAGAAGTTTAATGTCAAAGTTGTCGAATGATAATTTCTCTAATGAAAATTTTAAATTTGGTACAAGCAAATTAATAAAAATAAATAATAAAGAAATATACGCACAAAGGTTATCTTATGTAGGTGAGCTAGGTTTTGAACTTTATATAAAAATGAATGAATCAAAAGAAATATACAATTTAATAATTAGCAAAGGTAAAGAATTTAATCTTTCCCATTGCGGAATGTTTGCAATGGATACTATGAGAATGGAAAAAGGATACTTACATTGGGGGCATGATATGTCACCTGAGGAAAATCAATATGAGGCGGGCTTGAGTTTTGCAATTAGTTATAAAAAAAATGTAGATTTTATTGGTAAAGAAGCGCTTCTTACAATAAAGAAACAAAAACCTAAAAAGAAACTTGTAATCTTAACTTTAAAAGAAAATAAACCTGGATTTCCTTTATTATTGCATGACGAGCCCATCTTAAGTGGAGGTAAGATTATTGGGAGAACAACATCAGGCAATTATTCGTTTAATTATAAAAAAAATATGGCTTTTGGTTACATTAACACAGAACAAAATTTAAATGGCAAAGATATAGAAATTGAAGTGGAAAAAACAAAATATAAAGCCGTCAT
This sequence comes from uncultured Pelagibacteraceae bacterium, assembly GCA_902589505.1. Classification (GTDB taxonomy): domain Bacteria; phylum Pseudomonadota; class Alphaproteobacteria; order Pelagibacterales; family Pelagibacteraceae; genus AG-414-E02. The sequence continues at coordinate 94,599 of CACITE010000001.1, forward strand.
AGAAACTAAACCACTTCACGATCCTGATAACAGAATTACAAAGAGTTAAAATCACCTTGAGTATTAAAGCCCTTAATTATGTTTTGATCATTAATATCTAAGTTTAATATTTTATTTTTATTTAATTCTAATACCTTTTTGGCACCAGCATCACCTGTAATATTCATGATTTTTTCTTTCATTGATTTATCAAATAGAACAGGATTTCCTTGTTGTCCCTTGTAAGTTGGAATAATTATTTCCTTTTTATCTTTAGATTTAATTAGTTGATTATAAATATCTGGACTTACCATTGGCATATCAGCCAAGCATATGAAGAAAGCTTGTGTTTTTTCAGATAAATTATTTAGTCCAGTTTTAATAGAAGAGGCCATTCCACTTTCAAAATTTTTATTAAAAACACATTTTATCTTCTCATTTTTTTCAATTAGTTTTTCAATAATTTCTTTTTGGTGACCAAGTACAATAATCAATTCGTCAATGGAGCTGGTTAAAATGTTTTTTACTGAGAGTTTTATTAGAGGAATGTCTTGTATTTCTTTGGTTAATTTGTTTTCACCATTCATTCTCTTAGATTGACCGGCGGCTAATAAAATAGCTGAAATCATTATTTTTTGTAAACTTCTGAAACTAGTTGAGCAATAATTGACAAGGCTATTTCTGGAGCTGATTTTCCTCCTAACTTAATACCAATAGGACCAAAAATTTTATTGATTTGTGCATCATTAAATCCAGCCTCTTTAAGTCGCGCGCATCTATTGGCGTGAGTTTTTTTACTCCCAAGAGCTCCGATATAAAAAAATTTGTTTTTTAATGCATGTTGAAGAGCAGGGTCATCAATTTTAGGATCGTGAGTTAAGGCAATCAAAGCAGTATTTTGATCCGTTTTTATTTCTTCAAAAGCTTCTTTGGGCCATTTATTTATTATCTTAATATTTGGAAATCTCTGTTCTGATGCAAAGTATCCCCTAGGATCAATAATTGAAATTTCAAAATTTAAACTTTTTGCAAAATTTACTAAATACTGAGCAATATGAACAGCTCCAACAATTATAACATTTATTGGACGAATATAGGTTTCAACAAAGATATTTGTTCCATCTATAATACCATTCTTTTTTTTATCAAATTGAGAAATTATTTTTTCTTTGTATTTTTCAAAATTTTTATCTATGGGTTTTTCTTTTTCAAAAACACAGCTCTCTCCATTTTCAAGATCAGTAATGATTGCAAATTCTATCTTCTTTTCTTTTTTTTCAATAATTTCTTTAAGCAATTGTTTTTTCATGATGTCTTCCTAAAGTCCCATGGATATTGAAATGTCATCGCCCACATCCCTAGTTTGTTTGCTTTTGCAAACTCTTCATCTTTAATAAATTTTTTTGAATACTTTCGGTATGCAAAGGCATAACCGCTTCGCACTAGAAACTTTGATAAACTTTCACCGTTCACGAAGCATTCAGCTAACGTTCGTTTATATACATCTTTTCCCTCGCCGATGCATTCGATTGTTGCGTTACCGATCTTTTCTGCTAACAACCTCTTTGCAGTCATGCCGCATGGTACTTCCTGATCGTCTTTGAGACAAGTCTGTTTTAATTCAGGTGTATCGATGCCTGAAAAGCGTATCTTCTCACCATTTAAAATAATGGTATCACCATCAATAATTTTTAAATTATCGGCAAAACTAATGTTGCAAGTTAAAAGTCCTAGTATCAATATTCCTAGAAGTTTTTTCATGAACACAATTTTCGCAGTTTTTATTTGCAAAGTCTACGAACACATCCTGAACACATTACTTGGGTTTAGGATAATTTTCCTTCATTAATTAATTTGTTCTAAAAAAATAGCAATTTCCCCGCCGCAAGCTAAACCTACTTCCCATGCGCTTTCATTTGACACTCTAAATTCTATTTTTTTGAAAGGTTTGTTTTCTTTTATTAATCCTAAACATTCTCTAACTACTGCTGTTTCTACGCAACCTCCCGACACAGAACCTGAAAAATCTCCTTTATCGTTGACAATCATTCTGCTCCCAACTTGTCTTGGAGATGAACCCCAAGTTTGAATTACGGTAGCTAAAACAACATTTCGTTTTGCAAAAATCCAATCTTTAGCTTCTTCTAGAATCTTTTCATCAAATGAATTTTTCATTTGAGACAGTGTAAATCAAAAATTAGCAGCTAGATACTGCTTTTCTGGCCATAGATTTAATAATGTGCGCTCTATATTCAGCAGATGCATGTATATCAGAGTTAAGTCCTTTGTCTGAAACGGTTGCTTTGTCTACGGCAGAAGGCGAAAAATTATTTAATAGTACACTTTCAAGTTCTTTAGATCTAAAAACAGAGCTAGCAGCTCCAGTAACAGCAACCCTAACCCCATCTTTTTGCTTAGCAACAAAAACACCCACCAGAGCATATCTTGATGCTGGGTTTGGAAATTTTGCATAAGCTGATTTTTCTGGAACCTCAAACTCAACTGATTCTATCAATTCCCCTTTTTTTAAATCAGTTTCAAACATACCTTTAAAAAATTTATCTGCTGCAATTTTTCTTTTATTCGTGTGTATTGTTGCTTTTAAAGCTAAACATGCAGAAGGATAATCCGCAGCCGGATCATTATTAGCTATTGAACCACCGATAGTTCCTCTATTTCTTACTTGAGGATCACCAATGCCATCAGCAAGAATAGCAAGAGATGGAATAGATTTGCCGACTTCTTTTGAAGCAGCCACAGCAGCATGTGTAGTAGCAGCACCAATTCTTATTGATTTACTAGAAACTTTAATGCCTGAAAGGCTTTTAATTTTTTTTATATTTATAAGATGTGTATATGCGGCTAAACGAAGTTTCATTGCAGGTAAAATAGACATTCCTCCTGCTAAAAATGTTGCTCTTCCAGAAGCTAATTTAGATGCTTCTTTTGTATTTGATGCTGATTTAAAATTAAAATTTTTCATATTTTAGGCCGCTGCTTTCTTAGAGCCGTTTTTTTTTAAAGCTTTCCAAACTTTTTCAGCCGTTGCAGGCATTGAGACATCTGTTCCAACAGCATCAATTACTGCATTCATTACAGCCGCGGGTGCAGCAATTGTTCCTGCCTCACCGCATCCTTTGACACCCAACGGGTTAGAAGTTGCGGGTGTACAAGTGTAATCAAGTTTAATTTGAGGAAAATTATCAGCTCTTGGCATCGTATAATCCATGTATGATGCAGATGTTAACTGACCTGATTCATCATAATTCGCATTCTCATATAAAGCTTGTCCAACTCCTTGAGCTATGCCTCCATATACTTGGCCTTCAACAATCAGAGGATTTATAATTGTTCCAAAATCATCTACCACGGTGTATTTAACTAATTTCGTTTCTCCTGTTTCTTCATCAACTTCTACTTCGCAAATATGAGTACCTGAAGGAAATGAAAAGTTAGAAGGGTCAAAAAAAGAAGTTTCGACCAAACCTGGCTCTACTCCTTCTGGAAGAGGAGATTTAATATCTCCGAATGATCCTGGTAAGTAACAAGCAAAAGCTATTTCTCCAATTGTTTTCTTTTTATTTGAATTTTTTAATATAAATTCACCAGCTTTAAAATCTATATCTTCTGGTTTTCCTTCAAGCATTTTTGCTGCTACTTTTTTGCCTTTTGCAATAATTTTATCACATGCTTTAACAATAGCTGTTCCTCCAACCGCAAGCGATCTTGAGCCGTAAGTTCCCATTCCAAAAGGACCTTTATCTGTATCTCCGTGAACAATATCTATATTTTCAATAGCAACACCTAACTTGTCACTAACAATTTGAGCAAATGTTGTATCATGGCCTTGTCCATGAGCATGTGCTCCAGTGAAAACTGAAATATTCCCTGTAGCGTTAAATCTTATTTCAGCCGATTCCCATAAACCTACTCCAGAGCCAATTGACATTACTACAGCAGATGGCGCAACCCCGCATGCTTCAAAATAGGAAGAGAATCCTATACCTCTTAACTTCCCTTTTTTTGCGGATTGTGATCTTCTATTTTCAAAATTTTTATAATCAGCTAATTCTATTGCTTTATCTAAATGGGCATTGTAGTCACCTGAATCAATATTATGTACTAAACATTGTTGGTGTGGAAATTTTTTAATAAAGTTTTTCTTTCTAAACTCTGCCTGATCCATCCCAATTTCTTTTGCAGCCTTTGTCACAATTCTTTCAATTACATATGTCGCTTCTGGTCTGCCAGCTCCCCTGTAAGCATCAGTTGGTGCTGTATTTGTATAGACACCTTTTACAGTACAACATGCTACAGGAATATCGTAAATTCCTAAAACCAAAGGTGCATATAAATATGTTGGTGTGACAGCAGCTAAAACTAAAGAATAAGCTCCTAAATTTGCAATAGTATCAACTTTTAAACCTGTTATCTTTCCATCATTGCTAAGTGCTAGCTCTGCGTGGGTAATATGATCCCTACCATGGTTATCAGACATAAATGATTCACTTCTTTCAGCAACCCATTTAACTGGTCTTCCAATTTTTTTTGAAGCATAAGCTACTACGACATCTTCTGCATAAACATTAATTTTTGACCCAAAACCTCCACCTACATCAGGAGACACAATTCTAAATTTGTGTTCTGGGTGTACAGCGTTAAAAGCTGACATAATTAATCTATCCAAATGTGGATTTTGGCTTGCTGTATATAATGTTAATTCATCTGAAGAAGTATTGTAGTCACCGATGGCAGCTCTTGGTTCCATAGCATTTGGTATCAATCTGTTATTTACTAGATCAATTTTAACAATTTTATCAGCTTTAGAAAAAGCTTCATCAGTTTTTCCTTTATCACCTAACAAGAAATCAAAAGATAAATTATTATCAATCCCCTCATGTATATTTTCAGATCCTGTTGCTTCACTTGTTTTTATAACTGCTTTTTGTAATTTGTAATTTACATTTACAAGTTCAGCAGCATTTTTTGCTTGTTCAAGTGTTTCTGCAATAACAACAGCAATATGGTCACCAACAAAATTTACAGAGTCTTTTGCTAAAACAGGGTGAGGAGGACATTTCATATCTTTCCCATCTTGACTTACAATTTTCCAGCCACAGATTAACCCACCAATTTTATCCTTAACAACACAGTCTCCTGTGAAGATGTCTATTACTCCAGGAGCTTTCATAGCTTTTGAATGATCAACTTTAGTAATTTTAGCTCTAGCATGTGGTGATCTTACAAAATAGGCGTAAGTTTGATTTGGAAGATTAATATCTGCTGTGTATCTACCTTTGCCAGTTAGGAATTTTTTATCTTCTTTTCTTTCTAATTTCGCTCCAATTAAGTTTGCCATAATTTTCCTTACATTTTTGAGGCTGCATCTTTAACAGCAGCTACGATACCCTGATAGCCTGTGCAGCGACATATATTACCCTCTAACCAGTCTCTTATTTCTTGTTCACTTGGATTTTTGTTTTTTTGCAAAAGATCAATAGCACTCATAACCATACCTGGTGTACAAAAACCACACTGCAAACCGTGATGCTTTTTGAAAGCTTCTTGCATAGAATGCATTTTTCCATTTTTTGCAATTCCTTCAATAGTTGTTATTTCGCTGCCGTTACAGTCTGCTACTAAAGTTGTACAACTTTTTATCGAATTACCATCCATATGGACCACACAAGCTCCGCATTGAGAAGTGTCACATCCCACATGTGTTCCAGTTAAAGATAATTTGTCTCTTAAAAAATCCGACAAAAGCGTATTGTCAGAAACCTCTTTTGAAATTTTTTTTCCGTTAACACTAAGCTCTATTACTGCCATTATTACCCCCCCAAATAATACAATAATTAATTTATTAGAACTCAATCAAAGGAATTGTTCAATGAGAATTTAACGTGAAACAAAATAAAATATTACAACTATTAGTAGAATTAAAACAAAAATTGAGGAGTATAAGTACTTATTTAAAAAATTGGATTTAACTTCATTTACTCTTTTGTCATTAATAGTTTTGCCAGTTTCAAGAGATTTTTCCATTGGGGCAGCGATATCAGCAAAACGTCCAAAAAAATAATCAGACATCTTTTTTGCAACACCGCTTATAAGTCTTGATCCTAATTGTGCAATTTTTCCACCAACATCTAGATTGACTTCATAATTAAGTGTTGTCACTCCATCTTTTTCTAACAGTTCTACATTTGCACTTCCGTTAGCAAATCCAACAGAAGATTGACCTTCTCCAGAAAGTGTATAGCTTCGATTTTCTTGTATATTTGAAAGTTTAACTTTTCCTGAAAAGGTAGCGTTCATAGGCCCAATTTGATTAGTTGCAGTTACGACAAAAGTAGTATCGTCTTCCTTATCAAAAGAATCGCACCCAGGAATACATTTTTTTAATACATCTGGATCATTGAGAGCTTTCCATGCTGCCTCTTTTCTAACATTCAGTTTATATGACCCACTAAGTTTCATAATAAAAAAAATAGTATATAATAAATTCTACTATGGACGACACTACAAAAGCAAAATTACAATCAGCCACTTTTGAAAGGCTGATTCACCATTTACGAGAGAGAAAAGATGTCCAAAATATTGATCTAATGGACCTCGCAGGCTTTTGCAGAAATTGTCTTTCTAAATGGTATCGTGAAGAAGCTGAAAAAGAGGGAATAAAGATTTCAGATCCAGAGGCTAGAGAACATGTATACGGGATGTCCTATGAAGACTGGAAATCTAAATATCAAAAGTAATTAATCTTATATATTAATTCAGTATAAGAAACATAGCTAATAAAACCAAAAACATTAACACAATTGATCCAGCAGTGTAATATTTTTGGTGATTTAAAACTCTTATTTTTTCCTCTAATGATTTTTCCATTTCATCAGTATAATATTCTTTTCTTTTCATATTTTATTAATAATCCTGGTTTTTATTGAATTGTCAATTTTAGATTCTTTAGTATTTTTTATGATTGGTAAAAATAATCCTAAAACATATAAAATTATTATGCCTAGTGAAACAATAATCATGGCCCTAACTGGATTTATTTTCATATAAATTTATTTTTCTTTTAGACGGGGAAGTAGTTCAACAAAATTGCATGGTTTATGGTTTATATCAAGTTGATATTTTAGAATTCCTTCCCAAGCGTCAGTTACTCCACCAGAAGATCCGGGTAAAGCAAAAATATATTTTCCATTAGATAACGCTGCGCAGGCACGTGATTGCATTGCTGAAGTTCCAATACTTTTGTAACTTAGCTCTCTAAATAATTCTCCAAAACCAGGGATTTGTTTATCAGCTATTTCATTTATAGCTTCGGGTGTAATATCTCTTCCAGTTAATCCAGTGCCGCCGGTAGTAATAATTACATCAATATCATTGTTTTTTGTCCAATCTAAAATAATTTTTTTAATTTTATCTTTTTCATCTTTAACTATTTTTCTATCAATCAATTTATGGTTTTGTTCCTTAATTTTTTTAACTAGTATTGCTCCAGATTTATCGGTATCAATTGTTCTGGTATCAGTGACAGTTAGTAGGGCTATATTTACTTGCATTAATACTTAATAAAATAAATAATTATGATTTTTTTAGCAATATTATTTTTAGTTACTTCAATACTTTATGCTAGTGTTGGTTTTGGAGGAGGGTCTACTTACTTAGCATTACTCTTGATTTGGGGCGTGCCTTATTTTATTTTTCCAATTATTGCGCTTTCTTGTAATATCATTGTAGTTTCTGGCAACTGCTATAATTATATAAGGGCCGGAAATTTAAATTTTAAACTTTTAATTCCTTATTTGATTGGATCTATACCTTTTGCATATATAGGTGGAACTATATCTATAGAAAAAAGCCTATTTGAAATATTGCTTTTTTTTGTTTTGTCATCAGCAGGAATATTATTGTTATTAAATTTTGAATCTTATAATGACAAGGCAGAAAGCTATAAAAAAATCCCACTATTTTTTTCGATTAGCATCGGTGGGTTAATAGGTTTTATTTCAGGAGTTATTGGTATAGGAGGCGGTATTTTCTTAAGTCCAATCCTTTTTTTAATTAGAGCTGGAAAACCAAAACATATAGTCACTGCAGTTTCTTTGTTTATTCTAATAAATTCTATTTCTGGAATTGTTGGTCAGTTAACGAAACATTCGGTTTTAAGTGAAGTAATGCATTATTGGTATCTTTTATTTGCAGTATTAATAGGAGGTCAAATAGGAAATTTCTTAAATTTAAAAATATTTTCTACACGAATCTTAGCGCTAGTAACAGCAATATTAGTTATTTTTGTAGCAACAAGAATGGGACTAAAAATTTTTTTTTGATTATATGAAATTAGCTTAAACTTTTTAAATCTTCTTCAACCATATTAGCCACAAGATCATCAAAGGTTATTTTTGGTTCCCATTTTAAAAGTTTTTTTGCTTTAGAGTAGTCGGCTAATAAGGTGTCAACTTCGGCAGGCCTTATAAGGTTTTTGTCTATAATAATGTGATCTTTGTAATTTAGACCTACGTGATCAAAGGCTTTTTTTGCAAAATCTTCTACAGAATTTTGTTTTCCTGTTCCTATTACAAAATCATCAGCCTTGTCTTGTTGTAGCATTAACCACATTGCGTTCACATAATCTTTCGCGTGGCCCCAGTCTCTTCTAGATTTCATGTTTCCTAATTTTATTTTTTTTTGCAAGCCTTTTTTAATTCTTGCTACTCCATGTGAAATTTTTCTGGTTACAAATTCAAATCCTCTTCGTGGAGATTCGTGGTTAAATAATATTCCATTAGATGCGTGTAAATTATAGGCTTCTCTGTAATTTTTTACTAAATGATAACCTGTTACTTTCGATATGCCATAGGCTGATCGTGGATGAAAAGGAGTGTTTTCATTTTGATGAGGTTGTTTGACTTTACCAAACATTTCTGATGAAGCTGCAAAATAAAATTTTACTTTCTTATCTGCAAATTCTTTTACAGCAGATAACATGTAATGTGTTCCATTTATATTCATGCTAAAAGTTGAAAATTCATCTTCAAAAGAGTAGCCCACATAACTTTGTGCTCCTAAATGATATATTTCATCAGGTTTTATTTTTAAAACAATATTAAATATACGAGCATAACTTTCTAGAGAGCCTGAATGTAAGGTAATATCGTTTAATATTTTTCTAATTCTCCAAAGTCTATGGGTTTCATCTTCCAAAGCTACTCTTCTCACTATTCCATGAACTTCGTAACCTTTGGATAAGAGTAATTCTGCAAGATACGATCCATCTTGGCCTGTTATACCAGTTATGAGAGCAACTTTTGACATTATTTAATGTTCTTATAAAAAAAGGACATATATTACAATTTGTTTTTAACTATTAATTTTTATCATTAAGTAATTTACACCATTTTTCAAAATGAGGTTGGTAATAAAAATCATAAGCATTTTTACCAATCGGTTGAACAACTGGAAAGCTAGGCTCAGCTTCTAGTATTCTAGGGACTTTTAATGCTTCTGCCATTGGATAGGCAACTGATTGATTACCGATGAAAAATTTACAACTTTTTATTACTCTAGCCATATCTAAATAATCTTTGCAATCATAAATTTCTAAATTTTTAACATCTTTTTTTAAATCTTCATACTCGTCTTTTGTTCCAATAAAAATTAAATTATTATAATTTTGAAGAAATTTATAATTAATAAATTGGTTTCTATGTCTAAATGTTCTGTGTATAACAATTTTATTTTTAATTATATCGTGTGGTTCAACATCTAAATACGGTTCAGCCAAATCAACTTGTATGCCAGCAATATGGAAGTACCACCTTGGTGAATTGAAATGTATATTAACTGGTAGTTCTCTAAAAATATCAAAATTAATGTCAATTTTTTGATTATTATATTTTTCTACTTTATGAATAAATTTCTGTTTTTTCATTAAAGGCAAAAAAAGATTTAACATTCTGTCGTCAATGAAAACATATCCCGCAGGATGTTTATAATACTCCAAGAGCATTTTTTTATTTGCTTGTATATAAAAATGACATTCATGATTCTTTGCTAGTTCTTTTATAACTGGCAAAGCATATATAAGATCGCCAAGGTGGCCAGAATGAAGAAAAGTTATTTCTTTTTTATTTTTGATTTTGTTTTCAATTTCATACAAATAAGATTTATATTTATACTCAAACTCTTCGACAGTTTTTTGAATTGCATTTAGCTGTTTTAATCTTAAATATTTTTTATTATCAAATATTTTATAATAGTATTTTAAGATATTAAATTTCATTCATACATACCTAGCATAGAAATTAATTTTTTTCAGCTTTTACCTTGAAAGTTAAATATAAATTAAATTAATTTAGCTTATCAATTTTGAATTATTAATATATAAATCAAATAAGTTTAAAATGAGTTTATCATCTGAATTAAATAAGGCTTTAAAAATTAAAGAAACAAAGAGATCAAAGCATCTTTTTCCTCTAAAAGATTCTACTTTTAGAAGCAAAGATTTGATTCAAGGCATCAAAGTAATTTTAAGCAAAGACGTAACCATGTCAAAAATAACAAAAAAATTTGAAAAAACTTTTACCAAAAAAATAAAAAGTAAATATTCATTGATGGTAAACTCAGGCTCTTCTGCAAATCTTTTAGCAATTCAATGTCTAACTAATCCGTACAGAAAAAATAGATTAAAAAAGGGAGATAAAGTTTTAATTCCTTCGATATGTTGGTCAACATCTTTATGGCCAATAATTCAAAGTGGATTAAAACCAGTTTTTGTAGATGTTGATAAAAAAAATTTAAATATAAATTTAGATGACTTAAAAAAGAAAATTTCAAAAAAAACAAAAGCTTTAATGCTCGTTCATGTATTAGGTGTTTCAACAGACATGGAAAAATTAACAAAAATATTAAGCAAAAATAAAATTTTTCTTATTGAAGACACATGTGAAAGTATTGGAGCTAAATTTAAAAATAAATTTTTAGGAACTTATGGAGATTTTTCTACTTTCTCTTTTTACTTTTCGCATCAAATATCATCTGTTGAGGGTGGCATGATATGCTGCAAAAATAGAGAAGATGAAAACATAATTAAATCTTTAAGATCCCACGGATGGGCCAAAGGTTTATCCAATCAAAAAAAAATCGAAAATAAATTCAAAAAAATAAACAAAAAATTTTTATTTATAAACTCTGGATTTAATTTCAGACCGACAGATATTCAAGCTGCAATTGGTTTAAGCCAATTTAATTCATTAGACTATTTTATTAAAATAAAAAAAATAAATAGAAAAAAAATAATTAATAGACTGGTATTAGATCAGAGGTGGAATAATCAAGTAAATTTTATTGAAAATGATAGCAAAGTCAAACCTTCTTGGTTTGGCTTAACTATGCTGCTGAACAAAAAATATAAAAACAAGAAAAATAAAATATTTGATAAAATGGATAAATTGGGTTTAGAAAATAGACCCATTATAAGCGGCAATTTTCTGAAGCAACCTGCTGTAAAAAAATATAATCTCCTTCAGAGAAGCAAAGATTTTCCTAATGCAAATTATATCCATGAACATGGTTTATTTGTTGGGTTAAAAAATCAAGTATTAAAAAAGACGGAAGTTGATAAATTTGCAAATATTTTTTTCAATTCTTTCAATATTTAATTATCTTAAAAATTTATTTTTTTTATTTAAAAATAATCTTTTCCACTGCGTTGCAATATTTAGAAAATCTATTTCTTTGAAAAGGAAAATCTGCTGTAAGTTTATCTAAATTTTTTTTGATAGAAGTTTTTATTTCTACAACTGAGATATGATCTCTCTCACTAATATTATTAGAGAATAGTTTGTAATTGATATTATTATCTATAGATACTCGCACATCGTCTATTATAAAGTATTCTCTTTCATAGGTAACATAAAGACACGGTTTGCATAAACCATACTGTGAGTCTAAAATTCCTTTTGTATTAAAATAATCAAATTTGTTTTTATTAATTATTTTTCGAGTTTTAAATCGTCCTTCAACACTTGAAATCTTAACCTCCAGGTAAATTTTAGTATCTTTCGTGTTAGGGTAATTTCTGATACGAATTTTTTTTCTTGGAGTTAACCCCTCAATAGAGTCGTTATACATTTCATAATTTTGATTATCAAAATAAAGGCTTTGAATTTTTCTTGGTTGATAAATTGGTTTTATTGTTTTATTTGCAAGAAAGCTTTTAAAATCAATTATTTTATTACTATCTATTGATAGTTTTTCTTCTATTCTATAGCTCATTTTCTATAACTATTTTAGATACAGTGTCGGAAATTTTTTTATTTTTATAATTTTTACAATCTATATTTTTTATTTCTAAAAACCCACCATAAAATTCTTGTTTTTTCTTGTAGGCTGAAACACATGTTTTTAAATTTTTTAAATAAGCATTATTTATTTTTGTTACCGAGCTATCTTTTGAAGCAATACCAAAATTTGAGTTTTCAGCAAAAATCTCGTTTAATACTAAAAATGATTTTTCACCTACAGATAAAGCCTTATCACCACAGTTAATTAAATTTAATTTATTAAGTTTATAGTTACCCGAAGAAAAGTCGACACAGTCATTTCCTGAAGAAGAAATATTTATTTTTTCGATTTGTACATCAGAAAAATCGATATCCAACCCGTCACTTAGTGAATTTTTAATATTAATTTCAGCTAAAGATCCCTCAACGTTTATAAGATTAATTGTATCTTCGCAGCTTGATTCGGTAGCTTTAATAGAGATATTTTTTACTTTTAAGTTTATTAATGATAAGCACCCAGTAAGACCATTGATATCAATCGGATAGTTATTTGGAAAAACTTGTTCACTTGAATCATTTTCATTTTTAGCTATTTCGTGACCAAAAAAATTGATAGTCAGATTTTCAAGTGTGCCATTTATAATATATACCCTTGAACCTGATTTTTTCTGATAAATATTTAATAAATTTTCATCATTATTGTCGATCTCAATTCCATCATCATAATATATTGTACTTTTTTTAAAATTTAATTTGTTATGATTTTCATGTTCAATTATATTTTTAAAATCTAGATTATCACCTAGGTATTGATATACTTTTTTATCTAAAATAAACTCTCCTTCTAAGAGCTCCAAAAGATTTTCTTTAGAAAAAGAATAATCTTCGCATTTTTCAAGGTAAATTTTGCATCTTTGGAGTTTTCCGTTTCTTTGATTATGTTTAACTAAAAAAACAGTGGGATCAATTTGATTCAAGGTATCATTAAATGTATTCAATATATTATTTATTGGCTCAAAGTTGTTATGTTTCACTATATCTTTATCTAAATTTAAATAATTTTCTTTAATAATATTAAGGTTAAATAAAATTTTATTAATTTTTGAATTTAGATCATCTCTGGATAAATTAATTCCAGATAACAAAATATTATTATGGATTTTGTTTAAATTTAAGTTGACAAGTTTTTTTTCAAGCAAATCAAAAGATTGATAAAAGTACTTAGAAATTGGCATTCGTTGAGTGGAAGTTGTGGTTGTTGGAGACTGTCTATCAATCTCTATGTTTGAGTCATAATTAATAGGCTCAAAATATTTTTCTATAGAATTCCAATAAAATTTTCTATTACTGACACTAAGAGCATGCTGGCTATTTGTTGCCTGCATTAGCAGATTGTAAACATCTAATTTTAATATATTTTCTGGATTGAAGAATCCTAATAAAGAATTATCTAAGTCATAATCAAAGAAATTAAAATTGTTTTTTTGATCTTGAAATTTATTTGAATAATATAAGTATATTAAATTTAAATTACTTAAAGCCTTATAAGACATCGTTTTATGATTTTCACTTTTGAAAATTATTGTAGAATTTGATTGTTTCGTTAACATTGTTTTAATACTTTTACTTCTCAATTCTGGAGTTCCTATACTAGCATTGCTTATTTGATTATCAGGTATGTTATCTACAAGTCTAAAAAAAAATCGTTGATCCCCTTCTAATATAGGTCCTTCTCTTCTATTATTGTATTCCAGCAATTCCTTTGCTGCTTTTTCTTGCATCATCATTATAGTTTCACTTTGGTTTATTCGTGCATTCACATTAAAGGTTCTTGGTGATATATAATTTAAACTTCTCAATATTTCTGACTGTAAAATTTCATCTACAACTACCCCCCTTGTGCCTGGCAGATATAATTTAAATTTTGTTATACCCTTTATATGACCCTCATCTAAGTGGACATCTAAACTTTGTATAAGAGAGTTGCCTTGCAATTTAATATGATCTTTAGCATCTCCGCTATGTCTAACTTGTCCTTTAAAAGAACATTGAATATTATTTTCATAAGTTACTAATATGTTTGCATCAAATCTTCTTTTATATTTTTCTGGTGTAAATCTGAAATTATTAGTTAAGATTCTGATACTGTTTACAGTCCATCTTCTATAATTGTTCATATCAATCTCAATTTTCTTAATTTTAAGTTTGTAAATTTCCTCAATATATTTTTGGTCGCTTTTACTATCGCAAAGATGATTGCTATGTTCAGATGATATATTTTCTTTAGAAAAAGAACTATTATTTATAATTAAAAAAATTATTAAGAAAAATAAATTTTTTCTCATTAAAAACTAAACTAAATTAATATTTATCTTATTAACATTTTTCATTCCTTCGATTTTCTTCTTGAAAGAGTTAAGTTGATTTTTGTTATCAAATGTTAATCTGTAGATAAATTCACCTTGAGCTGTATCGCTATAAAGACTTATTAAGTTATTATCATTCTCTATTACATCGATTTTTTCTTTAGCAAAAACTTCTATGGAGTTAACTGAGGTACCTTCGTTAAAGGAGACGTTATAAAAAGATTTACCAAATTTTTGATAAATTTTTTGGACTATCTTTACTGCTACTATAATTATAATAGTACATAAAATAAGTTGTATCGCCCATTTTGTTCGAACACTTGTTGCAATTCCGATTGTTATTAAATCGAAATACATAATTAATTCTAATGCGCTTTTAACAGGGTGTCTAAATCTAACAATTGATAATGCTCCGATCATACCTAGAGATAAAGCAATGTTACCCGCAATTGTTTTTGTTATTACATAAGTTATTACTGGTAGTATCATGAAGGCGACAGTTTGGGCGTGTGATTTAGCCCAGGCCTGACCAGTAATAGTCAAAGCAAACCTAAGCAATAATCCACCAAATATTAGAATTCCTAATGAAGTAAGTTCATCCATAATAATATTTCTATAATCTTTTTAATCCAATTTCAAAGAAATTTGACTCATTTCTTAATTTCATAACCTAATTCAAATTGATTTGAGCAAACTCTAGGTTATACTGAGCATTGAACTAAAAATAAAATATATTATAAATCAACAAAGACTGATGGCGGGATAGCTCAGTTGGTTAGAGCGTTGGACTCATAAGCCAAAGGTCGCTGGTTCGACTCCAGCTCCCGCTACCATTTGTGCAACAGTGATTAAAAAATTTTTACAAAAAATATTTAAAATAGCTTCCTACGGAATTTTTTCTTTATTTTACGGTAAAATTCAAAAAACTATAGATGCGGATTCAGATAATAGAATAAAAGTTAAAATTGTTAATATCGATAAAGATTTTGCTTATAAAATTTATAATATTATTGATGGAAGATTATATACTGACCGTATACAGGACACAGCAGTATTGCTTGACAATAAAGTTGTAAAAGGGCCTTCCTTTCAACTAAGACGTAAACACAACTTAAAAATATATAATTCTAGAACGGAAGAAAATATCGTTTTTTCAAAAGGAACTCCAAGAGTATTAAAAAATTTAAATGGCACAGTATTATCTTTGTTAACAGGAGGAGGTGGAAATAACAATTATTGGCACTGGCTGTTTGATGTTTTGCCGCGAATAGGTTTGTTTAATAAAACAGGAAACCTAGATTCAGTAGATTATTTTTTACTTCCAGATCACGTAAAAAAATTCCAATTCGAGACTTTAGATCTTTTGGATATTCCTAATCATAAAAGATTATCTAGTGAAAAATTTAGACATATAAAAGCAAAAAAATTAATAATTACAGATCATCCTGTCGTTACTAGCGGTGACGCAACAAAAGATATTATGAATATTCCAAAATGGATTTCTGATTGGTTAAAAGATAATTTTATTAAGAGCAAAATATCATCAAATAATAATATTAAAAAAATTTATATAGACAGAAGTCTTAAAAACTCAGAAAAGTCAGTACAAAGATTTATAGAAAATGAAGATGAAGTAAAAAATTATTTATTAAAAAAAAATTTTACTGCAATAAAACTTCACGAAATAAAATTTATTGATCAAGTTAATTTATTCAATAATGCTGAATTTATTGTAGGATTACACGGCGGAGGTTTTGCTAATCTAGCATTTTGTAAACCTGGAACAAGAGTTGTAGAATTGAAGAGCTTGGATGCAGGAACCCCAATTGAAAATTTAGCAATAAAAAATAAATTGATATACAATTCCATAGCTGTTGAAGCTCGACAGGAAAAAAAAATTGATTATCCAAACCAACAAGGTAGTATTAAAATACCAATAACAAATTTAATCAAACTATTAGAGATTTAAAAATAATGAAAAATTTAAATATGTTTTGTATTAGTTTGGAACCCAAACATTACAAGTTAATTAGATCATTAGAATATGCGGCGGTCGGTTTAGGTGAAAAAAAATTTGATAATAGTTGGTTTGCCGACAAAACAGGTAATAATATTTCACATAAAAATAAAAATTATGGTGAATATACATTTCACTATTGGATTTGGAAAAATTACTTAGACAAACTTGATGATAATAAGTGGATTGGATTTTGTCAGTATAGAAAGTTTTGGAGCTTAAAAAACTACGATAAAAATGATATTAATATTAATAATTTAAACAATTTAGTTTTAAAAGAAATACCATCAGAATTTGAAAAATACGACTCAATACTTGGGAAACCTATGTACGTAAATCAATGGAGAACTATGAAATTTTTAAAAACCGCAAAAAAAATTTTTTTAAAAAATCCTTTTTTGCTTTTTAACAAAGAAAAAAGAAATCTCAATTTTCATTTTGACTGGATGCATGGTTTTAATAATTTAAGTAATGCTATTGATTTACTTGACGAAGAAAACAGAAATGATTTTAGCCAGTTTGTTAACAAGGAAGTTTCATTTAATCCCCACAATATGATAATATGTAAATCAAAATTTAAATTAAAAAAATATTACGAAGTTTTATTTCCTTGGTTAGAAAAATGTGAGAAATTGTTTGGTTTTGACAATCTCAAAGGGTACGGAAAGATAAGAATTTACGGCTTTTTAGCCGAAAGATTTATGTCCTATTGGTTTAAAAAAAATACAAAATACACAACTTTGCCAATAATTTTTTACGACATAAGAAAAGATATAAATTAATTATTTTTTTAAGCCAAGTCTGTTGATGTATAGTTTTTTTGAAATACTAGAATAAAAGTTTTGATTTCTAATATACCAATCAAAAGTTTCTGACAACCCAGCGCTCAAAGATATTTTAGATTTCCATCCCAATTTCTTAAATATTTTTTTATTATCAAGAGCATATCTAAAGTCGTGTCCAGGTCTATCTTTAACGAATTTAATTTTAACTTTTTTTCCAACAGCAATAGATTTTCTTTTTGCAATATTCAATAATTTTTTTGCAATATATTTATTTTCAAAAATCTGGTTTGAGCCTACATTGTAACTTTCACCTATTTTACCTTTATTAAATATTTTTAATAATGCTTCACAGTGATCTAAAACATGAATCCACTCTCTATTATTTTTTCCTATTCCATAAATTGGTAAAGGTTTATTATTTAAAATGTTGTAAATAAGTTTTGGAATTAACTTTTCTGGAAATTGGTTAGGACCATAATTATTGCAACAATTAGATATTATAACTGGAAGTTTGTAAGTTCTTACGAAAGATTTAACTAAATGATCGGCGCCTGCCTTTGTAGCTGAATATGGCGAACTAGGATTGTATGAAGAATTTTCATCAGATTTTTTTCCTTTTTTAATGTCACCGTAAACCTCATCTGTAGATACATGAACTAATTTTATTTTTTTGTTTTTTTTTGAATATTTTTTTAAAGCTTCAAGTAAATTAAAAACTCCTAATATATTACTTTTTATAAAATCATTAGGATTGTCAATAGATCGATCAACATGAGTTTCTGCCGCAAGATTAAAAACACCTATAGGTTTATATTTTTTTATAATATTGTAAATTTGAAGTTGATTATTTATGTCTTGTTTAAAAAATTTATATTTTTTATTTTTGGCTACCATTTTAAGATTATATGGATTTGCAGAATAGCTCTGATTATCGATATTTATTATAAAATAATTTTTTTTAAGCAAAAATTTGATTAGGTTGCTTCCTATGAATCCAGAACCACCAGTAACTATAAATTTTTTCATAATTATTTACAAAAAAAATCTGATTTAATAAATTAAAAATGTTAAAAGAATTAGAGTATAAAATCAATTATGTTTAAATAATGTCAGTTAAAGATATCACCATAGTAATAGCCTCATTTAAAAGTGAAAAAAAAATTAGAAATTGTTTAAATTCAATTGATAAGAAGTACACAGTTATAAATGTCGAAAACTCCGCAAACCAGGATTATAAAAGAAAAATAGAAGAAGAGTTTAAAAATGTTTATTGTATATTAACAGGTGAAAACTTTGGATACGGTAAGGCAAATAATATCGGGCTTAATAAAGTTAAAACCAAATACGCCTTAATACTAAATCCGGATACAGAACTTTTTCCAGATACTTTAGATAGATTTATTAAACTAGCAAATGAAAAAAATGATTTTTCAATAATAGGACCTGGAATAGTTGAAACTAAGAAAAATTTAATATCAGACGAAAAAGTTAGAGCAGTGAATGCCGTTAAAGGATACGCTATGTTTTTAAATTTATCAGAATTCAAAGATATAGGTTTCTTTGACGAAAACTTTTTTTTCTTTTTGGAAGAAATTGATTTATGTAAAAGACTAACAAAAAAAAATAAAAAAATTTATCTTTCGCCTAATATTAAAGTGTACCATGAAGGCGGAAAATCACATGACGATTCTTTTAATTATCAGATGGAGTTATCTAGAAATTGGCATTGGATGTGGTCTACTTTTTATTATAACAAAAAATACAGAGGCTTTATAAATTCTTTTTTTGTTGTTTTGCCAAAGTTATTTTCAGCCATCATTAAAGTTATTATTTATTTTTTAATACTTAATAAAGTAAAAAGAAAAATTTATTTTCAAAGATTATCTGGTTTAATTAATGCTATACTTGGAAAAAATTCATGGTATCGTCCAAAAGTCTGAGATTAATTATTGATTTATAGAAATTAAAAATATACAAAACCTCAAATGAATAAACCCTCGCAAAAAATTTTAGTTACAGGTGTAGCTGGCTTTTTAGGTTCTCATTTAGCTGAAAAATTATCCACTTTAAATCACAAAGTTATTGGCGTTGATAATATGTCAGGAGGTTATGAAGACAATGTTCCTAAAAATGTTGAATTTTATAATATGGATTGCTGCGATCTCAAAAAAATGACCGATATTATGAAAAATGTAGAAGTTGTTTATCACTGTGCAGCAACTGCACACGAAGGTTTGTCAGTTTTTTCTCCTTACGAAATAACAAAAAATAATTATTTAGCATCCGTTTCAGTTTTTACAGCCGCTATTCAAAATAAAGTTAAAAGAATTATATTTTGTTCATCCATGGCAAGATATGGAGATCAAAAAACACCCTTTACAGAAGATATGAAACCTAAACCAGTAGATCCATACGCAATATCAAAAGTTGCTGCAGAAAATGTTTTAATGAACCTTTGTGAATTAAATAATATTGAGTGGGTCATAGCGGTACCTCATAATATTATTGGACCCAGACAAAAATATAACGATCCTTTTAGAAACGTTGTATCAATAATGATAAATAGAATGTTACAAAATAAAGCACCAATTATTTATGGTGATGGTGAACAAAAAAGGTGTTTTTCTTATATAGATGATTGTCTTAGTTGTTTAATACCAATGTTAGATCAGAAAAATTTAAATAAACAAATTATAAATATAGGACCTGATGAAGAGTTTGTTACTATTAACAAAGTTTCCGAGATCTGTTCAAATATTACGAGAAGCAATTTAAAACCAATATACAAAAAAGACCGCCCAAGAGAAGTTAAGCATGCTACCTGTTCTGCCAACAAAGCGAGAAAACTATTAAATTATTCGACAACAACTGACTTAAAAAGTGGAATTATGAAAACTTTTGAATATATTAAACAAAGAGGAGTGAGACCGTTTGATTATAATATAAATTTAGAAATCGAAAATGAACTCACGCCTGAAACTTGGGTTAAAAAAGAATTTTAGTGTCCTGGAAATTTAATTAAACTATTAACTTTATAACCTTTGCTTTCAAGTTTTTTTACACCACCTAAGTCAAATAAATCTATAACAAAAATAAAACCAGCAACTTTTCCTCCGGATTTTTCAACTAGTTTGGCAGCAGCTTCTGCAGTTCCACCGGTTGCAATTAAGTCATCTATTATTATTGTGGAGTCATCTTTATCTATCGAGTCTTTGTGAATTTCAATTGTAGCTTCACCATACTCAAGTTCAAAATCTTCCGAATATCTTTCTGCTGGTAATTTTCCTTTTTTTCTCATTAAAACTAATGATTTAGATAATGAGTAAGAAAGAGCAGAGGCAAAAATAAAACCACGCGATTCAATAGCGGCAATTTTATCAAATTTGATTTTTGAAGCTATTTTAGCAATTTGATTTATAGTTTCTTTAAAAGCATCCTTGTTTTTAATTAAGGTAGTGATATCTCTAAACAAAATCCCTTTTTTGGGATAATCTTGAATAGAACGAATATATTTTTTTAGGTCCATTTTTTACTTCAAAGTTAATAAAAAAGATCATATTAATTATATTACTTTATGACAAAACACAAACTAGCAATTATAGGGGGAAGTGGTCTTTATGATGTTGAAGAATTTAAAGAACGTGAATTTTTAAAGATTAACACTCCATGGGGACAACCATCAGATGAAATTTTAAAAATAAAATACAAAAACAAAGAAGTTTGTTTTCTTCCTAGGCATGGACGAGGACATTTTATATCACCTTCAAAAATTAATTTTAGAGCAAATATAGACGCTCTTAAACAACTTGGAGTTACAGATATTGTTTCTGTTTCAGCGGTTGGTTCATTAAAAGAAAATTTACCACCAGGAAAGTTTGTAATTGTAGATCAATTTATTGATAGGACTTTTGCGAGAAATAAAACTTTTTTTGATGATGAAATAGTTGCTCATGTATCGATGGCACATCCAACATCAAATGGTCTAATGAATGCTTGCGAAGAATCAATAAAAAAAGAAAGTATCGAATATCAAAGAGGAGGAACCTATGTAGTTATGGAAGGACCTCAATTTTCAACACTAGCAGAGTCAAATTTATATAGATCATGGAAAGCCGATGTGATTGGGATGACTAATATGCCAGAAGCAAAATTAGCAAGAGAAGCAGAAATTAGATATGCATCCGTTTCAATGGTAACTGACTATGACTGTTGGCACCCTGATCATGAAAATGTAGACGTTCAGCAAGTAATTAAAGTTCTTTTAGGAAATGCTGCTAAAGCAAAAAATATGATTAAAAACCTTATAGATAATTTTGAAAAACATATAGATCCTAAAGATCCAACAAATAATTGCTTGGATGTAGCAATTATAACAGCTCCAGAAAAAAGAACTCAAAAAACAAAAGATAAATTAAAAACAGTAGCTGGAAGAGTTTTAAGTAAATGAAAATAGAAGGAAAAGAATATCGTACAATTTGGTTTGATGAAAAAAACCAAGCTGTAAAAATTATTGATCAAACAAAACTACCCCATCAATTTATAATTAAAGATCTTAAAACAGTTAAAGATGCAATTAATGCCATCAAAGTTATGGAGGTTAGGGGAGCTCCATTAATAGGTGGAACTGCTGCTTACGGTGTTGTTTTAGCTATTATGGAAAAAAATGATCTTAATTTTATTAAGAAAAGTGCAGAGGAATTAATTCAATCAAGACCAACAGCTATTAATCTAAAATGGGCAGTAGATCGAATGATGAAAAAATTATCAGGGGTTAATAATAATGAATTATTAAAAGTAGCCTTGGATGAAGCAAAATCAATATGCGAAGAAGATGTTAAGTTTTGTGAAAATATTGGGTTAAATGGATTAAAAATTATTGAAGAAATTTATAAAAAGAAGAAAGGTAAAGTAAATATTTTAACCCATTGTAACGCTGGTTGGCTTGCAACAATTAACTGGGGAACTGCTACATCTCCAATTTATCATGCACATAAAAAAGGAATTCCAGTTCATGTTTGGGTAGATGAAACAAGACCAAGAAATCAAGGAGCTAATCTAACTTCATACGAATTAAATGAGGAAAAAATTTCTAATACAATCATTGCAGATAATACAGGTGGAATATTAATGCAAAGAGGTGAAGTGGACATGTGTATTGTTGGGACTGATAGAACCTTATCTACAGGTGATGTAGCAAATAAAATTGGAACTTATTTAAAAGCTTTAGCAGCAAAAGATAATAATGTTCCTTTTTATGTTGCCTTACCTAGTTCTACAATTGATTGGAAAATAGAAGATTTTAAAGATATTCCTATAGAAGAAAGAGGTGCAGAAGAATTATCTCACGTAGAAGGTTTGGACGAGAATAATAAAGTAAAAAAAGTAAGAATTTATCCTAAAAAAAGTAAAGCAATGAATTTGGCTTTTGACGTTACCCCCGCCAAATATGTTACAGGATTAATAACAGAAAAAGGTATTTGCGAAGCATCTAAGGAAGGATTAAAAAAATTATTTAAATGAGCAATATTTCGGCTTACATAATTTTAATTATAGCAGTTGCTTTAGGCACAGCAGCAAATGGTTTTGCAAAAAGCGCTCAGGGATTTACTGTATTGATACCGAGCGTTATCACTGCAATTACAATTGTTTTATGTATGTTTACTTTATCACTTGTAATGAAAATTATTCCTGTTGGTATAACCTATGCTTCATTTGCTGGTTTGTGTATTGTAGCCACTGTATTAGTTGGAGTTTTTAAATTTAATCAAGTACCAAATCTTTATACAATTATTGGACTAGGATTAATTATAGCCGGAGTTTTGATGGTTAATTTAATTGGTAAAACTAATAACTAAAATGAAAAAATTTTTAAAATTTATTATCATTTTACTCGGAATAATTGCTGTCTATTTCTATTTTTTTAAAGATAAATTTAGCGAGTATAATTTAAAAAAATCTATCTCAGCATGTATAGTTGCTCAACAAAGAACATCGGAAACATTTGATCTAGAAAAATCAAAAAAACATTGTGAAGAGACAGTTAGAAAACAAAAAGAAGCCTATTAAATTATCTTAATGATGCTGCTATATTTCCACCATCAACAGTAAGAACCGCACCTGTTGTTTTTTTTGAAGTAGCTAAATGAAAAAAAGCTTTAGCAACGTCTTCTGCCTTTACTTCGTTTAATAATAAGTTTCCTTTCATATAATCATCAGTAGTGACAGATCTTGCTTTAGCTCTAGTCTTAATCATTTTATCTGTCATTAAACCACTACGTATTCTATCAGCATTAACTCCGTTTGATCTAATACCATAAGAACCATAATCTACCGCATACTGTTTACATAAACTAAGCAAGGCAGATTTAGGTAGACCATACGGTCCAAAATTTTTTCCAGGATTTACTGATTGTTTTGAAATATTAAAAAGCAAACAGCCATTAATATTTTGTTTTTTCATTATTTTAATTGCTTCCGAAGCACAATTTTGATGACCAAAGAAATTTATTTCAAAACTTTTTCTTAAAACATCATCGCTTACTTCACCTATAGCGCCACCAGGTGCTGTTCCAGCGTTTGAAATTAAAATATCAATTCCTCCAAATTTTTCACAGATTTGTTTAAAAGCTTTCATCACACTTTTTTTGTTAGTCACATCACAATGGATACAAAGATCTTTAATTTTTGATTGAACCTCTTTCAAGCGTTCAGAATTATTATCTAGCAATATAACTTCGGCTCCATAATTTTTAAATATTTTATAAGTTTCAAATCCAATTGTCCCTGTGCTTCCGGTAATAACAACCACGTTACCTTCAAGAAGTTTTTTCTTCTTTTTGATTTTTGCTTGTTCTAAAGACCAGTATTCAACATCAAAAAGATCTCTTTCGGGAATGAATTTATAGGTAGAAGTTTCTTCGACCGAAGAGATTACTTTTGCATTTGTTTCAGTTAAATCTCCAGCTATTTTTGCGGCATTTAAATCTTTGCCTACACTAAACATACCAACGTTTTGAACCAAGACTACTCTAGGGGAAGTGTCTAGCATTACCTTTTTTTCTTTAACTTTTTTATGGTTTATTTTGAAGTATTGGATGTATTTTTTTCTATAATTTTCAAAAGATTTTCTTGCCGTTTTCTTGAATTCCTCAATAGTTGAATTTTTTTTGGGCGTGATTATTAACGGAAATGGTTTTACTCTAATTACATGATCTGGAGTTGCGGTTCCTTTTGATGAATAAGCTCTAACATTTTTACCATTTATAAAATATTTTAGATGACGATTTAATCTATAATTAATTATAAACTTTTGATCTTTGTTTTCAGATAAAAGCCCTCTTATTATTGGTGCAATTTCGTGATGACCGAATTTTGTTGAAAATTTTTTTATCTGTTTGATTTTTTTGCTTCTTAACTTTTTAACTGCTTTTTCAGCTTTTGTTACATATTTTATCATTAAATCATAAGCTTCCTTACAGTCATTGGCAAAAGTAAAGATTCCATGATTCATTAATATTAAACAATTTATATTTGGATTTTTTGAATAAATTTCATGTATTTTTTTAGATAGCATGAAACCAGGCATTACATAGGGAACAATACTAACTTTATTTCCAAATATTTTTTTGCAAAAATCCAATCCTCCTGGCCTGTTAGTTACATTTAGAACGGCATCAGCATGTGTGTGATCCACATATTTAAAAGGTAAAAAGGCATGCAAAAAAGTTTCAACCGATGGGTTAGGTGATTTTATATCTATCAAATTTCTTTTTTGATAGGCGACCATATCTTCGTCGGATAAGTGTTTTTTATTTTTTAAGGCTAACAACGGTTCTAATTTCACAGCTGGAAGTCCTTCAGGCTCAATGTCAGCCATATCCCAGCCACTTCCTTTGACACACAAGACTTTGTAGTTTTTTCCATCTATATCTTTAATAGTAGTTTTAACAGAAGTATTTCCTCCTCCATGTAAAACCAATTCTTTATTTCTTCCCAGCAGGCGAGTCGTATAGACACGAAGTGCTAAATCGGCAGAAAAACCAAGTTTTCTGTACTTTTTTATATATATTTTTGCAATTTTTTTTGACCAATTATTTTTCAAAACAAAACTCCATATACTTATTAACAACTAATTTTTAATTATTTCACACTAATTTTTAGTTGTAAAAAACAAAATAACAAGTATAAAAAAATAAAGAGAGTCGTAAAAAAAATGAAAAAAGTTGGAGAACACGTAACAATAGATTTTTTAGGAGTAAAAAGAGAATACTCTCCTGAATTTTACAATAAAGTTATATACAAAATAGCAAAAAAGGCCAAAATCGAGGTTCTTAATATTTCTGAAAAGGTATTTAAGCCCCAAGGATATACATGTGTGGCTCTTTTAGCAGAAAGCCACATGAGCTTCCACACTTTCCCAGAAAGAGGCGTAATTAGCTTCGACTTCTTTACTTGTGGAAAAATTTCTCCAACAGCAGCTTTAGAAATTTTAAAAAATGAAATTAAACACGAAAGAGCAGTGGTAAGAAATTTTGATAGAAGCAATAAAGGTCTTTACGAAGATATATATAGTACCCCGGGCCATCAAAAATATTATATTGTGAATGATGTCCTAGAAAATTTTGTATCAAAAGTTGGACAACATATTGAAATAATGAAACTTGAGGAATTTGGTAACGCTTTATTTATAGATAGTGAATTACAAGTTGCTGAAAAAGATGAAAAAAAATATAGCGGGCAGTTTGTTAATTCAGCACTTAGTTTATCTAAGAACAATTCTAGTGCAGCAATAATTGGAGGCGGAGACGGGGGTGTTGCTAGAGAATGTCTATCCAAAGGTTTCGATTTGATTGATTGGTATGAGTTGGACCCAGAGGTTGTAAAAGTTTGTCAAAAATATCTTCCAAAAATATGTGGAGATGTAAAAGCGAATAATAATGTAAAAACATATTGGGGAGATGCATTCGAAAGTATTAAAAAAGTTAAAGATTCTAAATATGATAAAATTTTTGTAGATCTTAATGATGACCAGTTCTGTATAGATTTAGCTGCCAAAAATATGAAAAGTTTAAAAAGAATTCTTAAACCAGGTGGGGTAATTACTGCTCAGGTAGGAACTTTATCTAAAAAACCCAAACAGGTTAATAATTGGCTAAAAGTCCTTTCTGATAATTTTGGCAACTCCAAATTAGATGAAGTAATGATACCTAGCTTCGATTGTCGTTGGAATTTTGCATCTTCAATCATGAATTCCTAATAATTCAACTATTTCACGTATTAATTTTTCTGGAATAATCTTTTTTTTAATCTTACTATTATTATTATTTATTAATAAAGGGGGAATATGAAAAACATATTTAAATTTTTTCTATCTTCTTTCGCTGCGTTAATGATATTTTTTTCAAGCGCACAAGCAGATAGTATAAGAATAGGAACAGAAGGTGCTTACCCGCCATGGAATGCAAAAGATGAATCAGGAAAGTTAATTGGTTTTGAAGTTGAGCTTGCTAATTTTCTTTGCATTTACATGCAAGCTGATTGCACAATAGTTGAACAAGATTGGGATGGTATGATTCCAGGACTTATCATGAGAAAGTATGATGCGATTATGGCTGGAATGTCTATTACAGACGAAAGAATGAAAACTATTAACTTCTCGCAAGGCTATGCAGATGAAGTTGCTTCTTTAGCAGTCATGAAAGGATCATCTCTTGAAGGAATGGATACTCCTAAAGCTATAAATTTATCTATTGGTGGTGGTGATGTTAAGAAGGCATTAAAAACTTTAACAGCTGCACTTGCTGGAAAAACTATTGGTGTTCAAACAGCAACTATTCACCAAAACTTTTTAGAGTCTGGGGATGTAGGCGATGTAAAAATCAGAACTTACAAAACTCAAGATGAAGTAAACTTAGATTTGGCAGCGGGAAGAATAGATGCAGCACTAGCTGCGGCAGTAGCTTTTACTGATTATGCAGAAAAATCTGGAAAACCAGTTGTTCTTGTAGGACCAACTTTTTCTGGAGGAGCATTTGGTAATGGTGTTGGTGTAGGTATTAGAAAAGACGATACCGATCTATTAAAAAGATTTAACAAAGCTATTAATACTGCTAGAAAAAATGGAAAAATTAGCGAACTAGCCATTAAGTGGTTTGGCTTTGACGCTTCAATGTAATAATTTAATTTTTAAGGCGATAGTTTAATTCTATCGCCTTAAAGTCTATGGGACTTTTAGCTTACGGAGATACAGGTTGGGGAGACGAACTTTTTTTTGCGACTCTCATGACCATAGCAGTTGCATTAGCTGCTATATTTATTGGTTTTTTTTTAGCTGCAATTTTTGCGTCATTTAAATTATCAAAAAATAAAATATTAAATTTAATTGGAAGTTTTTACACAACTGTTTTCAGAGGTGTTCCTGAACTTTTGGTAATATATTTGTTTTTTTTTGGCGGGAGTGGAGCAGTGATGTATGTAGCTAAAATATTTGGATACGATGGATATATTGAAGTTAATGCCTTTTTAACAGGAGCTTTTTCAATAGGAATAATATCAGGAGCATATTCGACTGAGGTATTTAGAGGGGCAGTACAATCTATTGATAAAGGGCAATTTGAAGCTTCCGAAGTTTTAGGATTTAAAAAGAAAATTTACTATTACAAAATAATAATTCCTCAAATGCTGAGATTGGCATTACCAAACATAAGCAATGTTTGGCAAATAACACTAAAAGATACTTCATTGATTTCAGTTACAGGGTTAGTAGAAATTATGAGACAATCCTACATAGCGGCAGGATATACAAGAGATCCTTTATTTTTTTATTCTTTTGCTGCTGTTTTATATTTATTTCTAACTTTTCTCAGTATGAAAATGTTTAACAGATTAGAAAAAAATTATAGCAAGGGGTATTAAATGGATTTAGATTTTATGTTAGAGCATTTGCCTAGATTATTAAAGGCAACAAAACTAACTATTCAATTAACTCTATCATCACTTTTTTTTGGTATTTTCGTCGGTGTTTTTTTTGCAATACTAAGAACAAGTGGTAATAAAATTCTTTATTATATATCGTACTATTACTCTTACATTTTAAGAGGAACTCCATTATTAGTTCAAATTTTTATAATTTACTTTGGCTTGGGACAGGTTGAGTGGATAAGAGAATCTTTTCTTTGGGTAGTGCTAAAAGAACCTTATTCATGTGCGATCATAGCGTTTACCTTAAATACGGGAGCTTACTCATCAGAAATATTTAGATCAGCTTTTGAAACAGTTAATAAAGGAATTGTAGAAGCTGCTGAAGGATTAGGTTTAAATAAATTAAATACATTCTTTAAAATTAAGCTACCCATAGCAATAAGACAGTCTTTACCAGCTTATGGAAATGAAATGATATTAATGCTAAAGGGAACATCTTTAGCAAGTACCGTTACATTGTTGGACTTAACTGGTGTAGCTAAACACATAATCTCAACCACTTTTAGACCTGTAGAAGTATTTATAGTAGCTGGAAGTATTTATTTGTTAATGACTTTTATAATTCACAATTTTATAAAATTTTTAGAGAAAAGATATAACTATAACTAATAACTTTTTACTTCTTTTATATTAGATCCTAACAATTTATTTATATCAGATTTAATTTTAGCTCTTTTGTCATTGTTTATATAAACATTGCGTGAAAGTTGAATAAAGTTATTGCCAAAATCTTCATTTTTTTCGCATATTCTTTTTTTTTCCTCAATATTCCATAGTTTTAAATTAATTTCGCTAAGTTGATCAATTAGCTTTTGTAAATTTTCGGTAATCTTAATATTTGCTTTTCTTGTTTCTTCTAAGGATTTGTATTCTTTGTTAATTTCTATAAGCTTTTTTTCGTCTTTTATATTATCTAATTTTATTTTTAATATGCTAATTTTGTCAAATAATTCACCAACAGATATTTCGGTAAGTATTTTTTTGGATTTGTCTGTCATATTTATGCTAAATTGATTTACTAAATTTAATTACATAATGTCAAATATTTTGATTATAAAACATGGTTCTCTTGGAGATATTGTTCAAATAAGTGGTGTTCTGAGAGATATAAGGGAAAGTTTTAGTAATAAAAAAATCTTTATTTTAACTACATCGCCTTACGTTGAGCTCTTGAGCAAGTGTCCGTATGTTGATGGTGTTTTAATAGATAAGAGATTACCCAGATGGAATATTCTGTATCTTATTAAATTAAGAAAATTATTAACTAAGTTTAACTTTTCTCACGTATATGATCTACAAAATTCTTTAAGAACAATATTTTATAAGAAATATTTAATAAACATAACTAACTGGAGCAATAAGTTTACTGGATTAAAAGAAAATGAAAATATAGAGAACTTTGAAAATTTTTCAGTATTAAAAAGATTTAAAATACAATTAGATAACTCAAATATTAAAACTCAATATACTCTAAAGCCCGACTTTTCATGGGCGTGTGTTAATATTGATAAGATTACAAATCAATATTTTGGTAGAAAGTTTATTTTATTATTTCCTTTTTGTTCACCTCAACTTTCTCACAAAAAATGGCCATACTATCAAGATTTAATAAAAATAATTAAATCAAAACATCCCAATATAGAAATTGCGATTGCTCCAGCAGATTCAGAAATTAAAGAGGCTGAGCAATTAGGAGCAATAGTTATTACGAGGCAAAATAAATCTTTAAATATTATGGAGCTTGCTGGGTTAATAAAAAAATCAAGCTATGTAATTGCGAACGATACGGGACCAGCTCATATAGCAGCGCATTTGGGTAAAAAAGGAGTTGTACTCTTTGGGCATCACACTACACCAGAAAAAGTTTCAATAGAAACTGAACAATTTAAAGCAATTAGCGAAAAAAATCTTAACATGCTTAATGCTGAAAAAGTTTATTTAGAAATAAAAGATAAAATTAAATTAATTAATTAATTTTAAATAGTTTTTTACAATTTTGTCCCAATGAAATTTTTCAGAATGTTGTAATGCATTTTTTCCATATTTTACAAAATTTTCATTTTCAAAAAAGTTAATCACAGAGTCATAAATTGAGTTTAAATCATTACCGTCGCAAATTAATCCAGTTTTGTTATGGTTAATAGCGTCGGAAGCCCCACCATCTTTACCTCCTATGGAGCCAACCCCGTAAGACGCAGATTCAATAAAAGAAATTCCAAAACCTTCCACCGATTTTTTTTCAATTCTCGAAGGCATCAAAAATAAATTAGCTTCTGAAACTAAAGCAATTTTATAGTCATAATCAATATTTTTTAAAAAAACTACATCATTTTGTATTTTTAAATTTTTAACTAGCTTTAATAAATTATTTTCTTCTTTTCCATGACCTATAGAAATATATTTAATTTTTGGAAACTTTGGTTTTAAGTTTTTTATTAACATTAAAATTTTATCATGTCCTTTTCTTTTATCTAATCTGGAAACAGTAATTATTTTTGGAAAGGAATCACCAAAAATCTTTTCAGCATTAATTTTTGATATGTTATTTATTTTCTTTGGCTTTGGTATTCCGGGATAAATAATATTTATTTTTTTCGAGTCGATACCAACTTTTATTGCAAGATTTTTTGTGAAGTTTGAATTTGCAATAATAAAGTTTGCTTTATTTGTGCTTTTTATCACCCTCCTGTTTAATGATGAATTTACTTCGTGGTTTATTTCTTTTGAATGTAACAAACAAAATATTTTAATTTTTTTAGAATTTTCACTTTTAATTAATTCTAAACTTTTCCAGTGATCAGTAATTATAGCTCGTATATTTGGATTGGAATCTATAAAATTATTTACTAAATTAGCTTTTCTATATTTTCTAAAAATTTTAATTCCTTTAACTCTCTCAATATTAATTGTCGAATTTTTATCATAGGAATTTGAATTTTCATGTTCATAGGTGAAAACCTTTACAGGCCCATGATTTACTAAACTTTCAGATAAACCGCCCATTAACATCTGCATTCCACCTACATCTGGCGGATAGTTTCTTGTAACTATAAGAAACATTATTTAAACCACTTAATATTACAGCCCATACTAGGAATCTGATTTTTTGGACCATTTCCAGTCTTAGCCACAAGCTTCATTGCTACTCTTAAATCGCTATCACCTTTTTTTACAGGTTTTAAATCTTTTAATTCTCTAATTCTTCCACGATATTGAAGTTCTAGATTATTGTTGTATCCAAAAAAATCAGGAGTGCAAACAGCTCCATATTTTTTTGCAACATCCTGAGTTTCATCTATTAGATATGGAAAAGAAAAATTGTTTAATTTTGAAAAAGAAATCATATTTTCAAAGGAATCATCAGGATAATTTTTTACATCATTTGACATAATGCCAACTGATTTGACACCCAAACCATCTAAAAATTTTACATCATCAACAAGATCTTTAATTATAGCTTTTACATAAGGGCAGTGATTACAAATAAACATAACTAGAGTACCGTTTTTACCTCTAATATCGTTTAATGATACTTGTTTATTTTCTACAGACTTTAAATTGAAATCTTTTGCCTTTTCACCAAAATTACAAATTGGTGTTTTTGTAAGTGTCATATTTATATGTATTACTTAAGGAATTAACCATTTTTTTTCAAGAGAATTATTTTTATAAGTGATGTAAGCACGTCTGTGACCTTTGGCTGCTAAATATAACCATTCTATAGAATTTATAAAAACCTCTACAACGCAAAAATTTTTATAACCAATTTCGCTTTCTTCTACTGAGTATTTTAAATCATCAACATCTTTAGTTAATCCAGAAGACGCTTCAGAGGAAGGAAGCCCGGGGCCTATTTCACCCAAATAACATTGTCTGCTCATTTGCGTTGTTTTTTGCCAAGATTTTTTGGTTGTTTCATTTTGATAGTTAATTTTTGTTTTTCCTTTAATTCTTAATTGAATCTTTTCATTTTTATCATAGAATAAAAGCGCAGCTTCAGGGTTTTTTTTTAAAATTTTTACTTTATTTGATCTTATATCGCTGTGAAACCATATTTTTTTTTCTTTATAATCAACACCTCTTAAAACAACTATTCTACCGTCAAATTTATTTTCATTACCGCAAATTAATACAGGTATATGAAAAGGAGCATCTCTTTTTTTCAAACCTGAATCTAAAAGATTCCAGATTTTTAAATAAACTTCGTTTAAATCGTTATAATAATTGGGTTTTTTATTTTGCACTTATTTTTTTCTTAATCTTCTTATTAGACTTGATGTATCCCATCTATTACCACCCATTTTTTGAACCTCGTCATAATAACTATCTACTATTTTAGTTATGGGTAAAGGAGAGTTATTTTTTTTTGCCTCATCCATTGCAATTTTTAAATCTTTTCTCATCCAGTCAACAGCAAAGCCAAAATCAAACTTATCATCTATCATTGTTTTGTATCTATTTTCCATTTGCCATGATTGCGCAGCACCTTTTGAAATAACATCAATAACATCTTCCATTTTTAAACCAGCATTTAAACCAAAATTAATTGCTTCAGATAGTCCTTGAACTAAACCTGCTATGCATATCTGATTTACCATTTTTGCTAATTGCCCGCTTCCCGAAGGACCTAATAGCTGAACTTTTTTGCTGTAGCAGTTAATTATTTCTTTTGCTTTGTTAAAATCATCTCTGTCTCCACCAACCATAACAGTAAGAGCTCCTTTTTGAGCACCAGCTTGTCCGCCAGATACAGGAGCATCCAAGAATCCAAATCCGTGACTTTTAGCGTTTTTGTAAAGTTCTCTTGCTACTTTTGCAGACGCTGTTGTGTTATCTATATAGATGGAACCCTTTTTTATTGTATTAAATATCCCTTTTTTTCCAATGGTAACTTCTTTTAAATCATCGTCATTTCCTACGCATGTAAAGATAAAATTTGAATCTTTGGCCGCTTGCTCAGGTGTTTCAGCTATTTTACCATTATATTCTTTAATCCATTTTTCAGCTTTAGATCTTGTTCTATTATAAACAGTTACATTATGACCGGCTTTTGATATATGTCCTGCCATGGGGTATCCCATAACACCAAGACCAATAAATGAAACGTTACAACTCATAATATGATTATAAATATTGTTAAATCTAATTTCAAAATAATAATTTTTGGATTTGTTTTCACTTTTTTCTCATGTATTGGTCAGAGTTTTTTTATAGGTCTATTTAATTCAGATATACGAGAGGAATTAAACATTACCCATGGAGAATTTGGTAGAATTTATGGAATATCTACCTTATGTAGTAGTATAGCTTTAATTTGGCTAGGAAAAAAAATTGATGATCTTAAATTAATTAATTATTCAATATTAGTAACAACTTTTCTATTTATTGCCGCTTTATTTTTTTCATATGTTAATAGCATAATTTTATTATTTGTTGGTATTTTTTTTTTAAGACTTTCTGGACAAGGGCTAATGGCTCATACCGCATCAACAGCAACATCTAGATATTTTGTAAGAAAAAGAGGCAAAGCACTAAGCTATATTTGGTTTGGAATGTCTCTAGGTGAATTCCTTTTGCCCATTCTTATTGTTTATCTTCTTTCTTTTATTTATTGGAGAGATTTGTGGTTACAAATTTCAATATTAATTTTATTAATTCTACCCTTGTTATCTTTTTTTACTGTTAAAGAAATAAGTGTTTTTTCCAGAGAAAACGGAAGAATCAATCATAAAAAAAACTTTCAATCTATTAAAAGCTGGACAAGAAGAGAGGTATTATTTGATTTAAAATTTTATACTATCCTGCCAGCCATATTAGCTCCTGCATTTATAATTACTGGCATAGTAATAAATCAATCGTTTATAATTGAATCCAAGGGTTGGGGGGAATTTGCGATAGCAAAAGCATTTATGTCTTATTCAATCTTAACTGTAATAACTTTATTTTTATCAGGACTATTAGTAGACAAATTTACCAGTATAAAGATGTTACCCATTCTTAATCTTCCTTTGTTATTAAGTTTAATTACATTAATTTTATTAAAAAATTCTTATTCAGCATTTATTTTTATGGGACTTTTGGGAGTAACCAATGGTTTAACTAATGTTTTAATATCTTCTTTATGGGCTGAAATTTATGGAGTTGACTATTTAGGCTCAATTAAAGCGCTAATAGGCTCGCTTATGGTTTTTTCAACTGCTCTGGCCACCACGATTTTTGGATTACTAATTGATTTGGGATATTCAATTGAAAATATCGCCACTATATGTTCAGTTTACACGCTAATTTCGATAATCTTGGTTTTAATTTTTCAGAAAAAATATAAACCAATTTTACAAAATATGTCTTGATTTTATCAAGTCTTTTCATTACTTATTGCTCATCTTATGGCACGAATTACTGTAGAAGACTGCTTAGAAAAAGTTAATAGCCAATACGATCTTGTGTTGCTTGCTAAAGAAAGAACTTCACAACTTAATGCAGGAGAAAAACCTTTGGTTCCAGAAAATGATGACAAGAATACTGTTTTATCTCTAAGAGAAATAGGTGAAGGAAAAATTTCACTGAAAACAATAGAGGATTCAGCAATAAATAAATTAAGAAAAATAAAAAATGAACCTAAGGAATTAGAAGATCTTGAAGCAGATCAAGATGATGATTTCGACAAAATATATAAAGGGGAAATCTCAAAAAGTGGTGCTGCAATTTTACCATCAAAAAGAGTTAGAAGGATACCAGAAAAAATCAACTTTTCTGGAGATAAAGATAAAAAAATAGAAGAAAAGACTGACTTAAAGGTCGATAAAGAAACTGTGTCAGCTGAACAAAAAACTGACGAATAATAAAATTCATTTAAATTTAAATAGGTAAATTGTATATGAAAAAAACAGTTTCCGTAGCGCCTATGATGGACTGTACAGATAGGCACGATCGTTTTTTTCTTAGACTTATAAGCAAAAATGTAATGTTATATACAGAAATGGTTGCTACCAAGTCAGCTATTTTTGGTGATAAAAAAAAAATTTTGGGTTTTAGTCCTGAAGAAAAACCTTTAGCACTTCAGGTTGGAGGATCGGATAAAAAAGAATTGTCAGAGGTTTCAAAAATAGCCGAGAGCATGGGTTATGATGAAATCAATATTAATTTAGGATGCCCGAGCAAAAAAGTTCAAAAAAACAAGTTTGGCGCATGCCTAATGAAAGAACCCGACCTAGTTTCAGAATGCATTGGTGAAATGGTTAATTCATGCAATATTCCTGTTACAGCTAAAACAAGAATTGGTTTTGATGATACAGAGGATTTTGATTACTTAAATAAATTTATATTAAAAATAAAAGAAGCGGGCTGTCGAACTATTATTATACACGCACGTAAAGCCATACTCAAAGGTTTGACCCCAAAACAAAATTTAAATATTCCAAAGCTAAACTATGAAATGGTATACAAAATCAAAAAAGAAAATCCTGATTTAGAAATTATTATAAATGGTGGAATTTCTAAGATTGATGAAATCAAAAATCACTTAAGATTTTGTGACGGAGTAATGATTGGTAGAGCAATATACCAAAATCCATATTTTTTAGTCGATATAGAAAAAGAAATATTTAACGTAAAGAACAATCCCACAAGAGAGGAAGTTGCTGAAAAGTTATTAAAATATTTAGAAAAAGAAGTTAAATTAGGAACCAAAGTTAATCATATAATGAGACATACTGTGGGTTTGTACCATGGTCAAGTTGGTTCTAAAAATTGGAAAAGATATTTAAGTGATAATATGATGGCTAGAGATTCTGACTTTCAAAAAGCAAAACATATAATGACCATTGTTCAAAATAATGAAAAAGCAAGCCAGAAAATTGCATGATAGAAACTTTAGATATTAGTCAAATAGTATTCATTTTTTCTGTAATGATTTTATCAGCAGTAGTTGTTGGATTTTTGGCAGGATTTTTTGGAATAGGCGGCGGTATAATAATGGTTCCTATCCTTTTTTATATATTTAGTTTTATTGGAATGGAAAAAACTTTTGTTATGCATATGGCTATAGGAACATCCTTTTTAATTATAATTCCAAATTCAATCATATCAACAATGACACATATGAAGTTTAAAGCTGTTGATTTTAAACTTGTCAAAACTTTTGGGGTTTTTGTTATGCTAGGTGTATTAATTGGTGCGTTATTTGCAGTTAATTCAAAAACTTCTAGTTTAGTTTTATTCTTTTCAATTATGACTATGATTTTCGCTATTTATTTTTTGATAGAAAAAGAAAAAATTAATTTAAAACCTAA
Source organism: uncultured Pelagibacteraceae bacterium (assembly GCA_902589505.1). Taxonomy (GTDB): domain Bacteria; phylum Pseudomonadota; class Alphaproteobacteria; order Pelagibacterales; family Pelagibacteraceae; genus AG-414-E02. The sequence goes on from CACITE010000001.1 coordinate 131,313, forward strand.
AAAAATAAATATAATTTATAGAGTAATATTGGGTTTTTTATCAGGTTTTTTATCTGCACCTATGGGAATTGGAGGAGGTGTTTATAACACTCCAATATTTAAAATGTTAGGTTATCCAATAAATATTGCAATCGGTAGTTCAGCTGCTATAGGCTTCTTAATTTCATTAGTAGGTGCAATAACTTTTGCAAGCTCGGGAAGTTATTTTAATATTAATGCTCCATTGAGTTTAGGTTTTTTAAACATACCTACTTTCTTAATTTTTGTACCAATTACTACATTTATGGCAAAAATTGGAGCTGAATCAGTTCATAAATTTAATAAAAGACTAATTGGAAAGATGTTTGGAGTTTATCTTTTTGTTGTTGCGTGTCGATTATTCTATGAATATTTTAATTTTTAAATTTTTTGGTCATATTCACCGACCTTACCTGTTTTTTTTAAGAGATTATCAATAAATTCAAAAATTTTTTTTTTTCTTTTATCAGATGTTGTGCTTTCAGTAACAACTACTAAAGAAGGCTTATTTGACGATGCTCTAATTAAACCCCAAGAGCCGTCTTCTAGAGAAAAACGAACTCCATTTACTGTTAGTATATCCGTAATTTTTTGGCCATCTATTTTAGTACTGCTAGTCTTTAACTTATGTACTTCTTTAATTAACGATTCAACAACATCATATTTTTCTTCATCTTTACAAAAAGGTGCCATCGTTGGAGTTTGGTATGTTTTTGGCAATTCATTTATAATTTCGGAAATCTTTTTATTTTGAGTATCTAATAAGTAACAAACTTGAATTGCGGAATTAATTCCATCATCATAACCATAACCAAGAGGCTGACTAAAAAAAAAGTGACCACTTTTTTCAAATCCAGCTAAAGCTTTTATTTCGTTAACTTTTCTTTTAATATGAGAGTGTCCTGTTTTCCAATAGATTGTTTGACATTTGTTTGCCAAAAGAATTTTATCTTTTGCAAATAATCCAGTCGATTTTACGTCAACAACAAATTTTTTATTTTTATAATTTGAAGACAAGTTTCTTGCTATAAGCAAACCTACTTTGTCTGAGTAAATTTCTTTTCCATTGTTATCAATAACACCAACTCTATCACCATCACCATCGAAGCCGAAACCAATGTCAGCATTATTTTTTTTAACAGCTTCACTAATAGCCTTAAGCATTTTAACATCTTCTGGATTTGGATTGTATTTAGGAAATTTATAGTCAAGATTACAATCTAACTCTATAACATTACAACCAATTTTTTTAAAAACCTCAGGCGCAAATATACCTGCCGTACCATTGCCGCATGCTACAACAATTTTAAGTTTTTTCTTTATTTTGTTTTTTATTAAATTGTTGATGTAAACTTCCTTAAATCCTTTAATTTCTTTATACGAACCTTTACCTTTTAAAAATTTTTTTTTTAAAACTATTTCTTTTAACTCGTTCATTTGATCTGGTGAGTGGGTTAATCCTTTTTCTATGCCCATTTTTATCCCCGTCCAGCCATTTTCATTATGACTTGCAGTGACCATTGCGACCGCATCTGTTTTAAGATTAAACTGCGCAAAATAAACCGTTGGCGATAGCGCTAATCCTATGTCCTCAACATTGCATCCCGTATCAATTAAACCTTCTATAAGTTTTTTTTTTACTTCTTCACTGTAAGATCTGTAATCATGACCTACTATTACTCTTGGAGATTTATTTGTTTTTAATATGATTTGTGTACCTAAACCTTGACCAACACATTTAACGCCTTCTTTATTTATGTCTTTTGGGAAAAGCCATCGAGCATCATACTCTCTAAATCCTAGTGGGTTTATATGAATATCCTTTAAAATTGACATTATACTTTTATCCAATATTTTTTGGTTTTTATCAGTATTTAAATTTTATCCTTGTTATTAAATCAATGTTCTTGTAATGTTCTATTGATTTGTTATAATATGTAGTATATCACGTTGTAGTGCACACAACATATAGTTGTTTTTGCACAAAACTTTAATAAAATACATAAATATATGAATAAAAATCTATCATTAGCCATCGAAAAAGCTGTCGAAAAAATAAGCCCTAAGGATGATTTTTTAATTAATCAACACAAAATAGAGAAAAAGCCGGATCTTTTTTCGCTTTCATCTCATACGGAGCTTTTTCAAAATGAAAAAGGGATAACAATAAAAATTGATAGGTCGCAAGATAGCAAATTAACAGATTTTGGAAAAGCAACTTTAAGTGACAGATACTTGGGTCAAAACGAGTCTTTTCAAGATTTATTTGCTCGTGTGGCAAGCACTTATGCCGATGACAATTTACATGCGCAGAGAATTTATAATTACATAAGCAATCTATGGTTTATGCCAGCAACACCAATACTGTCTAATGGAGGTACCGAGAGAGGTTTGCCAATCTCGTGCTTTTTAAATGAAGCGGGAGATAGTTTAAATGGAATTTTAGATTTGTGGAATGAAAATGTCTGGCTAGCAGCCAAAGGAGGAGGCATTGGAAGCTACTGGGGAAATCTTAGATCGATTGGAGAAAAAATTGGAAGAGTAGGAAAAACATCGGGTATCATTCCTTTTATAAAAGTTATGGATTCTTTAACAATGGCTATAAGCCAAGGTTCTCTTCGTAGAGGATCTGCGGCTTGTTATCTTCCTATTGACCATCCAGAAATTGAAGAGTTTATTGAAATGAGAAGGCCAACTGGAGGTGACCCAAACAGAAGATCGTTAAATTTACATCACGGTGTGTTAGTTAGTGATGCTTTTATGAGAGCAGTGGAAACCAATTCTGAATGGGCGTTAAAAAGTCCAAAAGATGGAGTTATCCAATCTGTTTTGTCAGCAAGAAATTTATGGATTAGATTGTTAACTGCAAGAATAGAAACGGGTGAGCCTTATATTATTTTTGTAGATACAGTAAATAGATTAATTCCACAACACCATAAATTAGCAGGCCTAAACGTCAAAACTTCTAACCTTTGTAGCGAAATAACACTACCTACAGGAATAGATAAAGATGGAAATGATAGAACTGCTGTTTGTTGTCTGTCTTCTTTGAATTTAGAGACGTATGATGAATGGAAAAATGATGACAATTTTATTGAAGATGTAATGAGATTTTTAGATAATGTTTTAACTGACTTTATAGATAGAGCTCCCGATACTTTTAGCAATGCAAAATATTCTGCAGCGAGAGAAAGAAGCGTAGGTCTTGGTGTAATGGGCTTTCACTCATTTTTACAAAAAAATTCAATTCCATTAGAATCTGTAATGAGTAAAGTTTGGAACAATAAAATATTTAAACACATTCAAACGGAAGTCGATCAAGCATCTAAAAAATTAGCAGAAGAGAGAGGTTCTTGCCCAGATGCTGAAGAATATGGTTTTAAAGAAAGATTCTCAAACAAGACCGCTATTGCTCCCACAGCTTCTATTTCAATAATTTGTGGAGGTTCGTCGCCAGGCGTCGAGCCAATTGCAGCAAATAGCTATACTCACAAAACTTTATCAGGATCTTATAATGTTAGAAATAAATATTTGCAAAAAATATTAGAAAAAAAAGGAAAAAATGATGATGAAACCTGGTCAACTATCACAACAAATCAAGGTTCGATTTCACATTTAGATTTTTTATCCGATCATGAAAAAGATGTATTTAAAACAGCTTTCGAATTAGATCAAAAATGGATTGTGGAACTTGGAGCGGAGAGAACACCTTATGTTTCACAGGCTCAATCAATCAATATTTTCTTACCTGCCGATGTTCATAAAAAGGAGTTGCACCAAATACATTTTCAAGCTTGGAAAAAAGGACTAAAAAGTTTGTATTACTGTAGATCAAAATCCATCCAAAGGGCTGAAAATGTAAACAATGGACTGTCAACAACAACAACCAAAGAACAAAAAAAAGATCAAGACTATGAAGAATGCCTATCATGTCAGTAGTAAAAATAGAAAAAAATAAAAATAACCAAAAAAAATCTGGATTACTTGTAGGAAATCCAGTTTACAAACCGTTTAGATATCCGTGGTGTTATGACGCTTGGTTAACTCAACAACGAATTCACTGGCTTCCTGAAGAAGTGCCATTAGGTGATGATGTTAGAGATTGGCAAAAAAATTTAAACCAAGCAGAAAAAAACTTGTTAACTCAAATATTTAGATTTTTTACACAGGCAGATGTTGAAGTTAGCAATTGTTACATAAGGCACTATATGAATGTATTTAAACCTACCGAAACTTTAATGATGATGTCCGCTTTTGCTTCAATGGAAACAGTTCATATTGCCGCTTATTCGCATTTATTAGATACAATTGGAATGCCAGAATCTGAGTATTCTGCATTTTTAAAGTATAAAGAAATGAAAGATAAATATGATTACATGCAGGGTTTTAATGTTGAATCAAATCATGATATCGCAAAAACTATTGCGGTCTTCAGTGCGTTTACTGAAGGATTACAATTATTTGCTAGTTTCGCAATATTGTTAAATTTTCCTCGACAAAATAAAATGAAAGGAATGGGGCAAATTGTTACTTGGTCTGTAAGAGATGAGACTCTTCACTGCAATTCAATGATAAAATTATTTAGAACTTTTATTGATGAAAACCCTGAGGTCTGGACAGAAAAACTTAAAAAAGACATCTATGAAGCATGCAGAACTATTGTTTCACATGAAGATGCTTTTATAAATTTAGCTTTTGAAATGGGACCATTAAATGGCCTTACAGCTGACGAAGTTAAACAATATATCCGCTGGATTGGAAATAGAAGATTAATTCAACTGGGACTTGAACCAATATATCAGGTAGATAAAAACCCTCTTACATGGCTAGACACTATGCTTAATGCAGTTGAACATATGAATTTTTTTGAAGGTAGAGCAACAGAATATTCTAAAGCTTCTACAAAAGGTAATTGGGCAGAAGCTTTTTCATAAAATATTCACTTCCTTAAATACATATCTGTTAGTAAACTAATTTCTTGAAAGGAGATCTTATGGCAACATTTTATGCGCTAGGAAATTATACTACTCAAGGATTTCAGGGTTTTATTAAAGATCCAAAATCAGATAGAGCAAAAGCAGCACAAGCTGCAGCTCAAGCTGTTGGAGCTAAATTAGTTTCATACACTGGTTTAAGAGGACCTTATGATTTTTTAGCAGTATTCGAAGGAACTTTTGCACAAGGTGCTGGAATTAAAATGGCAACGGAAGCTAGCGGTGCCCTTTGCAATATTGCAGTTTGTGAAGCAATTAACATTAATGAAATTGCAGCAAATGCAGCGAAAATTGCAGGAGCTTACAAAGGTCCAGGAAAATAATTTTATCTTTGGTTGAGAAGCATTACTTTACGGTGCTTCTCTCCACTGTATTTAGACAATGGCCTAATTAATTTATTAGCCGCATGTTGTTCCATAATATGCGCTGACCATCCTGTTATTCTTGATAGCACGAATATTGGAGTAAAGAAATCAGTATCAAACCCCATCAAGTGATAAGTAGGTCCAGTAGGAAAATCAACATTAGGATGAATATCTTTTCTTTCAATCATTACATTTTTAACTGTATCGTAAATTTTTAGAAATTTTTTATCATTTTTTATTTTAGAAACTTTTTTGAAATATTTTTCCATAGTAGGTACTCTTGAGTCGCCTTTTTTGTAAACCCTATGACCAAAACCCATTACTACTTCTTTTTTATCAAGAGCATTATTTATCCATTTCAAAGCATTTTCAGGTTTTTTAATTTTGTTCATTGTATGCATTACTGCCTCATTTGCTCCACCATGCAAAGGACCTTTTAAACTTCCTATTGCGCCAGTTATAGCACTATGAATATCTGATAAACTGCTTGTGATTGTTCTAGCTGTAAAAGTTGAAACGTTGAAACTATGTTCAGCATATAGAATTAAAGAAACATCAAAAGCTTTAATAATTTCTTTACTTGGTGTTTTTCCAAAGCACATATGGAAAAAGTTTTCAGAAAATCCCAAGCCTTTTTTTGGTGGTATTACCTTTTTGCCTTTTCTTGCTCTAAAGAATGCAGCTATAGCAGTTGGTGTTTTTGCGAATATCCTTATTGCTTTTCTCATATTAGAAGCTGGAGAATTGTTATTTGTTTCTTTGTCCTCTAAACCCATAACGCTAACCACAGTTCGAGCTACATCCATTGGATGAGATCTTTTGGGCATATGTTTTACAATTTCTCTAAGATTTATTGTGATATTTCTATTTTCTTCTAATTCTTTTTTAAATTTTTTTAGTTTTACTTGATTTGGTAATTCTTTATTTAATATAAGATAGGCAACTTCTTCAAAACTACATTTATCGCAGAGGTCTTGTACAGCATACCCTCTGTAAGTTAGTGAATTTATATCTGGCATTACCTGAGATATGGTAGTTTCATCAACAACTATCCCCAACAATCCTTTTTTAATATCCTCACTCATAAATTATTCATGTCCTTCAGTTTTAAAATCAGTAATTTTTTTGCCAGGAGTATTATATTTTTCATACTCAACCAATTCATAAAGTCTTTTTCTAGTTTGCATTTTATCTATAATATTATTTTGATGTCCATCCTTAAAAATGACCCTCAGTCCATCCTCAACATTTTTCATTGCTAATCTTTGGGTGCTAACAGGATATATAACTATATTGTAACCTAATTTTTCTAAAGTATTTGCTGATAAAAGTTTGGATTTTCCAAATTCAGTCATGTTAGCTAGTAAATTTACTTTTGTGTTTTTTCTTACTCGTTCAAATTCTTTTTCATCTTTAAGAGCTTCTGGAAAGATAATATCAGCGCCAGCATCTTCATAAGCTTTTATTCTTTCTATTGTCTTATCTAAACCTTCAACAGAATTAGCGTCCGTTCTTGCTATGATCAAAAAATTATTGTCTTTTCTACTTAAAGAAGCAGTCTTAATTTTTTTTACCATTTTGTCTAAAGAAATAAGTTCTTTATTATCTAAGTGCCCACATCTTTTCTGCTCAATTTGATCTTCAATATGACAACCCGATAGTCCAAAGTTTTCGAAAGTCTCTACAGTTTTTTTGCAATCACCGAAACCCGTATCAGCATCAACTACCGTAGGAAGATCAGTAACTTTTGATATTTGGTTAGCTCTATAACTTACTTCTTTTAATGTTGTTATTCCAATATCTGGTACTCCTAAATCATTAGCCATGACTGCACCAGATACATACACGCCATCAAAACCGATTTCAGAAATTAGCTTAGCTGATAAGGGGTTGTAAGCTCCAGGAAATCTTAAAATTTTTCTTTCTTTTAATTTATTTTTTAATTCAATTCTTTTTTCAGAAGAATTTTTTTTTGTAAAATGCATAACATAAATTTCTAATCAATTACGATTATAACAGCTGTGGCAACTAATAATAAAGCTAATAAATATTCTATAATTTTTTTAATTTTAGTATTTTGAATTATTAATTTTATAGATGACCCAAAAAGTACCCATATAGCAATAGAAGGAATACAAACGAATGGTGCAGTGCCTGCAACAAATATTGTAGCAATAACAAAATTTTCATTAGAAGGGAAAAAAGCAGTTGCGGCTGTAAGAGCTACAACCCAGGCTTTAGGATTGATGAATTGAAAAAGTGCCGCTTCATAGAATCTAAGAGGTCTTCCACTTTCTTTATCACTGTCAGTTAAAGACCCAAAAATTTTCCATCCAAGGTACAACAGATAGAAAAAACAAAGCCATTTAAGATAAAATTGTATAATTGGAAATTTTTGGAATAAAGTTCCTAAACCAAAACAAACCAGAGTTATTTGAATTATATGACCAAAAGGAATTCCAAACATATGCGGAAGAGTCCTTTTGAAGCCAAACTTAATTCCAGAAGCTGTCAGCATTGCATTATTTGGTCCAGGTGTCGCAAACATTACAAAATAGTAACTCATTAATGCAAAAAAAAGCTTGAATTCAATCATAGATATTTTTCAATAATTTTTTCCATACCTGTAAAATCTTTTACCAAATACTCATGATGCAATTCACTTATTTTTTTTTCTGTATAACCATCCTCAATTAATATAAAAGGTATATTTGCCGCTTTTGCTGATTCAGAGTCTATTTCACTATCTCCAATCATAATTGTTTTTTTTATATCTCCACCTATTATTTCAATGGTACTAGTTAAATGTCTTGGATCAGGTTTATTGTAATCAAAGGTATTTCCTCCAGCTACATAATCAAAAAAATTATAAATTTTCATTTTTTTTAATAGATCGATCGATAAATGTTCTTGTTTATTGGTGCAAATAGCCATTGTAATAAAATTTTTTTTACACCATTCCAAAAAATTTAATGCTCCTTTTTTTAATGTGCTTTCATTAGCAATGTTTTTACTATAATAATCCAAAAATTCTTTGGTCATTTCCTCAACCATTTCATTTGTTTTTTTTATTTTTCCTGTAAGTTCAGCTATTTCATGTACTGATTTTGTAAGCATCCTTTTGGCACCTCTTCCAGCTATTTTTTTAACATCAGTTAGTTCTCTTTCGGTAAAACCATATTTTTTCATAACATGATTATGCGCATGCATTAAATCAGGTGCTGAATTGACAAGTGTTCCGTCTAGATCAAATAAAACTGTAAATTTTTGACTCATTTGTTATTTTATTTATTAAGTATTATTAAGAAATATTTTGTGAGTTATTACAAAGTTTTTAATAATGTAAAGAGAAATCTTGATGACATCAATAAACAAAAAGAAATTAGCAATAATAGAAAAAAGAAATCAGGAAAAATTGAGAAATCATGCTATGAGCATTGGTGTTACTCTCAAATCTCCTGAAACGGTCTTTTTATCTAATGACACGAAATTTGGGAAAAATGTTGTTATCAACCCCTATGTTGTAATTGGGAAAAAAACAAAAATCGGAGATAACGTAGAAATTTTGTCATTTACTCATATAGAAAATGCAACTTTAGATGACAATGTTAATGTTGGTCCTTTTTCAAGAATAAGACCTGGTGCCTTTTTATCAAAAGGTTCGAAGATCGGTAATTTTGTAGAAATTAAAAAAAGCAAAATTGGAGCAAATTCAAAAATTAATCATTTATCTTATATAGGAGATTCTACAATAGGAAAAAAAGTTAATATTGGTGCAGGAACTATTACGTGTAACTATGATGGAAAAAAGAAAAACAAAACTAAAATTTTAGATGGAGCATTTATTGGATCAAACACATCTCTCGTAGCGCCAATTACAATTGGAAAGAAATCTGTAGTTGGCGCTGGATCAGCTCTTACTAAAAGTGTAAAAAATAAATCTCTTTCATTAACTAGAGCAAACCAGATAGAAATAAAAAATTATAAGAGGAAATAAATGTGCGGGATAATAGGTATAGCAAGTAATAAACCAGTTGTATCAAACATAATTCAATCACTAAAAAAATTAGAATATAGAGGTTACGATTCAGCGGGTATTGCTACTTTTGCTAACGGATTTATAGATGAAAAAAAATGTACCGGAAGAGTAGATAATCTAGAAAAAATTTTATTTAAAAATCCTTCATCTGGATCTATAGGAATTGGACATGTGAGGTGGGCCACACATGGAATTCCGAGTCAAATTAACGCACACCCTCATTCATCTGAAGAAGTTTCCGTAGTACACAATGGTATTATAGAAAATTCTAATGAAATAAAAAAAGATTTAGAAAAAAAAGGATATAAATTTAAATCGCAGACCGATACTGAAGTTATAACTTTTCTTTTAACGGATTTTTTAAAAGACTTTGATTTAATAAACACAATTAATAAAACCTTGAAAAAGCTTAATGGTAGCTTTGCATTGGGGATTTTGTTTAAAAAATTTAATAATTTGGTCGTTGGAGCCAGAAGAGGAAGTCCTCTCGCCGTTGGATATGGTCCTGAAGAAAACTACCTTGGTTCAGATTCTTACGCATTAAAATCTATGACAAATAAAATTACTTACTTAGATGATGGCGATATATGTTTGTTAACAAACAATAAAGTTGATTTTTATAATTCAAAAAATAAAAAAATAAATAAAGAAATTTTAACTCTCTCAAGTGAAAAACATACTGCAGAAAAAGGACATTATAAAGATTTTATGTCGAAGGAAATTAACGAACAAAATGTTACTGCAAAAACTTGTATAAAAGAATATGTTGACCAAATAAGACGTGACATAAATCTGTATAATTTTCCAATTAAGCCAAAGGAAATAGAAAAAATTGTTCTCATTGGTTGTGGTACTGCATTCCATTCATGTGCTGTAGCAAAATATTGGTTTGAGGAATTCACAAATGCTGAAATTGAAATTGATATAGCTTCAGAATTTAGATATAGAAAAGTTCAATTTAAAAAAAAGAATCTATATATATTTGTATCGCAGTCTGGTGAAACGGCAGATACGTTAGCTGCCCTTGATCTATGTAAAAAAAATAAAGTAAAAACTTGCTCTATTGTTAATGTAGTTGAAAGCTCTATAGCGAGATTATCAGATTTTGTGTTGCCAATTCATGCAGGACCAGAAATTGGCGTTGCTTCCACTAAAGCTTTTATTGGACAAATGTTGGTGCTTTATATATTAGCAATTAAAATTTCAGAGGTAAGAAAGGAATTATCTGGCCCTGTTTATGTAAAAAAAATTAATGAGTTAAAAAAGCTTCCAGAATTAATAAAAAAAACTTTGCTGTGCCAAGACAAAATCCAAGTAATTGCAAAAGATTTTTTACAAGCCAGAGGAGCAATGTTCATGGGTCGAGGTTTGTCATTTCCTATAGCTTTAGAAGGTGCATTAAAACTTAAAGAGTTATCTTATTTACATGCTGAAGGTTATCCCGCGGGTGAAATGAAACATGGACCTTTAGCTTTAATCGAGGAAGGTCTGCCTGTCGTTATATTAGCACCAAAAGATAAATATTTTGAAAAAACAATTTCTAATATGCAGGAAGTAATTGCGCGTGGTGGCAAAGTAATTTTAATTTCTAATGACAATAATACTGTTACTAGTGAAAACGTAAGATTTTCTTTAGAAGTGCCGAAATCGGATGAACAATTAACACCTTTTATTATGGCAATTCCTCTTCAACTTTTGGCTTATCACGTTGCTTCATTGAAAAATTGCAATATTGATAAACCCAGAAATTTAGCAAAATCAGTAACTGTTGAATAAAAACGAGTCTTTAAAAAGATATAATCAACCTTGGTTTTTTTGCTTGTATACTTTATATATATTAAAGGTTGAATATGAAAAAATGGACAGTAAATAGTTGGAGAGATTATCCAGTTAAACACATCCCCAAATACGAGGATGAAAAAGAACTTGATAAGGTTTTGAAAAAAGTTAGTTCTTTTCCGCCTTTAGTTTTTGCTGGTGAAACTAGATCTCTAAAAAAATCGCTTAGCCATGTTGCTGAAGGTAAAGCTTTTCTTTTACAAGGTGGGGATTGCGCAGAAAGTTTTGCGGAATTTCATCCAGATAATATCAGAGATACATTTAAAGTAATTTTACAAATGGCTTTGGTTTTAACATTTTCAGCAGCGTTACCTGTTATTAAAGTGGGAAGAATAGCTGGACAATTTTCTAAACCAAGAAGTTCACCAATTGAGGTTAAAGATGGAAAAGAACTGCCAGCATACCTGGGTGATAATATTAATGGAATAGAGTTTAATGAAAAGGCCAGAAAACCAGATCCGAAAAGATTATTTAAAGCTTATTCACAAGCTGCATCTACGTTAAATTTATTGCGAGCATTATCACAAGGTGGTTTTGCAGATTTAAAAAAAATACATTTATGGAATTTGGGATTTATTAAAAAGAGTCCAGAAGGAAAAAAATTTAAAGAAATCGAAGATAAAATAAGTGATGCTTTATCTTTTATTGAAGCCTGTGGTTTACACCCAGATCATAACAGAAGATTAAGAACGGTAAATTTTTATACTTCTCATGAAGCACTACTTTTACCTTTTGAACAAGCAATGACTAGAATAGACTCAACTTCTGGTAAACACCATGACACTTCAGCGCATTTTGTTTGGATCGGTGATAGAACAAGACAACCTGACGGAGGCCATGTAGAATTTTGTAGGGGAATTGAAAATCCAATTGGTATTAAGTGTGGACCAACTTTAAAAGATACAGAGCTGGTCAAACTTTGTAATATCTTAAATCCTAAGAATGAAGCAGGAAGAATAACTCTTATATCCAGGTTTGGTGCAGATAATGTTGAAAAATATTTACCTAAATTAATAAGATCTATTAATAAAGAGGGTCTAAAAGTTATTTGGTCCTGTGACCCTATGCATGGAAACACAATTAAATCTGCGACAGGATTTAAAACGAGACCTTTTAACAATGTTGTAAAAGAAGTTAAAAGAGTATTCGGAGTTCATAAAGCGGAAGGAAGCTATGCTGGAGGTCTCCATATAGAAATGACTGGACAAAATGTTACTGAATGTACTGGAGGAGCTCAAAAAATCTCTGAGAAAGACTTATCTCATAGATACCATACGCACTGTGATCCTAGACTCAATGCAAATCAAGCTCTTGAACTTGCATTCTTAATCTCGGATGAAATCAAAAAAAATTCTCAATATTCAAAGAATATTATTCAAGCAGCATCTTAATAATTGAATTTTAATTATTAAGATCTATTTTAAGAACAGGATATTAATATAAATGCAAACTTCAGACAGAATTAATTATATAAGGGACTGGATATCAAATTATTGTAAATCTATGCCAACGGAACCAGAGTCTCTTATAGTAGGTGTATCCGGAGGAATCGACTCTTCTGTGACAAGCACAATTTGTGCGCTTACAGGAAAAAAAACATTAGCTATTTCTATGCCTATAAAACAAATAAAAGAACAGCAGGACTTAAGTTTAAAACATCAAGAATGGTTAAAAAGTAAATTTAAAAATGTGGACAGTCATTTAGTTATTTTAGATAATTTATTTAAATCATTTAAGAATTCTTTAAGTGAATTTGACAGTGCGCATGGATTAGCAAACTCTAGAGCTCGTTTGAGAATGACAACACTTTATCAGATTGCTGCTACAAATAATGGTATTGTTGTTGGCACAGGCAATAAAGTTGAAGACTTTGGTGTTGGATTTTATACAAAATATGGAGATGGAGGTGTAGACATATCTCCAATTGCAGATTGCACAAAAACTCAAGTTTGGGAAATGGGAAAAAATTTAGGCATATTAAATGAAATTATTAAAGCTGAACCTACAGACGGATTGTGGGATGATGCAAGAACCGATGCTAAGCAACTAGGAATGTCATACAAAGAACTAGAAGAAGCTATGAAAAATTCTTCAAGCAAGAATCACAAAAAATATTTAGAAATAAGAAAAAGGAACCTGCATAAGATGGAACCAATTCCTGTATGCAAAATGAAAAATGACTAATAATTTAATTTTTTTCAATACTCTATCAAATAAAAAAGAAAAATTTGTTCCAATAAACAATAATAAAGTGAGTATGTATGTTTGTGGGCCAACCGTTTATGATTTTCCACACATTGGTAATGCAAGGCCTCTAGTTGTTTTTGATGTATTATTTAGGCTTTTACAAAGCCTTTATGGAAAAAATAAAGTTACTTATGTAAGAAATATTACCGACATAGATGATAAAATTATCGAATCTTCTAAAAAAAATAAAAAAAGTATAAAAGAATTAACAGAAACTATAACCAAAAGTTTTCATGAAGATTGTAAATATTTAAATTGTTTAAATCCAAACTTTGAACCTAAAGCCACTGAACATATCAAAGGCATGATAGATATGGTTGCTAATTTATTAAAAAACAAACATGCTTATGAAAATGGTAAACATGTTTATTTTTCTGTTTCATCATTTAAACAATATGGAAAATTATCTAACAAAAATTCTAATCAACTTGTTGCTGGTGCAAGAGTTGAAGTTTCTAAATTTAAAAAAGATCCACTTGATTTTGTTTTATGGAAACCTTCTAAAGATGATGACCCAGGCTGGGACTCACCATGGGGTAGGGGTCGACCAGGATGGCACTTGGAATGTTCTGTAATGAGTGAAAAATTTTTAGGTAGGCAATTTGATATACATGGTGGTGGTCTTGATCTAGTTTTTCCACATCATGAAAATGAAATAGCACAATCGTGCTGTGCAAACAAAAGTGAAAAATTTGCAAATTATTGGTTACATAATGGATTTGTTACTTTTGATAAAGAAAAAATGTCTAAGTCCATAGGAAATATTGTAACAATTAAAAAACTAAGGGAAAATGTTAATGGTGAAGTTATAAGACTTGCTCTATTAAGCTCACATTATAAACAACCTCTTGACTGGAATGAAAAACTAATAAAGGAAAGCAAAAACACTTTAGATAAGTGGTATAGTCAATTTGGAAATGATAAATTCGAAAAATTAAGTGAAGACGATCTTAAACCTCTGCAAGAAGATTTGAATACTCCAGAATATATAGCAAGACTACATTTGCTTTTTGAACAGTCGATTAAAGGAGATAAATCTTCTAAATCAAAATTTCTGTCAGCATGTCAACAAATCGGCTTACTTGAAAATAAAAAATCATGGGAAGATTTTAAAAAATCAAAAGTAAAAGTTGATGAAAACTTTATTAATCAAAAAATTAACGATAGAAATAAAGCTAGAAAACAAGGAAATTATAAATTAGCTGATATACTAAGAAAAGAATTAGAACATAACGGCGTTATTATTGAAGATAAGCAAGATAAAACAACATGGAAATATAAATGAGCAAAGAGAAGATATTTATATTTGATACTACACTTAGAGACGGTGCTCAAACTGAAGGAGTTAATTTTTCTATTGACGATAAAAATAAAATTGCAAAAGCTTTATCAAATCTCGGCGTCGATTATTTGGAGGGTGGATGGCCTGGTGCGAATACGCTTGATACAACATTTTTCAATAAACCACCAAAGTTAGATAATACAATTCTTACTGCTTTTGGTATGACAAAAAAAGTTGGAAGAAGTGCCGAAAATGATCCTGGACTTTCAGCATTGTTAAACACAAATGCTCCCGCAATTTGTTTAGTTGGTAAATCATGGGATTTTCATGTTGATGTTGCTTTAGGAATTACAAAGGAAGAAAATTTAGAAAACATTAAAGAATCAGCAAAATTATTTGTTAAAAATAAAAGAGAATTCATGTTTGATGCAGAACACTTCTTTGATGGATATAAAAAAAATCCAGAGTATGCATTATCATGTATAAAAACTGCTTATGATGAAGGGGCCAGATGGATTGTTCTGTGTGACACAAATGGGGGAACTTTGCCTAATGAAGTCGGCGAAATTGTTTCAAATGTAAGTAAAAAAATTCCAGGAAAAAATTTGGGTATTCACGCTCATAATGATACAGAAAATGCTGTAGCAAATTCTTTAACCGCCATTTTAGCAGGAGCACGACAGGTCCAGGGAACGATTAATGGACTTGGAGAGAGATGTGGAAATGCAAATTTAATATCTTTAATTCCATCATTAGCTTTAAAAAAATCTTTCTCAGAAAATTTTGATATAAAAATTAATAGAGATAAAATTAAAACTTTAACTGAATGTTCAAGATTATTGGATGAAATATTAAATAGAACGTCAAATAGAAATGCTGCTTACGTTGGAGCCTCTTCATTTGCTCACAAAGGAGGCTTACATGTTTCTGCTGTAACAAAAAATCCAAAAACCTATGAACATATAGATCCTAATCTTGTCGGTAATGTAAGAAATATTATTGTTTCCGACCAAGCAGGAAAATCAAATATCATGTCTAGATTAAACAAATATGGAATCAATATTGATAAAAATGATCCTAAAGTTCAAACTTTATTAAACGAAGTTAAAGATAGAGAGTTTATAGGCTATTCATATGACGGTGCCGATGCTTCTTTTGAATTATTAGCTAGAAGACTTTTAGGCGAAATACCTAAATATTTAACAATTTCTAAATATGACGTGTCGGTTAAAAAAGATTCTACAGATAAGATTAATTCTTTTGCGAAGGCTCATATCTTAGTTGATGATAAAGAAATTGTATGTGAGGGATCTGGAAATGGTCCAGTTAATGCTTTAGACAACGCAATAAGATCAAACGTTGATAAAGTTGGAAAATATTCTAAATATTTAAAAGATTTAAAATTAGTTGATTATAAAGTTAGAATTTTAAATACTGGAACAAATGCTACTACGAGAGTTTCTATCGAAAGCACTGACAGAGAAGGAAAGAGTTGGTTCACAATAGGTGTTTCACCTAATATTATCGAAGCTTCTTTCAAAGCGCTAATTGATAGTTTGGATTATAAACTTTACAAGGAAAAAGCTCCAGCAAACAAATAATGAGCTTAAATAAAATTTATTTTATTTTAGTAAGAACTCAGATGGGGGAAAACATAGGATCAGTTGCAAGAGCAATTAAAAATTTTAATATCAAACATTTAAGACTTGTAAGCCCAAGATGTAGTTGGCCTAATCAAAAAGCTTTAGCAACATCAGTTGGCGCAAAGGATATTTTAAAAAAAGCAAAGATCTACGATACTGTTGAAAAATCTATTGGTGATCTAGATATAATATTTGCTAGCAGTTCCAGAATAAGAAAAGTAAATAAAAAAGCTATATCTGTTTCAAATATTAAAACCAAAATTAAACCAAATAAAAAAATAGGAATTCTTTTTGGACCCGAAGCCTCAGGTTTATCAAACAACGAAATTAGTTGTGCCGATTATTTGGTAAAAATCCCAAGTAACAAAAATTTTAGCTCACTTAATTTGTCACACAGCGCAATAATTTTTTGTTTTGAGCTTTTTAAGCATTTTTCAATTAATAAAAATAATTATAAAACTGGTTACAAAAGTCGTACAGCAAGCAAATTTGAAGTAAATAAATTCTTAAATTTTATTATTGCGGGTCTTGATAGAAAAGGTTTTTTGCAACCAGATCATAAACGTCAAAGCATGATTAGAAATATTAATAACATTTTTCATAGATTGAATTTATCAGAACAAGAAATACGTATTTTGCTTGGAATTTTCTCCACTTTAAATGAATTTAATAAGAAAAGCTGAATTGACAAACCATAGACATTGTTTATAAATCACCAGATATAAAATATGACAAAAAGGTTAGCATCGAAACATAAAGTAGATAGAAGGCTCAAAGTTAATCTATGGGGAAGACCTAAAAGCCCATTCAATTCTAGAAATTATCCTCCGGGACAGCACGGTAAGAGCAAGAGAGGAAAAACGTCAGATTATGGAACTCAATTAGAAGCTAAACAAAAAATGAAGTTTTATTATGGAAATATGAATGAAAGACAATTTAGAAATGTTTATCGTAAAGCTTTACAAAAAAAAGGAAATACTACAGAGAATTTAATAGGTTTTTTGGAGAGAAGATTAGACACAGTTATATATAGAGCAAAATTTGCAACAACTGTATTTTCAGCAAGACAATTAATCAACCATGGTCATATTAAAGTAAATGGCAGAAAAGTTAATATCCCGAGCTATTCAGTGACTGAAAAAGATACAATAGAAATTAAAGATAAATCCAAAGAAATGACTGTAATAGCTGGATCTTTAGTCAGCAAAGAAAGAGAAGTCCCAGATTATATACAAAGTGATGAAAAAAATAAAAAAGCTAAATTAATTAGAATTCCAAAATTTTCTGAAGTTCCATACCCTAGTATTATGGAACCAAATTTAGTGATCGAGTACTATTCTAGATAAATTTTAAGCTTTTAAAATCTTTTGTAGTTCGCCTTTTTCATACATATCTTTAACAATATCGCAACCACCTACAAATTTTTTCTTAACATATAGCTGTGGTATTGTTGGCCAGTCGCTATAATCTTTTATCCCTTGTCTGATTTCATTGTCATCTAGCACATTAATTCCCACAAAATCTACCTGAAGATGTTTTAAAATATTTGATACGGCTAAAGAAAAACCACATTGTGGAACCTCTGGAGTTCCTTTCATGAACAAACATATATTATTTTTTTCGATCAGATCATCTATTTTTTTTTTAATTGATTCATTCATCGTGTTATCCTTCTATAGTGTTAAGTGCTAAGGCATGAAGTTCGTTTCCCATCTTACCACCCAAAGCTTTGTAAACAATTTTATGCTGTTCTACCATACTTTTTCCAGTAAATATTTTTGATTTTATTGT
>CACITE010000002.1 GCA_902589505.1 uncultured Pelagibacteraceae bacterium
ACAAAATAGCAGAAAATACACAAGTTTTTCAACTGCACATGATTCCAGAAGATGTTCCCAATATGGAAGAATTATTTTTTAAACTATCAAAAATAATTGATTTTAACGAAAGAAAAAAAAGAAGCTTAATTAATAAATTAAAAAAACGTAGGCCATGGGAACCCATCATTGTTTCTGATAATTTGACTTGGTCTGAATTCTCAAGACTAAATCTTTTTTTACATGAGGTTCAAGGAATAAAGCCAGTAATTTCTTTAGCCAGAAAATATACAACGGACGGTTCATCATCTCATATCATAGGATATGTCTCAGATGTTAGCTCAAAAGATCTAGAAAGAAGTGAAATGCTGAGAGAAATTAATGTTCCTGGATTAAAGACAGGTAAAAACGGTTTAGAAAGATCTTTAAATGAATCAATGATTGGTAAACCAGGGCTTCAGAGATTTGAGGTTAATGCTTATGGCAAAAGAATTAAAGAGCTAAAACTAATAAAAGGGACTCCTGGGCAGAATTTTAAAACAACTCTCGATCAAGAAGTTCAAGTGTATGCAAATAAATTAATGGAAGGAACAAGCGGATCAGCATGTGTTATGGATATATATACTGGGGATATAATATCGATAGTATCAAGTCCGACATTTGATTCTAATAAATTTGTACATGGGATTAGTAGTACAGACTGGCAAGAGTTAATTAAAAATAAAAAAAAACCACTTATTAATAAACCTTTAGCCGGACTTTATCCTCCAGGATCAACCATAAAGCCAGTTGTAGCTTTGTCAGCTCTAGAAAATGATGTTGTTAGTCCAAAATTTGTTGTTCAGTGCAGAGGCAGCATGGAACTCTATGGTCAAACGTATCACTGCTGGAAAGAAAAAGGTCACGGTTTCATGAATATGAGAAATGCAATCAAACAATCTTGTGATGTTTATTTTTATGAAATTTCACGTAGACTTGGTGTTGACAGAATGTCAGTTACAACAAAAAAATTTGGATTGGGAAGAACAGTTTTCAATTTTTTTGATGAAGAGAAATCTGGAACAGTACCAAATACAAAATGGAAATTAAAAAATATTGGTACGGGATGGGTTTTGGGAGAAACGCTGATAAGTGGAATTGGCCAAGGTTATTTTCAAACTACTCCAATACAATTATGCTTAATGATGGCACAGCTTGCTAATGGTGGTTATGAAATCAAGCCTAGAATAGTGGATGACAGATATGCATTAGTAGATACAATTAATGCCTGGAGAAAAGAGTTTACCCATAGAAACAATGCTATAAATTTATCAAGCTCCGGACTTAAAAAATTATATAGAAATCAAGAAAATATTAAATTCGTTCTTGATGCTATGTACGGAGCTACAAATGAACCACTCGGAACCTCTTACGGATCAAGATTTACCAAACCTAATTATATTTATGCTGGAAAAACTGGAACTTCACAGATAAGAAGAATAACAGCAGAAGAAAGAGAATTAAAATTAAAACAGAGTGAATTGCCTTATGAAAAAAGAGATCATGCACTTTTTGTAGCTTTTGCTCCTTATAAAAATCCAAGGTATGCAATTAGCGTTGTTATAGAGCACGGAGGAGCGGGAAGTTCAGGAGCAGCTCCAATAGCAAAAAAAATAATAAAAAAGGTTTTAGATAGACACGAAATAAGAAAAAAATATCAATTAGATTTATTTCAAGAGGTTTAACAAATGCTAAGAGAAAATTTTTATAAGGGCAATTTAAGTTTAAAAGATAAAATATTAGCTTTAGATTTTTTATTAGTACTTGGGGTTTTGTTAGTTGGTGTAATCAGTTTTTTTGCAATGTATTCTAGTGAACAAGGTAATTTTGGCTATTATACAAAAAGTCACATTTATAGATTTTCAATTTTTTTTGTTGTTTTTTTAGCAGCTTCTTTTTTTTCTATTCAATTTTGGTATAAATCATCTTACATCTTTTTTGCTTTAGTACTTATTTTGCTTATAGCTGTGGATTCTTTTGGAGTTTCTGCATCGGGATCAAAACGTTGGATTAACCTTTATGCTATTAATCTCCAACCTTCTGAATTAATGAAAGTTGCTTTAATTATTTTTTTATCCAGATATTATTATAAAATTCCTTCTGAAAGTGTTACAGATATTAAATATATTTTTGTACCCATCATTGTTTTGTTTGTGCCTGTTGCTTTAGTCGCGATTCAGCCGGATTTAGGAACAGCGATGCTTATTTTGTTTGGAGGAATCGGTGTAATTTGGTTAACGGGTTTTAGATTTAAATTTTTCTTATATTCCTTTTTTATTGCAATTTGTTTGCTGCCAGTGGGAATATCGTTCTTGAAACCATATCAAAAATCAAGAATTTTGACTTTTTTTAATCCAGAAAGGGATCCTTTAGGAGCTGGCTATCAGATTATTCAATCAAAAATTGCTGTTGGTTCAGGGGGCATTTTTGGAAAAGGTTTTCTTCAGGGCAGTCAAAGTTATTTGGATTACTTACCTGAGAAACATACGGATTTTATATTTACCTTATTTTCCGAAGAATTTGGCTTTGTTGGTTCTTTGTTATTGTTACTTATTTATGTCATGATTATATATAGAATCATAGTAATTGGTAATAATTCTAGAAATAATTTTGCTAGATTGTACTGTTATGGTTTCGCAACGGCATTTTTTATTTATGTGGCAGTTAATATGTCAATGGTACTTGGCCTGCTGCCTATAGTTGGGGCACCTTTACCTATTATGTCTTACGGAGGCTCATCAATGCTTTCCATGATGGTTGGACTGGGCATCGTTATGAGCTGTAAAATTTACCAACGCGATGAAGTATCCTAAAGATCGATAATTTTCATAAAACAACCTAGGATTGTATTATTATTACTTAAATTATTAGTTTTTTTGTTTTTAATAATTGGTTTTTTGTGCTTAAATTAAAATATGTTTAAAACTTTAAGAGGGACAGAAGACCAACCGCTAAATAATTCTGGTCGTTCGCATGTAGGCGAAACAATGCAGTTAGAAGGAGATCTAAGGTCCGCAGGCTCAGTTGATGTTGCCGGATTGATTAATGGTAACATATTTGTATCCGATATAACTATAAAAGAAACTGGATCAATAAGAGGAAGTATAGAAGCCGAAAATATAGAAATTAATGGACATGTAGAAGGAAAAATTTTGGCGAACGTAGTAATAATTGGAAAAACTGCAGTAATTAAAGGCGATGTTCTTTTTAAACACACCTTAAAAACCGAAGAGGGAGCTGATATTGATGGCTATATTAAGAGATCAAATAAAGGGAAAGCTTTAGCCGATGAAGATATTGCAATAGAAGAGATAGTTGAAAGAGAAGATTCGACAAGACCGAAGGTCATTCCTGTAACTACACATAAAGAAGCTGTATAATCCACCATCTAACATTTAAATTTTAACTACTATATAACTAAAGATACTATGGACCAAGATGCGAAACAAAGGTCTTCAGTTGGTGTTGTTGGAGCCGGAATACAAGGTATTTGTATAGCATTAAATCTTATTAAAAAAGGTTTTGATGTTACTATAATTGATCGAGATGAACCTGGGAAAAGTTCAGCGTCGTATGGAAACGCTGGCCATTTTTCACCTTATGCCTCCTTACCATTAAACAGACCAGATATCTTAATTGATGTTCCTGCAATGTTGTTAAGTTCAAATGGTCCATTGGCTCTGAAATGGAATTATGTGCCAAAGATGATTCCTTGGTTTTTAAAATTTATTAAAAACTGCACAACAAAAAAAATGAAGTATACAGCAAAATATATGCATCAAATTTTAGATTTGGCATTACCAGCGTATGATGAGTTGTTTCAAGATATAGATGTTTCTGGTTTGGTAGAAAATAAAGGAATTATTTATTTTTGGACAGACAGAGATTTAAAAAGCAGAGAATTAGAAATAAATTTAAGAAAAGAATTAGGTATAGAGCAAAAATTGTTATCTCCACATGAAATTCATGATCTTGAACCACATATTAGAAAAATTTATCATGGTGGTGTTTTATATCCAAGTGCAAGACATGCTAGAAATCCAGGAAAAATTTTTTTAAAACTTTTTGAACTATTTTTAAAGCGAGGTGGAAAATTTAAAAAAGAAAATGTTTTAAAAATTGATTTTTCTACTAATGACAAGCCAATAATTAAAACTAATTTAAGTTCTTACGAATTTGCAAAAGCTGTTATTGCTTGCGGTGCTTTTTCAAAAAAATTAACTGACCAAGCAAATGAAAAAATACCTCTAGATACTGAAAGAGGCTATCACATTCATTTCAAAGGACACGACCATCTTCTTTCAAGACCTGTAATTTTTTTAAACAGAGGTTTTGGTATAACTCCTATGGAACAAGGGCTAAGAGTAGTGGGAACCGTAGAGTTTGGAGGGTTAAATAATCCATTGAATAAAAAAAGAATTGCTAATCTTGCAAATAATGCAAAATATTTATTTCCAGAATTATCTGAATATTGTGATGAATGGTTAGGCTTTAGGCCAACTTTGCCTGATTTTTTACCTGTTATGGGTCCTTCAAAAAATCATAAAAACCTATTTTATTCTTTTGGTCACCATCATCTTGGATGGACATTAGGAGCAATATCAGGCAAAATTATTTCCGGAATGATTGCAGAAGAAAAAACAAATTTAGATCTATCTCCTTATAGTTCTTTAAGATTTAGTTAGGAGTCATTTTTTGTTTTCAAAAGATAAACAAGCTTATTTATTTCTTATACTAACAACTTTTTTTTGGGCAGGTAATTTTATTGTAGGAAAAGCTGCTAGTTTTTTTGATATTCCGCCTTTTACATTAAATTTTTACAGGTGGACTTTTGCCTGGTTAATACTATCTCCTTTTACAATCAAAGAAATAATTGAGAAAAAAAAATATATAATAGAGAATATAAACCTAATTTTAATTTTAGGTATTACTAGCATCACAATATTTAATTCAATTGTTTACTATTCACTAAATTTTACTCAAGTAATTAGCGGAGTATTAATGATTTCAACCATTCCTGTAATGATAATTCTTTTTTGTTGGTTATTAAAAATTGAGAAAACAAATATTTATCAAATACTCGGTGTGATTTTTTCCTTATCTGGGGTTGTTGTTATTATAACCAAGGCTAACTTATCTATTTTGTTAAATTTAAATTTTAATAAAGGTGATTTGTGGATGGTTGTAGCAATGTTTTCCTGGGCATTATATTCAGCTCTCCTAAGAAAAAAGAAATTAAAAATATCTCAGCTATCTCTTTTACAAACTATTATTTCTGCGGGATTAGTTTTTTTGCTACCAGCTTATATGATAGAATTATCTTTAGGATATAAGGCAAATATAAATCTACCTTTTATTTTGACCTTATCTTACGTGGTTCTTTTTCCAGGGTTGGCATCATTTATTCTATGGATTAAAGGAATTTCTATAATTGGTTCAAATCGATCTGGAATATTTTTACATTTAATACCAATATTTAGTACAATGATGGCTATAATTATTTTTAAAGAAAAATTTATGATTTACCATTTAATTGGTGCCTTATTAATTATCACTGGGATAATTTTATCATCAAGAAGGAAACTAAAATGAAAATTAAAGAAGGCGATATAATGCCAGATGCAAAGGTATTTGTTTTGGAAAAAGACCCAAAAGAATTATCTATTAAAGATTTTATAGGAAATGACAAAGCTATCATATTTGGTTTACCAGGAGCTTTTACTCCTACTTGCTCCGCTAAACATTTACCTGGATTTATTTCCGCAAGTGATAAAATTAAAGAAAAAAAAATAAAAAAAGTTATTTGCGTTTCTGTAAACGATCCTTTTGTTATGGATGCATGGGGAAAAGCGCACAATGCTCATAATAAAATTATTATGTTGGGTGATAGCAAAGGAGAGTTTACCAAAAATATTGGTGCTGAAAAAAATCTGAGCCACAGAGGTCTCGGAATGCGTTCAAGCAGATATACAATGTTGATAGAAAATGGAAAAATTATTAAAATTTCTGAAGAAGAGATTCCTGGCAAATGTGAGATAACCTCAGCCGAAAATTTTTTAAAATCAATTTAGTTTTATGAATAAAAAAAATCTAACGGAGGAACAGAAAAATATATTATTTAAAGAAGAGACCGAACCACCTGGATCAAGTTCTCTGAATCATGAAAAAAGAGAAGGAGATTATTTGTGTGTTGGGTGTGGCACAAAACTTTTTGAATCTAACAAAAAATATGAAAGTGGAAGTGGTTGGCCGTCTTTTTTTGAGGCAATACCAAATGTTTTTGAAACTAAAGTAGATCATTTAATTGGATCGCCTAGAACAGAATACCATTGTAAAAAATGTGGAGGTCACCATGGTCATATTTTTGATGACGGACCTAAACCAACAGGAAAGAGATATTGTAATAACGGTTTATGTTTAGTTTTCGTACCAAAAAAAAATAAAATTTCAAAATGATATTTAATCAATTTTTTGACAATGCTTCATCAACATTTACATATTTAATTTCTAGTGGAAAAGGGAGAGAAGCGCTAATTATAGATCCTGTTATAGAAAAAACCGATGAATATCTTAAGTTATTAAACAAGTTAGATTTAAAACTAGTAAAGGTTGTTGATACACATATTCATGCAGACCATATTTCTGGTTTGAACGAATTAGCAAAACAAACAGGTTGTGCAAAAATTATGGGCGAACAATCAGCTTCAGAAGTTATAGATATAAGAGTAAAAGATAATGAAAAAATAAAAATTGAAAATATAGAATTAATATCAATTTACACTCCAGGTCATACAGACTGTTCATACAGTTTTTTTATGAAAGATAGGGTTTTTACCGGTGATACTTTATTAATAAATGGTACAGGGAGAACTGATTTTCAAAATGGCAATTCTTATGATTCATACGATTCTATTTTTAAAAAAATACTTAAGTTGCCAGAAAAAACTTTAGTATATCCCGCTCATGATTATAATGGAAAAACATATTCAACAATCGAAAATGAAAAAAACAATAACCCAAGGCTTAAAGTAAAATCAGCGGATGAATATGCGGAAATAATGAAAAATTTAAAGTTATCTAATCCAAAAATGATGGATTTTTTTGTACCAGCAAACAAAAAAGGATTAACAATTAAAGATCTAGATTTCCAAAAGTGAATCTAATTCACCATTATTTTCTAAAGCTTTTAGCTCCACGTAACCGCCGACATGTTTATCTCCAATAAAGATCTGAGGGACAGTTTTTGCACCATTAGATTTTCTTAACATTTCTTCTCTTTTTTCAGTATTATTACCAATATCAACCTCTTCGTATCTAATCTTTTTTTTAGATAACAAATGTTTTGCAGCAGAACAATAATTGCAAATAGGGCCTGTATAAATTAATACTTTTCTCATTTATTGTATTATATGGTAATTAATAACAATGTTTCCACTTAATTATATTTTAGATAATCTTGATATTTTAAATAATTTAA
Organism: uncultured Pelagibacteraceae bacterium; assembly: GCA_902589505.1. Taxonomy (GTDB): domain Bacteria; phylum Pseudomonadota; class Alphaproteobacteria; order Pelagibacterales; family Pelagibacteraceae; genus AG-414-E02. The sequence goes on from CACITE010000002.1 coordinate 7,496, forward strand.
AATGAGTACTATTTCTATATCATTAGATGAAATTTATGATCTAGCAAAGAAAACATTACTTTTTAATGGGTGTGACGAGGAGAACGCAAGTATTTTGTCAGACACTCTAATGAGAGCTGAAAGAGATGGCTCTCACTCTCATGGTCTGTTTAGATTACCTGCTTATGTTTCTGCATTAAAAAGTAAAAAAGTAAATGGGAAAGCAAGACCTGAAGTAAAAAAAATTTCATCAAGTATTATTAAAGTGTTAGGCAACAATGCATTTGCACCAATGGTATTAAAAGTTGGTCTACCAGAATTAATTAAATTAGCAAAAGAAACAGGTGTTGCAGTTTTAGCTATTACTAATTCACATCACATGGCGGCGATGTGGCCAGAAACAGAAGCTATAGCCGAAGAAGGTTTAGTTGGTTTTGCTTGTACATCTTATATGCCGCTAGTTGCTCCTGCTGGAGCTAAGAAAGCTTTATTTGGAACTAACCCTATTTCATTTGCATGGCCACGTCCTGGAAAAAATCCTGTGGTTTATGATATGGCTACATCAGCAATGGCTATGGGCGATGTTATGGTTGCAGCAAGAGATGGAAAAAAAGTTCCTTTAGGAACAGGTTTGGATAAAGATGGAAAAGAAACAACAGATCCAAAAAAAATTGAAAAAGGAAGCGGTGGAGTTTTACTTCCCTTCGCGGGCTATAAAGGTTCTGCAATAGCTATGATGGTAGAATTACTTGCAGGCGCACTTGTAGGAGAAACTTTTAGTTATGAAACTGCCGCCAAGGATAATAAAGATGGCGGCCCACCTAGCGGAGGAGAGTTTGTTTTAGCTATTTCACCAGAAAAAATTACAGGTTCTAATTGGGAAAAACATTCAGAAGAATTTTTTGAAAAAATGAAATCAATGGATGGTGTACGTTTACCAGGTGAAAGAAGACATAAAAATCGACTAGATAAAGGCACAAGAAAAATAAACAAGGAATTAATAGAAAAAATTAAAAAATTAGCTAAATGAAAAAAATTATAGCATTTTTAGCTATTTATAAAGTGATTTAAAATCTATATTCTTCATTGCATCATGAAATTAGGATTTATTGGAACGGGACAAATAGCAAAGGCTACCATTACTGGAATTTGCACTTCAAAAATTTCCTTTCAAAAAGTTCTTGTTTCACCAAGAAATAGAAATATAGCTCAAAAATTAAAAAAAAGATTTAGAAAAGTTAATATTGCAAAAACTAATCAAGAGATTATTGATAAATGTGATTGGATATTTTTGACCGTAACACCAAAGGTTGGTGAAAAAATATTACCAAAATTAAATTATAGATCATCACAAACAATAATAAATTTCATTTCAACAATTGGAAATTCTCAACTTAAAAGATACGTAAAAGTTAAAGCAAAAATTGTTAGAGCTTTACCATTACCGCCAATTGCATTAAGAAAAGGTCCAGTTCCGATTTGTCCCGCAAATAAAAAAGTAAAAAGGTTTTTTGATCATTTAGGTACAGCAGTTGAAATATCTGACGAAAAATTATTTACAAACTTCTGGTGCATGACAGCAATGATGGCTCCATATTATGAAATTTTAAATACTCTTTCAAAATGGTTATCTAGCAAAGGATTAAAAAAAACTGATACACAAAAATATATCACTTCATTATTTTCAGCTATGTCAGATGACGCGGTTGCAAATTCAAAAGAAGATTTAAAAATTTTAATTAAAAATTCCCAAACCCCAGGAGGTTTGAATGAACAAGCTTTAAATAAATTAAGAAAATTAGGCTTCTATAAATTATTAGATAAAGCAGCTAATAATGTCCTAAAGAGATTGAAAAAAAAATAATTTTTATGCAGCAAGATTTAAATATTTTGCAAGTAGATAATCTTTCCAAATATTTTGGAGGATTGGCTGCAGTTTCAAACTGTTCACTAAAAATTCAAAAAGGTTCTATAACTGGAGTAATCGGTCCAAATGGCTCAGGAAAAACTACTTTGTTTAATTTGATTGCGGGAAACATAAAACCCTCAAGTGGAAATGTTTTATTTTGTGGCGAAGATATTACCGGAATACCTTCATATGAATTATTTTCTAAAGGTTTACTTAGAACTTTTCAAATTGCCCATGAGTTTACAAATCTCACAGTATTAGAAAATTTAATGATGGTTCCAGGAAATCAGACTGGAGAACATTTAACCAATGCGTTATTTAATTCAAAAATTGTAAATCAAGAAGAAAAAAAAATAAAACAAAAAGCTCTTGAAGTAATTGATTTTTTAAATCTTACTCAGTTATCACAAGAGCTTGCAGGCAATTTATCTGGAGGACAGAAAAAATTATTAGAACTTGGTAGAACTATGATGGTTGATGCTAAATTAGTTTTACTCGATGAAGTGGGCGCAGGTGTAAATAGAACTTTATTAAAAGATATTGGAAGCGCAATCCAAAGACTCAATAAAGAGAAGGGTTATACATTTTGTATGATTGAACATGATATGGATTTTATAAGCAGATTATGTAATCCAGTGATTGTAATGTCCGAGGGTTCTGTTTTGTTTAAAGGAACTTCAAATGAAGTAAAAAATAATGAACAAGTAATCGAAAGCTATCTTGGTAGAGGTTCAAAGATTAGAAATGGATCAGTATAATGTCTTTTTTTTCTGGTGAAAAAATGACCGGTGGTTATGGAGGAGCAGACATAATCAGCTCCTGCACAATTACTGTAAATAAAGGGGAGATTGTAGCAATTCTTGGACCTAATGGTGCAGGAAAATCTACTGCAATGAAAGCAATGCTTGGCTTATTGAATCTTAAGTCAGGTAAAATTTCGATTGATGGAAAGGATATATCAAAATTAACTCCGCAAGATAGAGTTAGAGAAGGAATATCATTTGTTCCTCAGACTAGAAATGTTTTTACTGGATTAACCGTACAAGAAAATTTAGAAATGGGGGCTTTTCTAAGAGAAGAACGTATAGAAGAAATTATTAATGAAATTTACGAATTATTTCCGGTTTTAAGAGAAAAAAGTTCTCAAATAGTAGGAGAATTATCCGGAGGCCAAAGACAGCAAGTTGCTCTGGGCAGAGCTTTAATGACCAAGCCTACCGTATTGATGCTTGATGAACCGACAGCCGGTGTTTCCCCAATAGTAATGGATGAATTGTTTGATCATATATTAAAAGTCAAAAAAACAAATGTGGCAATCATAATGGTTGAGCAAAATGCAAAGCAAGCCTTAAGCATTGCCGATAGAGGGTATGTTTTAGTAACTGGAGAAAATAAATTTTCTGGCACTGGAAAAGAATTATTAAATGATCCTGAAGTCAGAAGATCATTTTTGGGTGGATAATATGGATTTTATAAATGCAATAGTTTTACTTTTAAATTATATATTTGTGCCTGCTTTATCATACGGTTCTCAACTTGCTCTGGGTGCAATTTTCGTTTCTTTAATTTATGGAATTTTAAGATTTGCTTATTTTACAGCCGGAGACCTTATGTCATTTGGGACTATGTTTACAATTTTATTTACATGGTATTTTCAGTCATTGGGTATTAGCCTTGGGATTTTTCCCACAGCATTAATTGCTATTCCATTTGGGATAGTTGTTACAATTTTTTATGTTCTCATTAAGGATAAATTAGTTTTTAGTTATTATCGCTTTAAGAAAAGTCCACCAGTGATGCTTGCGATGGTAAGCATTGGAACAATGTTTGTTACTCAAGCAATTGTTAGAATAATTATCGGACCTTTTGATAGAAGATTTTTTGATGGAGAGAAATTTATTTTAAAGGCAAATGAGTTTAAAGAAATGACAGGTCTAAATGAAGGATTAACCATCAAATCAACTCAGGTAATAACTTTATTTGTTACAATTGTAGTTGTGTCTATTTTGTTCTGGTTTTTAAACAAAACTAAAACCGGAAAAAGTATGCGTGCTTATTCAGACAATGAAGATTTAGCTTTACTATCTGGAATAGATCCAAAAAAAGTAGTTATGATTACTTGGATAATAGCTGCAATTTTAGCAACGATTGGTGGAACGCTTTATGGCCTAGATAAAAGTTTTAAACCATTTACTTATTTTAATAATATGCTTCCAATATTTGCAGCAGCAATTGTTGGGGGTATTGGAAATCCATTTGGAGCTTTTTTAGGAGGTTATGTTATTGCTTTTTCAGAAATACTTGTGACTTATGCGTATAGAAAATTCTTTATTTATTTGCTTCCAGAAAGTATAGAACCGGATAGTTTATTACAATTATTATCAACCGACTATAAATTTGCCGTTTCATTTTCAATTTTAGTTGTAGTCTTATTATTTAGACCATCAGGAATCTTCAAAGGAAAAGTTTTATGAGAAAAAATCTAGATGTAATAAGTGCTTATGCAATAATGTTTGGACTGATAATTGTGGTGGGTTTTTTACAATCCTGGAGTATAGCATTATCAATTTTGTGCTTTTGTTTAATTTCTGCAGTTATGACAATGGGAGCGAATATTCAATGGGGATACGCGGGATTAATAAATTTTGGAATCATGGGTTACACAGCACTTGGAGGTTTAGCGGCTGTTTTGGTTTCAGTTCCACCCGTAAAAGAAGCTTGGCAGGTCGGTGGATTTAATATGATTTTATGTGCACTTCTTATTGCTTTAATGGTTTTTAGTGTTCGTTTTATTATTAAAAAATACAATAAATCAAAAAAAAGAAACTACGGAATTGCTCTTGTTATAATTATGGGCTTAATTCTGTTAAGATTAATATCCGGACCAGCAATTGAATCAATTGAAGCTGTTAACCCAGCAACCACAGGTTTTCTAGGAGGAATGGGTTTCCCAATTTTATTTTCTTGGATAGTTGGAGCTTTTTTTGCTGGAGCTTTGGCTTACGTTATAGGAAAAATTGCATTAGGACTTAGAGCAGATTACTTAGCGATAGCAACACTACTAATATCAGAAATTGTAATTGCAGTTGTAAAACATGAAGATTGGTTATCTCGCGGTGTTAAAAACGTAATTGGTTTAAAAAGACCGGTTCCATATGAAATTGATCTTCAAACTAAAGAGTGGTTCATTAATTTAGTAGCAAAATTTAATCAAGGTACTTTAAATTTGATTACTGATGCTTTGGCAAAAGAGCAAATGTTAAAGCAGTTGGTAATTGAGGGATCTACAGTATTTGTCAAATTATGTTTTGTGGGACTTTTTTCAATTGTAGTAATAATTTTATTAATTATTACACAGAAAGCTCTTTATTCTCCGTGGGGAAGAATGATGAGGGCTATTAGAGATAATGAAGAGGCTGCTAATGCAATGGGGAAAAATGTTGTGAAGCAACATCTTTTAATTTTTGTTCTTGGTTCTGCAATAGTTGGAATAGCAGGTGCAATGATGGTTACTTATGATGGATTGTTTACACCAGGAAGCTATAGACCAATGCGATATACTTTTCTAATTTGGGTAATGGTAATTGTTGGAGGAAGCGGAAATAATTTTGGTGCTGTTCTAGGAGGTTTTGCTGTTTGGTTTTTATGGATTGAAGCAGCACCCATTGCGTTATTTTTAATTAACTTTTTTACGAGTGGTTTGGCAGAAACTAATGCCCTTAAAGTTCATCTAATCGAAAGCATTCCTTATTTTAGGTATTTAATGATGGGAATAGGCTTATTGTTAATTATGCGCTACCGTCCAAAAGGAATTTTGCCAGAAAAAATTAAACACGTTTAATATTTTAAAATTAACTTAACAACCACTGATTGCAGATAGTAAATTTTTTTAAATTTTACTGCTATAAAATAATAAAAAAATCTGTTGATAACTTTAGCCGGGAGGAGATAGAATGAATTTATGAGGGGAAACATTAACAGATCAGAAAGTAGTACAGACGACTATCGTTTTAGATCATTTGAAGCAGAGAAAAAAAGACTTAATTTAAATGATCTTCTGAACAGAGCCAAGGAAGAAAAAAAAATAGATAAAAAGCATAATGCATTAATTTTTCTTGGTGCCGTTTGTCTGTGTGTTACATTTTATTTACTTATAAGTTTATAATTGAAATTTTTAAATAAGTTATAAAATTTTTATAATCTTCAATTCGATTGTTGATCAACAAGTAGCTAATTTAAATTATTTTTTTGGGAGAGTAGCATTTAAAATAAATGCTAATAATCCAGCTGGAATTAAGCCAGTAGTTAATAATAGTTTAAGTTTAATGCCAAAATCTGGTATATGAGCAACGAATTCAGGAAAAGCGTATAAGCCTATTCCAAAAGAAAGTGATAAAGCTAAAATTAGAATATTTCTTTGACTCATTTCGGTTTTCGAAATTAATTTGATTCCTGCTCCAGCAATTAATCCAAACATAATTATAGCGGCTCCACCGATTACTGAATCTGGCATTGCAGCAATAACTCCGCCTAGTTTTGGAAATAAACCTAATAAAATTAAAATTACACCAGCAACAGTTCCTACATGTCTACTAATTACTCCAGTGAATGCAACAAGACCTGCATTTTGTGAGTAAGATGTATTAGGCATCGCATTAAAAATAGAAGCAAAAGCTGTACCTACTCCGTCAGCCATTATTCCTCCAGAAAGTTCTTTATCAGTAGCTTCTCTGTTTGCGCCACCCATTGTAGTAGCACTAATGTCCCCAATAGTTTCAATTGTTGTTACGATTGACATAAACAACATTAATATGACTGCACCCCAAACAAAATCAATTCCGTATTGGAAAGGCATTGGAAAAGCAAACCAACCAGCAGCTGCTATTTTTCCCCATCTAACTTCTCCTAGCAAAGCTGCAATTACGAAACCTGCTATTATTCCTATTAAAATAGAAGCTGAAGATACCATTCCTTTTCCTCTTATGTTGCATAGAAGAGCAACAATTAAAACCGTTCCAGCTATAAGTAGGTGTTCCCAATTTGCAAAAATTTCTGGTTTGTTGTTCATCAACCATACACCACCACCTGCATACTTAAATCCAACTTTAAGAAGACTAATTCCAATCATCAACACGACTATTCCTGTAACTAGTGGAGGAAACATGTGTCTAATTGGTTTTAACATTTTACCAATCCATATTTGAAAAATTCCTCCTATAAAAGCTGCGGTAAATATTGCTCCCAAACCGAAAGCTTTAAATGGTAACATTATTGGAATAAAAGCAAAGCTTGTTCCTTGAATTATTGGAAGTCTTGCCCCTATATTTTTGTAACCTACCGTTTGAATTATAGTTGCTACACCTGCAGCAAATAAAGCCATTTGAATTAAAAAAATTTTTTCTCCTGTTGTTACTCCAAAAACACCTGCAACAATCAGCGGGACTGTAATATTACCAGCAAACATTGCAAATACGTGCTGGATACCTAAAGGTATTGATTGATTCAGCGGCAATTTTTTGTTTGCGCTTCCTCCTCCGGATTTTTTTCGTGACCTTGCCATTAATTTCCCTCTAGACTAAAAGCCTATTAAAATAACAGACATACGTCAAATAGTGTTTTGTGCTATTTGTGACCTTTAAATCACACTCTGTATTTTTAATTATACTTCAATATATGGGTATTTATTAATTAAATAAAAAATCCCAGCGATTATTCATCGCTGGGATTTATAAAATTAAGTTTTATCTTTGTTTTTTAGTCTTAAATTTACCGCCTTTAATTTCTTTTTCTAAGAAATTACCAACGTGTTCTCCAACGTCCGTAAACACTACTCCCGTTGCTCCTTCGTAATCAATCGCTTTACCTTTAGCTAAAAGATCTAGAGCTTTTTTAAGCTGTCCTGGATAAATTTTCTTTCCAGGGCCATTAGCTACGGCCATTACGTTTTTAGCAATCGAGCCACGATCAGCAGAACCACCGGCTTGCATCGCAAGAACGATTAATGCTGCAGCATCATAAGACTCTCCAGTGTATGGACCAGATGGATCTATTCCAGCTTTTCCAGCAACTTTCGCAAATACTCCTGCTCCTTTACCTGTTGAACCTGGTAAAGAACCAAAAGATTTATTTAAACTTTTACCGAAAGCGTCAGTAAGCGAATCACCAATCATACCGTCTGATAATATAAATGTATCAAAGGCACCAGAATCTAAAGATCCTTGAATAATTCCTTTACCACCTTGGTCTAGGTAACCAATTACAGCAACAGCATCTCCACCAGCTGATGCTAGTGTAGAAACTTCAGCGCTATAGTCAGCTTTACCATCTTCGTGAGCTGCTACAGTTGTAACTTTGATACCATGAGCTTTAACTGCTGCTGAATAAACATCAGCTAAACCTTTACCATAGTCATTGTTAGTATATGTAACTGCTACACTTTTAATTCCTCTGTCTTTAGTTATATCAGCAAGAATTTGTCCTCCACGGGCATCCGATGGAGCCGTACGGAAAAACAAACCTTTATCATCCAAAGTCGTTAAACCAGGAGATGTTGCTGAAGGAGATATCATTACTACACCGTTAGGAACCGCAACGTTAGTTGCAATTGCTCCTGTAACACCAGAACAATCTGCTCCCATGATAGCAGCAACACCTTGAGAAACTAAACCTTCCGCCGCAGTTGTTGCAGCAGCTGAGTCAACGCAAGTTGAGTCTGCTCTTACTGGTGTAATCTTTTCTCCACCTAGCAAAGAACCTGAGTCAGAAGCTTCTTTAAAAGCTAACTCTGCTGAAGCTGCCATTGCTGGAGTAAGAGATTCAATAGGACCAGTAAATCCTAAAATGATACCCATTTTAATTTCTGCATATGTACTAGTTGTCAAAAGTGACAAAGACATAATTGCAGCAATAAATAGTTTTTTCATATTTTCCCTCTTAATAATATTATTAATAATTATAGTATTTACATTTAATCTATACTTTTCAATGGTTAAATTTCTTATATTTATCTAATAGATTTACAGCAAATCTCGTTGTAAGCTTAAAAATCATATGAAGACTATAGTAAATAGCTGGAATGAATGGGATCCTTTAAAACATGTAATTTTAGGTCGAGCGGACGGTTGTTGTATACCTCCTTCAGAACCAGCGGTTGATGGAAAAGTTCCAGAGGACTCAGATATGAGGGGTCAATTTGGTGTACGACCTAAAGAAACTATTGATAAAGCAAACGAACTACTAGAAAATTTCGCAAACCTTCTAAAAAAAAGAGGAATAAGAGTTGATCGACCAACGCCACTTAATTTTAATCAACCTATATCAACTCCTGACTGGAAAACAAAAAGTATGTTTGGAACCATGCCTGCTAGAGACATAATTTTGACAGTTGGAAAAGAGATGCTCGAAGCTACAATGAGTTATAGGTGTCGATTTTTTGAGTATCTAAATTATAGACCTCTGTTAAAAAAATATTATGAAGAGGATCCTGGAATGCGACATGAAGCGGCACCAAAACCAAGATTAACAGATAAGAGTTTTCACTTGGACTATTTGTCTGACAAAATTGGAGTTCAAAAAAGATTAGAATGGACTGCAAAAAAATATTTTGTGACAACTGAAGAAGAGCCTCTATTTGACGCTGCAGATGTTATGAGATTTGGCAAAGATTTAATGGTTCAACACGGCTTTACTACAAATTTGAAAGGCATTGACTGGTTAAGAAGGCATTTTCCAAATCATAGAGTACATCCTTTGAATTTTCCAGGCGATCCATATCCTATTCATATCGATGCTTCTTTTACTGCGCTTAAACCAGGTTTAATAATAAATAATCCAAATAGACGTTTGCCTGATGAACAAAGAAAAATTTTTGAAAAAAATGACTGGAAAATAGTTGATGCAGCTCAACCCGCTCATAACAAACCACCACCTTTATGTTTTTCTTCAGTTTGGTTATCTATGAATATTTTAGTTCTTGATCCAAAAACTGTGTGTGTGGAGAAGAGCGAAGTTTACCAAGCCGAACAAATAAGTAAATTAGGCATGGAAGTTGTTGAAGTTGATTTTCGAGACGTTTACCCTTTTGGAGGAGGACTGCATTGTAGTACAACTGATGTGTACAGAGAGGGAAATTGTGAAGATTATTTTCCTAAACAATAATGTCAATTAAATCAAATTATATTAAGCCAAAATTTAAAAAAAAAATAAATCCAAAAGTGGGTTTGCTTGCACTTTCGACTGATCTTACAATAGAAAGTGATTTTCAATCTATTTGTAAAAAACTTCCTTTAGATTTATTTGTAAATCGTATTCACAATGAAAATCCTTTAACTAAAGAAAATCTTGTAAAAATGTACGATCAAATAGAGCCTGTTACTGAAAAAATTTTACCAGGACAAAAAATAAATACAATAGCTTACGGTTGTACATCAGGAACAATAGCTATAGGAGAAGATAAAGTTAAAGAAAAAGTTCAATTAGCCAAACCTAGTTGTTATGTTACAACACCCATCACTTCTGCCATCAAAGCTTTTAAAGAAATGAATGTAAAAAAAATTTCTTTGTTTACTCCGTACCCAGAATCTGTAAACAAAACTATTTTGGAGTATTTTGAAAAAAAAAATATAAATATTATATCATTTAGTACTTTCAATATAGATTTGGACGAAGATATAGCTAGCGTAGATCCAAAATATTTATTAGAGACTTTAATTAAATTGGACACAAGTAATGCTGATGCACTTTTTATATCTTGCACAGCTCTTCCCGCTCTAGAAATTCTTGATGAAGTTGAAAAAAAAATAGGTAAAATTGTTTTGTCTAGCAATCAAACTTTAATTTGGGATACCTTAAGATCTGTTGGATACAAATCATCAGTTAAAGGATATGGAAAACTTTTAAGGAATTAAAATGCTTTTTGAAAAAAAAGAATATAAAGAACGATTAAAAAAAGTTAAAGCTTCGATGCAAAAACAAGGAATTGATTTATTAGTTTCACATGATCCCGCAAACATGAATTATTTAACCGGTTATGACGCCTGGTCTTTTTATTATGCTCAATGTGTTTTAGTTCATGTAAGCGAAGATGAACCTATTTGTTTTCTTAGAGCGCAGGACGCTGGTGGAGGTTATATAAAAGCTTATGTTCAACATAAAAATATTATTTCTTATGAAGAAAAATATATTCACACTTGGCCTTTGCATCCATACCAATATCTAGTTGAAATAATTAAAGAAAGAAAATGGGACAGATCTAATATTGGACTCGAAATGGATAGTCACTACTTTACCGCATATTGTTGTGAAGTAATAAAAAAAGGTCTACCGAATGCAAAATTCAAAGATGCCGAACGTTTAGTAAATTGGGTTAGAGTTGTCAAATCGGATGCTGAGATCAAATTAATGAAATCAGCTGCAAGAATTACAGAAAAAGGAATGAAAAAAGCATTCGAAAGTATTAATCCTGGGGTTAGACAATGTGATGCTGTTGGCGAAATTCAAAAGTCGCTATTTAATGGCACAACAGAATTTGGAGGCGATTATGCAAGCATAGCAACTTTGCTGCCTACAGGAAAAGGAACTTCAGCTTCCCACTTAACAGCTACCGAAGATAAGTTTGTTAAAGGTGAGGCTACTATTATTGAAATATCAGGTGTTCACAAAAGATATCATTGTCCTATGGCAAGAACGGTACTTTTGGGAGAAAAAAATCAAAAAAAAATAGATACGATGAAAGCAACTAACGAGGCATTGGATGCAGGAATTTCAGCTACCAAACCAGGAAATACTGCTGATGATGTAGCTCAAAAATTTTGGAGAGTTTTGGACAAGTATGGAATAAAAAAAGAATCAAGGACAGGATATTCAATTGGTATTGGTTACCCTCCTGATTGGGGCGAACAGACTTTAAATATATCAAAAGGAGATAAAACTGTTTTACAACCTAACGTTACTTTTCACATGATAGCAGTAATGCAGTTTGGTGATTGGGGAGTTGAAGCAAGCGAGTCAGTAAGGGTGACCGAAAAAGACTCAGAATTATTCTGCAATTTATCAAGAGATTTGCATATTAAAGAATAAAAAACTTGATAAAAATTTTAAAAGTTGCTTAAATTCACGTCTTATGGGGAGCACAGATACTTTCGTAAAATTTGAAAAAGTGGATAAAAGCTACGATGGAGAAACATTAGTAGTAAAAGATCTCAATGTAGATATTCCGCAAGGAGAATTTCTTACAATGTTAGGACCTTCTGGTTCTGGAAAAACTACAACATTGATGATGTTGGCTGGATTTGAAACGCCTACTGGCGGAGAAATATATTTAGATGGTGAAGCAATAAATAAAATTCCACCATACAAACGTGGTATTGGAATGGTTTTTCAAAACTATGCTCTATTTCCACATATGACGGTAAATGAAAATCTTGCATTTCCTCTTGAAGTAAGAAAATTAATTAAAACAGATATTCAAGAAAAAGTAAAAAAAGCTTTAGACATGGTAGAACTAGGAGCTTTTGGAAATCGTATGCCTTTGCAATTATCTGGAGGCCAACAACAACGTGTTGCTTTAGCAAGAGCTTTAGTGTTTGAACCTAGATTAGTATTAATGGATGAACCTTTAGGAGCGCTTGATAAAAAACTTCGCGAACAAATGCAATATGAAATAAAACATATTCATGAAAATTTAGGAATAACAGTTGTATATGTAACGCACGATCAAAGCGAAGCGCTAACAATGTCGAACCGTATCGCGGTATTTAACGATGGAAAAATTCAACAGATATCATCGCCAGATATTCTATATGAAAAACCAGAAAATGCATTTGTTGCAAATTTTATTGGAGAAAATAATCAACTAAAAGGAAAAGTAAAATCTATTAGTGGAAAAAATTGTATAGTTACTACAGACAAAGGCGACGAAATTACATCTTTAAAAATAAACGTTAATTCTGTAGGTGACTCTTCAACTGTTTCTTTACGTCCAGAAAGAGTTGAGATTAATTCAGCGGATAGTAATTTTGAAAATACTTTTAACGCTAAAGTTAAAGAATTAATTTATTTAGGAGATCATATTCGAACAAGGGTTGAAGTTTGTGGAAATGATCAGTTCATTGTAAAAGTTCCTAATTCCTATAAAGGTGCAAACTTAAAAGAAGGAGCTTCTGTTAAGTTGTCTTGGAAAGCCAGTGATTCAAGGGCATTAGATCTAGGTTAATTTCTTATTTTTAAGGTTTACAGCACTTTCTCAATTTGTTTTAATTCGCAACTTATACGTATAAATAACCAATAAAGAGGGAAAAAATATGTTTAAATTAATCAAAGCTACTTTCCTTGGATTGATCGCGATGGCATTTACTGCATCATCATATGCAGACATCACGTTCGTGTCTTGGGGCGGAGCTTATACGAACAGTCAACAAAAGGCTTACGTTGATACTTGGAGCAAAGGTTCAGGAGTTACTGTTGAGAACTATAACGGTGGTCTTGGAGAAATCAAAGCTCAAGTAGAAGCTGGAAACGTAACTTGGGATGTAGTAGACGTACTTCCTGACCAAGCGATTACTGGTTGCGACGAAGGTTTATTTGCAAAAGTAGACCAAAGTTCATTTTTGGACGATTTAGTTGTAGCGCCAGTATCTGATTGTGTTGTTCCACAAATTTTCTGGGCATACACAGCGTTTTACAGCAAAAGTGCTTTTCCAGGCAAAAAACCAAAAAACATTAAAGACTTCTTTAATGTTAAAAAGTTTCCTGGAAAAAGAGGAATACATACATGGGCAAACGCTTTAATCGAAATGGCACTAGTTGCTGACGGCGTTAAAGCAAGCAAAGTATACGAAGTAATGAGCACTCCTGAAGGAATAGACAGAGCATTTGCAAAACTAGATACAATTAAAGATCACGTTGTATTCTGGTCAGCTGGTTCTAAACCACTTGAATTAGTATCAAGCGGTGAAGTTGTTATGTCATTAGCATACAACGGTAGAATTGGTGCTGCTATCCTTTCTGAAGGTAAAGACTTCGAATACATTTGGGACGCTACAGTTCTTGAACAAGAATATCTTGTAGCAATTAAAGGTGGAAACGAGAAAGAAGCTCTTGAGTTTATGGCTCATGCTTCTACTGCTCAAGCTTTAGCTGATCAAGCTAAATACATTCCATACGGCCCTATGAGAAAATCTAGTATCGATATCATCAAAAAAGGTGAACCTTGGTTCATAAAAGAAGGTGGAAATATCGATATATTACCTCACATGCCAACTCATCCGAAAGTTCTTAAGAGAGCTGTTATAGCTGACCCAGTGTGGTGGGCTGATAATGGCGCTGAAGTAAGTGAAAGATTCGGTGCTTGGAAGGGTAACTAATAATTCGTAATGTTTAAAAAAAAGGCGAGACTTAGGTCTCGCCTTTTTTGTTTAGAGGTAAAATTATGAATGAAACAACTACAGGATCCATTTTAACAACTGAAGGCGTTCCATTAAAAGTTAGTCTTCAAAAAGCTGAAAAAAGAAATAAAATAAGAGCAATTCTTTTAGTTGCTCCACTTTTAGTTTTTATACTTGTTACATTCTTAATTCCCATTGGCGATATGTTGCTTCGAAGTGTTGATGATAGTTATATCAATACTGTTTTTCCGAAAACTTTTAAAGAGTATAAAAAATGGGATAGACAAGATTTGCCATCCGAAGAACTTTATAAAACAATGTTCTTTGAAGTTAAAGATAGCGAAGGTTATGCTATAGGTAAAGCTAGCACTCGAATGAATTATGCAAAATCAGGTTGGAAAAGTTTATTAAAAAAATCAAAACGTAAATTTAAAAAAATTGAAGAAGGTCCATACAAAGAACAAATGATAGCCATTGATAAAAAATGGGCCGACATGGAATATTGGAAGGCATTAGGAGTGATGGTTGATGCTACGACCGCAGGATATTATTTAAATGCAGTTGATTTAAAATATAATGTAGACAAAGAGATTGTTCGGCAAAAGGAAAATAGAAGAATTTATAATCACACATGGATTAAAACATTCAAAGTGAGTGTTTTAGTTATGATTTTTTGTTTGATGTTGGGTTATCCAATTTCTTACTTGTTATCAACGCTACCTTTAAAATATAGCAATCTTTTGATGATATGCGTATTGTTGCCTTTTTGGACATCGTTACTTGTTCGAACAGTCGCATGGATGGTTATGCTACAGCAAAAAGGTGTATTTAATAATTTATTAGTAATGGCTAATGTTATTGCTGACGAAAACCGTTTTAAACTTATGTACAATGAAACGGCAACTATAATTGTTATGACACAAATATTATTACCTTTTATGGTTTTGCCTTTGTATAGTGTAATGAAAACAATTTCACCAAACTACATGCGTGCAGCTTTAAATCTTGGAGCATCTCCATTACACGCCTTTTGGAAAGTCTATATGCCAAATTCAGTGCCAGGAATTAGTGCAGGATGCATGCTCGTATTTATACTTGCGATTGGTTACTACATTACACCTGAATTGGTTGGAGGTAAGGATGGGCAAATGGTAGGAAACTGGATTGCTTACCATTTAAAAACAACATTAAATTGGGGACTAAGTGCAGCTCTTGGAGCTATTCTTTTGGGAGTGCTGACAGTTTTATACTGGGTTTATAATAAATTAGTTGGAATAGAAAATATTAAATTAGGATAATTATGGCTTTACCATCATATGCAACAACAGGACAAAAAATAGGTTGGTATTCTTTTTTAACCTATTGTGGTCTAGTTTTTTTCTTTTTAATCGCACCTATTTTTGTCATTCTTCCTTTATCATTTAGCTCTTCACCATTTTTTGAATTTACTAGGGAATTTATGAACTTTGAACCAGAAGCATGGTCTCTTAGATGGTATAGACAAATGGTTGGTATTGCTAGCGTGGGAGACACAACGGTTGTTTCTAATAAATGGATGTTAGGAACTAGAAATAGTTTTATCGTTGGAATTTCTGCTACATTTTTGGCAACGGCACTAGGTACCGTCGCAGCTTTGGGTCTGAGTAGACCACATATGCCATTCAAAGGTACTATTATGGCAATACTAATTTCTCCTATGATCGTTCCATTAATTATTACATCTGCCGGTATGTTTTTCTTTTATTCAAAAATTGGACTAACTCATACTTATTTAGGATTAATTCTTGCACACACTGCTCTAGGTACACCATTTGTTGTTATAACTGTTACAGCTACTTTAACAGGCTTTGATACCAATCTAATTAGAGCTTCGCAAAGTTTAGGAGCTGATACAGTGCGAACTTTTTTTAAAGTCATAATGCCTTTAATTCTCCCAGGCGTCATATCTGGAGCATTATTTGCTTTTATTACCTCTTTTGACGAAGTTGTTGTAGTTATGTTTATCGGAAGCGTTGAACAGATAACCATACCTAAACAAATGTGGGCAGGTTTGCGTCAAGAAACGAGTCCTGTAATTTTATGCATGGCTACGTGTTTAGTTGCATTATCAATTGCACTTTTAACAACAGTTGAATTATTAAGAAGAAGATCAGAAAGATTACGTGGAATTAAGTTGCGTAATTAAATTAATTATAAATTATATTTTCTGTATCTAAATTAATGAAAAAATTTTTTTTTTTAATAATTTTAGTCTCATTTTTTCAAACCATATCCTTATCTGATGATATTCGACACCTTCAAATTGAAGAAATGAAGATAGGAGATAGTGCTTTAGATTATTTTAACGAATCCGAATTAGAAGATAACGAACAAGGATGGCACAATTATAGTTATAAAGAATATTCATCCTCACTCATGCCAGGGAAAGGCATTTATAGTTGGTTTTTAGTAAGTTACAGAAACGGGGATAATAATTTTATTATAGAATCACTAGTCGGAGGAATAGAAAAAATAAATTACGATAATAAAGAATGTGTCAATAATATAGATACTTTTGCTTTAAATATATCAGATAATTTAAAAATGCCGATCAACCTTAAAAAAAAAAATTATAAACTTACAGAGAGCGCTTCTCGAAATTATCCTTTTACAGGGAAAAGTGATGTAACAAGTTTATCTTTTAATTTTATAGATGGAGCAGAAATAATTTTATCTTGCTACATTATGAATAAAGAAGCTAACCAAGAAGAATCTCTTTTAACATTAATTTCAAATAAAAAAGACACTTTTAGGGTAGAGGTTAGAAGTAATGCATTTAAAAATTTTTTAAAATAAGGAAAAGCCAAATAATGAAAAAGCACATATTAATTTTTATTTTTAGTTTATTTTTTTTTAATAATGTAAGCGCTGAAGATCGAAAAAGTGAGCTAAATGAATTATTTATCCAACTAAAAAATGCAAAAGATTTATCATCCGCACAAGTAGTAGAAAGTAAGATAGCAAAAATTTGGAATAAACATCCCTCAGATGACAGACGAGGTTTTAGATTAACCGAACTATTGAATCAAGGTTCTGTTTTAATTAATAGCGGTGAATTAAATAAAGCTTATAAACTTTTTACACAAATAATTGCAGTAGAACCTGATTGGGCTGAAGCATGGAATAGACGCGCAACTGTTCTTTATTTAATGAAAAAATATCAATCTTCACTAGATGATATTGAAATTACACTTAAATTTGAACCTAGGCATTTTGGTGCTTTAGGAGGTCAGGCTTTAAACTATTTAGAGCTCAAAGAATATGAGAAAGCAATTGAAAGTTATAAGGCCGTACAAAAAATATATCCTTTAAAAGACTCAGCTAAAAAAATGATACCAAAGTTAAAAGAATTGATTGATCAAACTATATAATTAATCAGATATCATGCCGACAGCCCACAAGGCTACTACTATATATACAAAAACCATGTTAACAATAATACATGAATGATAAAAATTTTAAAATAGACAATTTACAGTACTGCAACTGGTCTAAAGAAATATTTGAAATAAATAACGAAGCAAAGCTAGACGCGATTCACGTAACCATTGCATATCATGAAGATTTTAGTGAAGTAGAAAAAAATATAAGTGTTTGGAACACACATTTCAAAAATTTTAAAGATTTAATTTTTCATGGAAAAACATTTAAAGATATAGAAAAAGCTCATAAAGAAAAAAAGACTGCGGTTTTTTTTGGTTTTCAGAATTGTTCACCTATTGGAGACAATATTGGACTAGTAGAAGAAATTCATAAATTGGGAATAATTTTTATGCAACTGACTTACAATAACCAATCTTTGTTGGCCACTGGTTGCTATGAAAAAAATGACAGTGGAGTAACTAGAATGGGAAAAGAGGTTATAAAAGAAATGAATAGATTGGGTGTTGTGGTAGATATGTCCCATTCAGCAGAAAAATCAACATTTGATGCAATTGAAATATCGTCTAAACCTATAGCAATTACACATGCTAACCCCGCATTCTGGTTTGCTGCAAAAAGAAATAAATCAAATGAACTTTTAAAAGCATTAGCAGATTCTGGAGGAATGATTGGTCTTTCTTTGTATCCTCATCATTTAAAAGATAAATCAAATTGTACTCTCAAAAGCTTTTGTGAAATGGCTGCAAAAACTGCTGAACTTATAGGAGTTAAACATATTGGAATAGGGTCAGATCTTTGTATTGGACATCCAGATTCTGTTGTTGATTGGATGAGAAATGGTAAATGGACCAAGTCAAAAGATTACGGAGAAGGAAGCGCTTCAGATGCAAGTTTTCCTAAACAACCAGATTGGTTTAAAGATGCAAGAGGATTTAAAAACCTAGAATTAGGTCTAAAAAAAGTTGGGTTCAAAGACACCGAGGTAAATGACATACTGGGAAATAATTGGTATAATTTTTACCGAGGGATAAGGTCTTGAGCAAACTAAATATAAAACTTAGAGATCCAAATGAAGTCATGAAACTTTCTAGACTAGGATCGTTTCATCAATCTAAACTTTCATTTTTGAGAAGCTTTATTAGAGAATTTAAGGATTGGGAATATAAAAGAAATATATTTGAACTTGATAAAGACGGCTATGGAGTAGCGGTATACTCTTTTGAAAAAAAGAAAAGAAATTATTCTTTGATATGTTTTGCTCAACATATTAATCCAAACGAACGTTCAGATAGAGTAATAGCAACAAAATGGGATACCGCTTTTGTTTTACATGACGGACTTCCAGCAAGGAGTGATATAAACCGACTTAAAAAAAATGTTCCAAAACAAGAAATTGGCAGAATGTCATACAAAGAACTTACACTGTCAAGAGCCAACAAATCAGTAAGAGTTTTTGATCATGTTGTTAATTCATTAAGTGAGGGCAATCAACCGGATAGAAATTTATTAAACAAAGTAGGTTACTTATATAGAACCACAGCTGTTTACGGATCAGGAAAATTTGGTCTAGCTGATCGTTTTAGAATTAAAAATAGAAAAGAAGTTTATGGACCTTTCAGATTGGAAATGATGTTGGTGTATCTAGTCCGTCAATTTACTTTTGATCAAGTCAATCATATAGCCAAAAATAAAAATCCTAATAAGGCAGTTCAACTTGATGAGAATATTGCAAGAAATTTAGGAATAGGAAACTCAACAGGATTAGGAATGGCTCCTTTTATTGTTAATCACCCAACACTTTTACATAAATGGATTTATAATAGAGAGAAGGCATTAAAAGAGATTAGATCTATTGAGGTTGTGAATAATGATGAGTTTAATTTTTTTAAAGATTGTCTAACTAAATCTAAAAAAATTATTGATACATGGCTTACAGATAGCGAATATCAGAACAAAAAAATTAATTCTTTAAAATCAGATTTAGTTAAATTTGATGTGTTTTTAGAAAAGAACTGTTCAATTAAAACCAAATATCTTTGGAATGAAATATATCTGTGGGTTGAAAAGAACCTTAAAGAAGAATGTATTGAATATATTGTTTCTATGATGATGGAACCTCATGACAAAATTATAGACCCATTAATTAATAATATGAGTTCAGAGGAAGAACAGTATTTTAGCATACCAGGTCATAGAAAAATTTCTGATCTAAAAACAATTTTAGAGAAAAAGTATCAATCAATTATCAAAATTAATTTTAAGGAAAAAAATAGTATTGCCAATTTTTGGTTTATTTCAAAAAATAAAGAAGAACCTAGAGTTGCTAATAGATATGAAGAACAAGGTGCAGAATTAGAACAACCCTTGGCAATTGCAAGAGATATCAAGCAGCTTTACGAAAGAATATTAAAAGCAAATCAATCAGAAACCATTGCAGATTTTTTATTAAATAACGATGATTTGAGACATGTTGTTAGAAGAGCTTTTATAGCAGATAAATTTCCTTATTCAGAAATTCAAGATAATACAATTGGAGCTTCACTTATGCCTATAGATATGCTCCGTTTAAAACTTTCTTTTTTTGGAGCGGTTAAATTTGATCCAAGATCGGACAAATGGCTTAGAATAAATATGTATCAAGGAGCTCCATTATCTCATGAATTGAAAAATTCAGATGATACATGGATATACAACTCTCTTAATTAATTATGATAACTTTTAGCGAAATTGAAACAACAACAAAAAGAGCTTCCAAAGCCGCAGGTTTTTCTTGGGGAGTTGCAGAAGAAATAGGGAAATCAATAAGGAGTTTAGAGCTATTTGGTCTGCCAGGCATTATAAACCTCAATAAATATTTAAAGAAAATTAAAATAAAACATCCAAAAAAAATAGCAAAAATAGAAAAGAAAAATAAAACTAGAGATAAAGAATTATGTCCTATTTATTCGGGAGTAGCCTTTTTAGATCGTTGTTTAGAACTAGAAAAATTAAAATCTCTTAAATTTTATAAAGTAAGCTATCCTTTGCTTATGCTTCCTTTTATTAGCAGGGCATCGGAGATGATAAGCAAAAAAATATTGGTTCAATTTGACAAATCAAGTTTCTTGTTGAATTTTGATAAATCTATTTTTTCAAAAGATATTGAAAAGCAAGCTCCATCAATAGCTAAAGTAGTAAATATAGAATTTTTAGAAAATAAAAACTCCTTTTCAGAGCAAGATTGGAAGGAATTATATAAACTTTCAGAAGAGACTTTTGTGGAAGAGTCTGATAGCCTAAAAAAATCAGCAGCAGGAGCGGGATTAACAGATAATGACTAAATTTGTAAAAAATTTTTTAGTATTTATTATTTTAGGTTTGCTTTTCAGTGGAAAAGTTTAAATTTATGAAAAAAGAAAAAACAAAAAACCCAATTCAACCAGTTAGCGGAACTAAAGTTCCAAGATTCGCTGGCCCATCTACATTTGCGCGATTACCAGAAATGAGAGATGTTAAAAGCTGCGACGTTGCAATAGTTGGAATACCTTTTGATGCAGGGACAAGCTATCGACCTGGAGCTAGGTTTGGACCGCAAAGCATTAGACAAGCTTCACGACATCTTAGAACAAACTACCATCCAAATTATGATATTGAGCCTTTCAAAGTTCAACAAGTTGCTGACGCTGGAGATATTGTTTGCAATCCATTTAATATTAATGAAGCGATACAACAAATAGAAAAAGGAGCTTTAGATTTATTAAATAAAGTTGGTGGAATAATTAGTATGGGAGGAGATCACACAATTGCTTTTCCTTTACTTAAAGCTGTTAATAAAATAAATAAGGGACCCGTTGCATTAGTTCACTTCGATGCTCATCTAGATACTTGGGATACTTATTTCGGAGCGCCCTACACTCATGGAACACCTTTTAGAAGAGCAAGAGAAGAAAACTTATTTTTAGATAATGCTTCAATGCACGTTGGAATAAGAGGACCTTTGTATAGCAGAGAAGATCTAAAAAATGATGCAGAATTTGGTTTCAAAATTATTCATTGTGACGAATTTCAAACAGAAGGAATAGATAAAATTGTAAAAAGAATAAGAGATAGAGTTGGAAATAATGCATTGTACTTATCAATTGATGTTGATGTTCTTGATCCTGCTTTTGCACCTGGAACGGGTACTCCAGAAATAGCCGGAATGACGACTAGAGAAATGGTTAATGTTATTAGAGGCTTGTCAGGTTTAAATATAATTTCTGCAGATGTAGTGGAGGTTTCACCTGCTTATGATCATGCTGAAGTTACTTCTTTAGCAGCCGCAACAATAGTATATGAATTAACTAATTTATTTGCAAAAATTAAAAGATAATATATTTTGCTGCCATGTTAGATAAAAAAAAATTTTATATTGATGGAAAATGGGTTTCTCCAATTGAACCAAGAAACTACAAAGTAATTGATCCATCAAACGAAAAACCTTGTGCAGAAATATCTCTTGGAGGGAAAAAGGATGTAGATAAAGCTGTTAATGCTGCAAAAAAATCTTTTGAAACTTGGGCTTTCTCAAAAAAAGAAGAAAGATTGGAATTGTTAGAAAAACTTTATGCTATTTATAAAAAACGATGGGCCGAAATGGCTAAACTTATTTCTCTTGAAATGGGAGCTCCTATTAAATTTTCTACAGAAATGCAAGCTGCGACAGGAGCTAGTCACATAAAATCTTTCAAAAATATATTAAAAGATTTTAAATTCGAAAAAGATTTAGGAGAGGAAAAGAATAATCAAAAATTATTGTATGAACCCAAAGGTGTTTGCGCTTTAATTACACCTTGGAACTGGCCAATAAATCAAGTTAATTTAAAAGTGATTCCTGCGTTAGCATCAGCATGTACTGTGGTTTTAAAACCTTCCGAGATAGCACCGCTGTCATCAATGTTACTTGCAGAAATGATGGATGAAGCAAAATTTCCTTCTGGAGTTTTTAATTTAGTAAATGGAGATGGAGCTATAACTGGAGATGCTTTAACTAGCCATCCAGATATTAATATGATTTCTTTTACAGGATCAACAAGAGCTGGTGCATTAATTTCTCAAAATGCTGCAAAAGATTTTAAAAGAATAAGCTTAGAACTAGGTGGAAAGGGTGCGAATATTATTTTTAAAGACGCCGATTCAGAAGCGGTAGCAAGAGGTGTTCTTAGATGTTTTAGGAATTCAGGGCAATCTTGTAACGCTCCAACAAGAATGCTTGTTGAAAAATCAATTTATAATGAAACTGTAGAGAAGGTAAAAGAATTAGCAAATAATACTAAAGTAGATTCTCCACAAAAAGATGGCGATCATATAGGGCCTGTGGTTTCTGAAGTACAATTTAATAAAATTCAAACTCTAATTCAAAAAGGAATAGACGAAGGTGCAAAATTAATTGCAGGAGGAACTGGCAAACCCAAAGGTTTAGAAAAAGGTTATTATGTAAAACCAACTGTTTTTGCAGATGTTAATAATCGAATGGAGATAGCGAGAACAGAAATTTTTGGACCGGTACTGTCAATAATTCCTTTTGAAAATGAGGAAGAAGCTATTTCAATAGCAAATGATACTCCTTACGGTTTGACAAACTATATTCAAACGCAAGATAAAGAAAAAGTTCAAAGAGTTGCAAGAAAACTTAGATCTGGAATGGTAGATGTTAATGGGGTTGGTATAGCTGTTTCTTCTCCTTTTGGCGGATATAAACATTCTGGTATTGGACGAGAAGCGGGAACAGAAGGTTTAATAGAATTTTTAGAAGTCAAAACAGTTGGTGGTTGGGCTTAAGATTTATTTTTTTGCAAAATCATTTATCTGAATTAATAAAGCCAAACATTTTTTAAGTTGTTCAAATGATACAAACTCATCAATCGTGTGAGCTTGTTCAACTGATCCAGGTCCGCACACAACAGTGCTGATACCAATTTCTTGAAACAAACCTGCTTCAGTACCAAAAGAGACAACTTCTCGCGAATTATCACCTGTTAAATTACAAACAAGATTTAATGCTTCAGAGTTTTCTTCTTTATTAAAACCAATAATTTCTCCAATAATTTCTTTTTTAATATCTGCTTTCGGATAAACTTTTCGCATCATAGGCAATAGAATTTCTTTCACATAAGCATCCATAGTTTTATTTACAAATTCTCCATCTTCTGGAACTACCGGTCTAAGTTCCCAATCGACTACACATTGATCAGCAATAACATTTCGTGCTAACCCCCCTTTTATTCTGCCAATTCCTAGGGTTGTATAGGGTGGTGTAAAAATAGAATTTTTTGGCACTCTTTTTTTAAGTTCCTCTCTTAGTTCCAAAAGTTTATTTATAAATCTTGTTGCATACTCAACTGCGTTAACACCTTTATCAGGAGCAGACCCATGTCCAGCTAAACCTGTAAAATAAGTTGAATATTCATAACAACCTTTATGTGCCTGAACTGCTTTCATGTTAGTTGGTTCACCCACAATGCAAACTGAGCAATTTAAGTTACGTTTTTTAAGCTCTTTAATCATTACAGGAGCACCTTGGCATGCGGTTTCTTCGTCATAAGTAAATGAAAAGTGAATTGGTTTTTTTAAATTTTGAGAAGCAAAATAAGGCGCCAAAGCCAAACTACATGCTATAAATCCTTTCATATCACAAGTACCCCTACCATAAACTTTGTTATTTTTTTCCTTAGAAACAAACGGATCAGAGCTCCATTCTTTTGCAGAAGCAGGAACTACATCTGTATGTCCTGATAAAATAATTCCATTTCTGTTTACTTTCTCTTTTCCACTAACTGTTGAAAATAAATTAAATCTTTTTCTCGCTTCATCAGAAGTTCTAAATGACGAAGCTCCAACTTTGCTTAATTTTTTTTCACAATATTCAATTAATGCAAGATTTGAAGTCCCAGATACTGTTTGAAATTTTATTAATTCTGATAAAATTTTTAAAGTTTCTGGAAATACCTCATCTACTATATTTTTTTGCATACTCATTTAGACAAAAATATATTATAAATCTTGATTATGAAACAACAAATTACATATGAAGATTACAGCAAAGTAGAGATAAAAGTTGGAACCGTTTTAAGTGTTAAAAAAAATGAAAAAGCTAGAAAACCGTCATTAGTTGTTGAGGTTGATTTTGGTGCAGAAATTGGAATTAAAAAATCTTCTGCTCAAATTACTCATTATTATAATGAAGAAAATTTAATCGGAAAACAAGTGATAGGAGTTTGTAATTTTCCCAAAAAAAATATAGCTGGTATAGATTCTGAATTTTTGATTTTGGGGGCGATCGAAAAAGATGGAAAAGTAGTTTTGGTGCATCCTTCGCAAAAAGTTGAAAATGGTTTAGAAATAGCATAAACCATTGCGATGTATCCTAATTTACTACCGCTAATTTTATTTTCTTTTGCTGCAGCTTTTACTCCGGGTCCTAATAATATAATTGGATCTTATTCGGGTTTTAATTTTGGGATAAAAAAATCATTGCCGCTAATTCTAGGAGTAACATTTGGCTATACTATCCTTATTACTTTATTAGCAGTAGGTTTAAAAGAAATATTTGATATTTACCCAATATTAAAAACTATAATAAAAATTGTTGGATCTTTATTTTTAATTTATTTAGCTTATAAAATTTCATTTCAAAATCAAGTCGAAGAAAAAAAGATTAAAAATCCTGTTACATTTTATGATACATTTATATTTCAGTTTGTTAATCCCAAAGGTGTTTTTGCTGCTATAACAAGCATTTCTCTTTTTGTTGAACTTGGACCAAATTATTTATTTCACTCTTTGGTAGTCATAATGGTGTCATTTTTTTGTGCAATAACAAGCATAACAAGTTGGTGTTTACTAGGAAAATTTCTTAAACGTTTTTCAGAAAATAAGAAATTTATTCAAATGTTTAATTACACTATGTCCTTTTCACTAATTGTTTGTGTTATACTTATTTATTTAAAAATATGAAGATAAATAGCAAAGATTCATTTAAATCTTTAAAAAAACTAAAAGTAGATAATAAAATTTATAATATATTTAATCTTAAAGAAGCAGAAAAGAATGGATTGAAAGGTATTTCAAAATTACCTAAATCAATAAAAGTTTTATTGGAAAATTTATTAAGACATGAAGATAATAAATCAGTTAAAAAAGAACAAATCTTATCAATCAAATCTTGGCTAGACAAAAAAAATTCAAAAACTGAAATCGCTTTTAGACCTGCTCGAGTTCTTATGCAGGATTATACAGGCATACCGGCGATAGCTGATCTTGCTGCTATGCGTGATGCCGTAAGAGCAAAAAAAAAAGATCCAAAAAAAATAAATCCTTTATCTACTGTTGATTTAGTTATTGATCATTCAGTAATGGTAGATACCTATGCCTCAAAAGATTCATATAAAAAAAATGTTGAAAAAGAGTTTTCAAGAAATGGAGAACGGTACTCTTTTCTAAAATGGGGACAAGAAGCTTTTAATAATTTTAGAGTTGTTCCTCCAGGTACGGGTATTTGCCACCAAGTTAATTTGGAATATTTATCAAAAGTTGTTTGGTCATCAAATAATTTTGCTTATCCTGATACTCTCGTAGGAACTGATAGTCATACTACAATGGTTAATGGTCTTTCAGTTCTTGGTTGGGGCGTAGGAGGGATAGAGGCCGAAGCTGCGATGTTAGGCCAGCCGATATCAATGTTAATTCCAGAAGTTGTTGGTTTTGAAATTAAAAATAAACTTTCAGAAGGTACTACAGCTACCGACTTAGTTTTAACCATTGTCCAAATGTTAAGGCAGGAGGGAGTAGTTGGAAAATTTGTTGAGTTTTATGGAGATGGTTTAAAAAATCTATCACTGGCTGATCGAGCCACTATTGCAAATATGGCACCAGAGTATGGAGCTACTTGTGGTTATTTTCCAATAGATGAAGAAACTTTAAAATATTTAAAATTTTCTGGTAGAGATCAACATACAATTTCACTTGTAGAAAAATATTCTAAAGAACAAGGACTTTGGGTAGATAACAATATTTCTTTCACCAAAACTTTAGATTTAGACTTATCTAAAGTAGTTCCAAGCATTTCTGGTCCTAAGCGTCCCCAAGATAAAGTTTTGTTATCTGAATCATCAAAATCTTTTATGACTTCTTTCAAAAAAAATATGAATAAGGAAAGTATAAAAGAAGAAGTAGTCTCAGGCGAAAATTTCAAATTAAAGGATGGAAATATTGTTATAGCTGCAATTACTTCATGTACCAATACTTCGAATCCCAGTGTACTTATAGGAGCTGGTTTGCTTGCTAAAAAGGCAGTAGAAAAAGGTTTAAAAGTAAAACCTTGGGTAAAAACTTCTTTGGCACCAGGTTCTCAAGTTGTTACAGATTATCTTGAAAAAGCTGGATTAAATAAGTATTTGGATCAACTTGGTTTTCATTTGGTAGGATATGGATGCACAACTTGTATAGGAAATTCAGGTCCTTTAAATGAAAATATTTCAGAAGCTATTCAAAAAGGAAATTTATATGCAGTTTCAGTTTTATCAGGTAATAGAAACTTTGAAGGAAGAATTAATCCTGATGTAAAAGCAAACTATCTAGCATCTCCACCTTTAGTTGTTGCATACGCTCTAGCTGGTTCAATGAATTTTGATTTATACAAAGAACCTTTAGGAAAAGATAAAGATGGGAAAAATGTATTTTTAAAAGATATATGGCCAACAAATAAAGAGATTGAAGAGCTAATTTTAACATCAATAAATGCTGAAATGTTTTCTAAGCGTTATTCAAAAGTTTCAGAAGGTTCAGATGATTGGAAAAAAATCAAAACTAGCGAAAGTAGCATTTACAATTGGAATGACAGTTCTACTTACGTAAAAAAACCACCATTTTTTGAAAAAATGTCTGACAATCCCGAAGGTTTCAAAAAAATTACTAATGCTAGACCGTTATTAATTTTAGGTGATATGGTAACGACAGATCATATTTCTCCAGCTGGATCAATAAAAAAAGATAGTCCGACTGGCGATTATTTTATGAAACATCAAATTCAGCAAAAAGATTTTAATTCTTACGGAGCAAGAAGAGGAAACCATGAAGTTATGGTACGCGGAGCATTCGGAAATATTAGAATAAAAAACGAAATAGCTCCTGGAACTGAAGGAGGGTTTACGAAATTATACCCAGAAGGAAAGGTGATGACTATTTATGAAGCAGCAATGGAATATAAAAAAAGAGGAAATGATCTTGTTGTAATTGCTGGAAAAGAATATGGAGCAGGATCTTCTAGAGATTGGGCAGCAAAAGGTACAAAATTACTAGGAGTAAAAGCTGTAATCGTAGAAAGTTTTGAAAGGATACATAGATCAAATTTAATTGGAATGGGGATACTTCCTCTTCAATTTAAGGATGGATTTAATAGAAAAAAACTAAATCTAAAAGGATCTGAATTAATTACTATTATCGATATAGAAAAAGGCATTACGCCAGGTCAGGAAATTGAATGCGAGATTAAATATGCAGATGGAGCAGCTAAAAAGATTAATTTACTTT
Organism: uncultured Pelagibacteraceae bacterium; assembly: GCA_902589505.1. Lineage (GTDB taxonomy): Bacteria > Pseudomonadota > Alphaproteobacteria > Pelagibacterales > Pelagibacteraceae > AG-414-E02. The sequence continues at coordinate 35,738 of CACITE010000002.1, forward strand.
CTAGAATTGATACAGCAAATGAAGTTGAATATTATAAAAACGACGGAATATTAAAATACGTTTTAAGAAGTATGCTATAATGAGAAATATTAAAGTAAGAGTACATAAATCATCGGCTAAGTTAAAAAAAGAAGATCAACTAGCCTGGAAAATTGCTGAAATTGCTTCAGATAAAGCTCCTTTAAATGAAGATGCGATTGATATGGTTATCAATAGGATCATTGATAATGCTTCTGTAGCAATAGCTTCATTAAATAGAAACCCTGTTATTTCTGCACGAGAAATGGCATTAGCCCACCCAAGAGAGAATGGAGCAACAGTTTTTGGAATTAATTCTAATCAAACATTTCATTGTGAGTGGGCTGCTTGGGCAAATGGAACCGCAGTAAGAGAATTAGATTTTCATGATACTTTCCTTGCTGCAGACTATAGCCATCCAGGTGATAATATTCCTGCGATTTTAGCAGTAGCTCAACAAAAAAATTTGAGCGGCGTGGATTTAATTAGAGGAATTATTACGGGATATGAAGTCCAAGTTAATCTTGTTAAGGGAATCTGTTTGCACGAACATAAAATTGATCACATAGCTCATTTGGGACCAAGTGTTGCTGCAGGAATAGGATCTTTGTTAAAACTTGATACTGAAACTATTTATCAATCTATTCAACAAGCATTACACACAACAATTTCTACAAGACAATCAAGAAAAGGTGAAATTTCAAGTTGGAAAGCCTTTGCACCAGCTCATGCAGGAAAGTTAGCTATTGAAGCAGTTGATAGAGCAATGAGAGGAGAAGGAGCGCCGAGCCCAATTTATGAAGGTGAAGACAGTGTAATAGCTTATGTTCTTTCAGGACCTAAAGCAAAATATACTGTTCCATTACCAAAAGTTAATGAAGAAAAAAAAGCTATTTTAGAAACTTATACCAAAGAACATTCAGCCGAATATCAATCGCAAGCACTGATAGATCTAGCAAGAAGTTTAAATAAAAAAATAAAGAATGTCTCAGATATTAAAAAAATTGAAATTCACACAAGCCATCACACTCACAATGTGATTGGAACTGGAGCAAATGATCCACAAAAAATGGATCCAAAAGCAAGCAGAGAAACACTTGATCACTCTATTATGTATATTTTCGCAGTGGCCCTAGAAGATGGCAAATGGCATCATGTAGATTCCTATACTCCAGAAAGAGCTAACACCAAAAGTACTGTCGAGCTATGGAAAAAAATCAAAACATTTGAGGATAAAAAATGGACAAAAAAATATCACGATCCCAATCCAAACAAAAAGTGCTTTGGTGGAAAAGTATTAATTAAGATGAAAAATGGATCAAAAATTGTTGAAGAAATTAGTGTTGCGGATGCTCACCCCAATGGAAAAAATCCATTTAAAAGAAAAGATTATATTAAAAAATTTAAGACACTTACAAATGGTATTATTGAAGCGAGTGAATCAGAAAGATTTTTAAATGATGTTCAAAATTTAAGAAATTTAAGTAAATCAGAGCTTGATAAGCTAAATATTCAACTAAAAGAAGACATTCACCAAAATAAAATTTCTAATAAAGGTATTTTTTAATCAATTTTAATTATAGAATAAAGGAAAGAGGGGGAAATAAAATATGGCAAAAGAAATGCTTGCAATAGCAAAGCTTAAATCTGGTGAAGGAAAATTTGAAAAATTCATGGGATTTATGCAATCAGATGAAGGAATGGCAGTAAGAAAAACTATTGCTCATGTTGAAAAAACAGTTCCAGCAATAGGACCAGATAAAAGTTATGTTATGTTTAAAGTCTCAGTTCATAATGAAGCAGAAATGAAGAAGTTCGCTTCAGGTAATAACCCGATAGCAAAACCTATTTTCGATGAATGTATCGAAGTTGTTCAAATGTATGAATTGAGTAAAGTTAATCTATAAAGATTAATAATAAAAAAGGATAATAATAATGATAGAAAAATTTAATGGAATAATTTACTTAATTGTTTTTTTAGTTCATTTTGCTGGATATGCTTTTTACGCATTCAGATGTTTAGCTGGAACTAAAGCATTTGTAGATCAATACGGCATGGGAGATGGTGCTGCAATAATGACGAGATTTTTTGGCTCTTTTATTGTTGGTTCTGTCTTGATGGCAATTTATGTAGGTTTTGTAAGAGCTGATGGATTATCAAACACATGGGCATTTTTTAATTTAATTTTCTTACAAAATACATTTGCTTTTATTTTTGCAATTTGGTCTCATAAAAAAGGAAATTTGGGCACTAATGAGAAAACTTCAATTGAAGGAATAATTGCCCCAGGTGTTTTAACTTTATTAAGTGCAGTTCTTTGTTACGGACTTGCAGATATAATTTACTAGAACCAAGAAGCAAAAGGGTCGTTGATCGTAAGCACTCCGTAATCCATTAGGCCTCCGATAATTAATTGGACGGCTACTAATAAAATTACCGCTAGACCAACATACCCAACCCATTTGTGGTCTTGAATAAATTTTGCAAAATATGTAGCTAACGCACCAACCAAAATTACTGAGAAAACTAAACCAAACAATAACAGCAAGTAATGTTCTTTTGCTGCTCCAGCAACGCCTAAGACGTTATCGAAACTTAAAGTTATATCTGCAATCAAAACTTTATAAACACCACTCATGAAAGAAGGTTCTTTAGATTGTTTCGTCGGTGATTTTATTTTTTTTACTGTAAATAAATCTATTCTAAGTTCATTAACTATCCATAAAAGAAGCGCGCCTCCAATTAACTTGATAAATGCAAATTGAAGTAAAAAGGTTGCTGAAAAGGCAAATATGACTCTGAATATAAAAGCGGCAAAAACCCCCCACATAATTATCTGTTTTCTATTTTTAGGAGCAAAATTTGCTGCAACCATACCAATGATAATGGCGTTATCTGCAGCCATTACGATATCGATAAATACAATTTGAATAAATATTAGGGTTTCTTCTAGCACTTTTTATATTTTTTTATTCTATAAGCTAAATAATTATATTGCAATTACTCATTAGCTTAAATGAAAGGATCGTAAGCCCATTGCAGAATTGCTTGCCTTTGTTTTCTTCTACAATGAATGTCACCTGGTTCACAATTTTTCTTAATGGCTGTCACATGTCTTTTGAATGCTTTCCATCTTTTAATTTGAATTTCATCTATATGAGGAATTCTTCTGCCATTTTTAAATCTGCAATACCATTGAAACCAACCCAACGGATCTTCTTTAAAAATCCATCCTTTATTTAACCATTCTTTTCTAGTTAAACCAGCTCTGACTTTAAATCTATTTTTTTTAACATCAAAAGTTTTACCTAATTTTGCTTTTTTAAACCAAGATTTTGGATATTCTTTTATTTTTCTTCCAAAATATGAACCACCAAACACACCAAGCTCTAACATTTTTTTTGGGGATAGCTGAGGTTTAAACAACTTATAAAAGTCGTGTGATTTTAATTTTCTTTTTATTATTGTTTTCAAGTTAAATAAATTTTTTTAATTTATTTAAGGGTTTTAATGAAATTCCAGATTTAATCAATCCTTCTTTAATTTCTTTTGCCGTACTGACTGCGCTTTTTCCATCTCCATGCACACAAATGGAATCAATGTCGCAGGGAATTTGTTTTCCAGAGTAACAGTTTAAAGCTTGTGTTTCGACCATTTTTATAACATGTTTTTTTGCAACTTCTGGATCAGTTATCAGTGCATTATCTTTTTTTCTTGAAATTAAATTACCATCATCTTCGTAATTTCTATCAGCAAATATTTCTGCAGCAACTTTTAGGTTAAGTTTCTTTCCAGCCTTTTCCATTTGAGATCCGGTTGGAACTAAAAATATTAAATCTTTATTTGCTTCAATAATTGATTCAGATATTACCTTTGCTAAATCATAGTTTTCACACGCCATATTATTCAAAGCCCCATGGGGCTTAACGTGTGTAACTTTTATTTCTTTGTCATTAGCAATACTCGTTAAAATAGCAATTTGATCTATAATTAGTTTTTTTATTTCTTTAGCTGGTAAATCAAGTCTCTTTCTTCCAAAATTTTCTGGATCATTAAAAGAAGGGTGGGCCCCTATACTTACATTATTTTTTTTTGAAATTTCAATTGTTTTTTCCATGGTTGCCTCATCACCGGCATGATAACCACAGGCAATATTTGCAGAATTAACAATACTTAGTAATAAAGGATCGTTCTCTGTTGAATGTAATTTCGAACTTTCCCCCAAGTCACAATTGATATTAATTTCCATTTTCTAAATCCATAGTTTATTTAATCGGGAATAAGAACTATTATATCAATTTATGTTCAAGAAACTAAATAATATTGGTGATTGCGGAATCGTATGTGATTTTGGGGATGAAGTTAGTAGAAGCATAAATACTAGTGTTATCAAATTATTTTACTACATAAAAAAGGAAGTTTCAGAAGGAAATTTGGATGGAGTATTAAATTACACTCCATCATATAACAAGTTAATTATAAATTTTGATCTTGGAAAAATAAATTCATCGAAAATAAAAGATTTTTTAAATTCTGTGGATTTTTCAAAATTAAAGACTTCCCAAAATAGCAAAAAATGGACAATCCCTATTTGTTATGATTTTGAGATGGATTTAACAAACATGAGTAAGACTTTAAAAATAGATAAGGATAAAATTATAGATATTCATTTAAATACAAATTTTTTTATTTATATGGTTGGTTTTATTCCCGGCCATCCTTTTATGGGTGACCTAGATTCAAAACTTTTTTTAAATCGTTTAAAAACACCGAGAGTTAAAATACCAGCAGGATCAGTTGGTATTGTAGAAAAATTTTGCAATATTTATTCTTATGAGAGCCCGGGCGGTTGGAATATTATAGGAAGAACTCCTACTAAACTTTTTAATAAAAAAGACGAGTCCAATCCTTGTCTTTTATCTCCAGGAGATTCTGTAAAATTTAAATCAGTTTCAAAAAAGGAGTTTGAAAAATTAAACAATGAGTAATATTTTTTTTGAAGTTCTGAGGCCTGGTATTAATACAACGTTCCAAGACGGAGGACGTTTTCATATGCAGCATTTTGGAGTAACTCCAGGAGGATGCATGGACATAGAATCGTTTTTAATTGCAAATGCCTTAGTTGGAAATTCTTCTAACGAGGGAGTTATTGAGTTTGCTTATCAAGGTCCATTGCTAAAACTAATTAAAGGTAAAACAAAAATCTCAATCACCGGTAATGTTCTTTTCCAAATAAAAAAATTAAATGAAGAAGCAATAAAAGGACAATGCTACAGAACTTATAATTTAGATGAGGGAGATCAACTTGATATTTTAGCAACGAAACAATCTGCTTATGGTTATATGGCTTTAGAAGGAGGATTTGATTTAAAGTATTTTTGTAAAAGCGTTTCTATTTTAGATAGAGCTGAAATTGGTTCCAATGACGGAAAAAAAATAAAGACAAATGATAAAATAAATATAAAAAGAAACAGAAATGAAAAGAAAAATTTTAGAACAAATTTTTCAAACACCAACAGAGATACAATTAGAGTTTTAAAGGGACCTCAATTTGATTCTTTTGCTAAAGACAGTCAAAAAGATTTTTTTTCAAAAAATTATAAAATTTCCAATTTAACTGATCGAATGGGAATGAGATTGGAAGGAAGTATTATAAAAAATATTGTCAGTACAAACATAAGATCGGAGGGTATAACAAAGGGTGCAATTCAAGTTCCTGCTGATGGGCAGCCAATTATATTATTAACTGATTATCCTACCATTGGGGGCTATCCTAAAATTGCAAATGTAATATCAGCAGATTACAACTTACTGATACAAAAAACTCCTGGAGAAAAAATATTTTTTAAATTAATTGAGTTGCGCGAAGCTGAGCAATTGTATAAAGAACATCTCAATAATATTTCTAAAACTATAAAAAATATTAAAGAGATAAATTGACAATATTAAATAAAATTCCTGGTCCAGTTTTAGTTTTACTTGGTGCTCTGTGTTTAAGTTTTGGTGGCATAATCGTAAAATCTTTTGAAGGAGCCAATTTATGGCAAATCCTTTTTTGGAGACAATTTTTTTTCTCAATTATAGTAGCTCTATATTTATTAATCACTTTTAAAGAAAAATTCTTTAAATCATTTCAAGCATCTGGATTACCTGGAATTATAGCTGGAATATTTTTGGGAATTGGTTTTTCTGCTTATGTATTTGCCATGTATCATACTACTGTTGCTAATACTCTTTTTATTATTTCTACAGAAACAATTTTTTTAGCACTATTTGGTTATTTTTTTCTAAAAGAAAAAATTAATTTTGTAACTTTAATTTCAATTATTATGGGTATGTCAGGTGTACTTCTTATAATTGGAAGTTCTTTGTCTATTCAATCTAGCAGTCAATTTCTTGGTAATATTGTTGCATTCGTAATGCCAATTTCGTTCGCAGTACTAATTATCATAGTGAGAAAATATCCAAAAGTGGACATGGTTCCATCCCAATTTATAGCAGGAATTTTTGCTGCTTTGATTGGATATTTAGTTGCTGGCAAACTGTCTATATCATCTCATGATTTATTTTTAGGTTTTTTAGCAGGAACTTTTCAAATTGGTTTTGGATTTATAATGATTACCATTGGATCTCAAACTACACCTGCAGCTGTAGTTGGTATTTTAATGTTAACCGAAGCAGTTTTTGGACCACTTTGGGCTTGGCTTTTTATTAACGAAATACCACCTTCAAGTGTGATTATTGGGGGAGGAGTTATTATTTCGGCAATTTTATTTGAGTTTTTTTTCAGTCCAAAAAAAAAATAACTTTATTCATTTGAAAATTATTCACATCTGTCATAAACTCCATTTAATACGGGAGAGACCAATTTAATTGGCGCCGAAGGAGCAACCACCCCGGAAACTCTCAGGCAAAAAGGACCGTACATAATAACTCTGGAAAGAAGGCTTAGCCTCACCGAAGGAGTAAATCTCTCAGGTAACTAGACAGAGGGGGTTTGATAAGAGTTATTATGGAAATACAGAAAACAGCTTTATACAATTATCATAAAAGTCTGGGAGCAAAATTTGTCCCCTTCGCTGGTTATGAGATGCCAGTGCAATATTCATCGGGAATTGTAGATGAACATAAAACAACTAGACGTAGTGCAGGTATGTTCGATGTCTCGCATATGGGTCAATTATCAATCGAAGGAAATCAAGATTTGGCAGCAGAATTAGAAAAAATCATACCAGTAGATTTAAAAAAAATAAAAATAAATCAATCGAAGTATTCTTTTCTTACTAACGAAGAGGGCGGAATCTGTGATGACTTAATTGTAACTAAAGTTGAAAAAGGTTTTAATATTATTCTCAATGCTGCATGCAAAAACAATGATTTTAAAATTATTAGTAGTTCGCTTAAGAATAAATTTAAAATAGTTTTACATAAAAATTTATCTCTAATTGCTTTGCAAGGGCCAAAATCATCAAAAATATTAGAAAAAATAATTAGTGGAGTTTCTTCTCTTAAATTTATGAATGGAAATAAATTTTCTTATAATGGGGAAAATCTATATATCACAAGATCGGGTTATACAGGCGAAGATGGATTTGAAATCTCCATATCAAATAAATTTGTAGAAGACTTTGCAAAAAAATTAATATCGCATGACGTAAAACCAATTGGCTTGGGAGCAAGAGATACTCTAAGATTAGAAGCCGGATTGTGTCTTTATGGCCATGACATAAATGAAACTACAAGTCCAATTGAAGCAAATCTTAAATGGGCTATTTCCAAGAGAAGAAGAGAAGAGGGTGGATTTGTAGGATACAAAAAAATAAAATCTGATTTAAATGGTAGTTTAAGTCGATTAAGAGTTGGTGTTAAGCCTGAAGGAAAAATTATAGCTAGGGAGGGAGTTAAAATTTTTTCTGGAGATGGTAAGGAAATTGGATCTATTACAAGTGGTACTTTTGGTCCAAGCGTTAACAGATCTATTGCTATGGGTTATGTAAAATTAAATTTTTCAAAACCAGGAACAAAGATCTTTTTGGAAGTTAGAGAAAAGAAACATGAAGCTAAAATTTCGGAGCTTCCATTTTATAAAAAAAACTATGTGAGGTAAAAAATGAGTGAGAAGAAGTTTTCAAAACAACATGAATGGATCACTGTAGAAGGAGATATTGCAACAGTTGGCATTACAAAACATGCTTCAGAGATGTTAGGCGATGTAGTTTTTGTAGAATTGCCTGAAAAAGGAAAAAATGTTCAAAAAGAAGGTCAAGCAGGAGTTGTTGAATCTACTAAAGCAGCAAGTGATGTTTATACTCCAATCACTGGTGAAGTTACTGAAACTAATCAGTCCGTCGTGGATGATCCTGGTTCAGTTAATAAAGATCCTGAAGGGGCAGCTTGGTTTTTTAAAATTAAAATAAAAAATAAATCTGAATTAGATGGTTTAATGAGCAAAGTTGATTACGATAAATTTACAAAGGAAAATCCTAATTAAAATGATTAACGACACATCAAAAGAATTTATCAGAAGACATATTGGTCCATCAGAAGAGGATATAAAAGAAATGTTAAAATTGGTAGGGGCCGATTCTTTGGATGATTTAATGAAAAAGACTGTGCCAGAAAATATTTTATTAAAAGATAAACTTAAAATTGGTGATCCAACTTCTGAACATGAATCGTTAAAACAATTAAAAACAATCGGAGAAAAAAATAAGGTTTATACAAATTATATTGGAATGGGATATTCGAACACTTATATGCCAAATGTTATCGTAAGAAATATATATTGTAATCCAGGTTGGTATACTGCTTATACACCTTATCAACCCGAGGTAGCTCAAGGAAGATTAGAAATGTTACTAAATTATCAGCAAATGATTTTAGATTTTACCGGTATGGATATAGCCAATGCATCTTTGTTAGATGAGGCTACAGCAGCGGCGGAAGCAATTGGGTTGAGCAGAAGAGTAGATAAAAATAATTTAAATAAAATTTTTGTTTCAAGTGATTGTAACCCTCAAACAATTGACGTAATTAAAACAAGAACAGAAGTATTTGGATTACAATTAATAATTGGTGACCAAGAAAAAGATTTAAAAAATATAAAAGATGATATTATTTGTGGAATTCTTGCATATCCAGGGACTTTGGGTGATATCAGAGATCCCAGCGAAGCAATCAGTTTAATTCATAAAAAAAAAGGTAAGGTAATTTTAATTACTGATTTGTTGGCTTTAACAAAACTAAAAACACCTGCGGAACTCGGAGCTGATATTGCCGTTGGAAATTCGCAAAGATTTGGAATTCCAATGGGATATGGGGGACCGCATGCAGCATTTTTTGCAACAAAAGATGAATATAAAAGAGCAATGCCAGGAAGAATTATTGGTGTTTCAGTTGATCGACTAGGAAAAAAAGCATTACGTATGGCGCTACAAACTAGAGAGCAACACATAAGAAGAGAAAAGGCCACTAGCAATATATGTACTGCTCAAGCTTTACTTGCCATTATTTCGGCGGCATATGCAATTTATCATGGTCCCAAAGGAATTAATGAGATAGCGGAAAGAATATCTAAATTAGCAAAAAGTTTTGCAGATAAAATAAAGAAGTCAGGCTATGAGCTTTATTCAGATAATTTTTTCGACACGGTTACCATTCTTACAAAAAATAAAACACAAAATATTTTTAAAAATGCATTAAGAAACGGAGTTAATTTAAGAATGGTTGGTGATAACATGATATCTGTTGCCTTTGATGAAAGAAAATCAATAGAAAAAACTAATATGCTTTTGAAAATTTTCAATAGCGCAGAGTCAATTAACGAAACCGGTAAAGTTACACTAAGCAACATACCAAAAAATTTAACGAGAACTTCAAAATATCTTACGCATCCTGTTTTTAATTCTTATCATTCAGAAACAGAGATGCTTCGTTACTTAAAAAAATTGGAAGATTCAGATATTGCTCTAAACAGGTCAATGATTTCTTTGGGATCATGTACAATGAAATTAAATGCTGTTTCTGAAATGATCCCAGTTACTTGGGGAGAATTTTATGAGCCTCACCCATTTGCTCCAGTTGAACAAATGGAAGGATACAGAAATTTATTTACAGATTTAAAGAATTGGTTAAGAGAAATTACTGGATTTTCAGGGGTTTCTTTACAACCAAATGCCGGTGCTCAAGGTGAATATGCGGGATTGATGGTAATTAGAAAATATCATCTGGAAAACGGAGATAAAGATAGAAATGTTTGCCTGATTCCAAGCTCAGCTCACGGCACCAATCCAGCCAGCGCACAAATGGCTGGAATGAAAGTTGTGGTAATTAACTGTGATAAAAATGGAAATGTTGATCTAGAAGATTTAAAAATAAAAGCAAAAAAATATTCAAAAAATTTATCTGCTTTAATGGTTACTTATCCATCTACCCACGGAGTTTTTGAAGAAAAAATAAAAGAAATTTGTAGCGTTGTACATGATAATGGAGGGCAGGTTTATATGGATGGGGCTAATCTCAATGCATTAGTTGGAATAGCTAAACCAGGTAAATTTGGTCCTGACGTTTGTCATATTAATTTGCATAAGACATTTTGCATTCCTCATGGCGGAGGAGGCCCTGGTATGGGCCCAATTGCATGTAAAAAACATTTGGATCCTTATTTACCAAAACACGAAGTTATTAAAGACTGCGGACCAACAACAGGTATTGGAGCAGTTTCTTCTGCTCCCTGGGGAAGCGCAAGCATACTAGTAATTTCTTGGATGTATATAAAAATGATGGGAGCAGAAGGTTTAAAAAAAGCATCCCAAGTAGCCATATTAAATGCAAATTACATTGCAAAAAAATTAAACAAATATTTTCCTGTACTTTATACAGGAAAAAATGGAAATGTGGCTCACGAATGTATTATTGATATTCGTCCTATTAAAGCTGAAACAGGTATTACTGAGGAAGATATAGCAAAGAGGCTAATTGATTTTGGTTTTCATGCACCAACAATGTCTTGGCCAGTACCAGGAACAATTATGATTGAACCTACTGAAAGTGAAAGTCTTTTTGAAATTAATCGTTTTTGCGAAACATTGATTAAAATAAGAAAAGAAATTAATAAAGTTGAAAGTGGAAAATTTGATAAGAATGATAATCCTTTAAAAAATGCACCACACACTCATACCGAGCTTGCTGCTAATGAATGGAAACATAAATATGATAGAGAAAGCGCAGCGTACCCATCAGCGGCTTTAAAATCTTATAAGTATTGGCCTCCAGTTGCTAGAGTAGATAACGTTTACGGTGACAAAAATCTTTTTTGTTCTTGTCCATCGATGGACGAATATAAAGAGTCAGCAGCATAAAAAAATTATATGAAAATTGCTGTCATAGGTTCAGGCATTTCAGGTCTAAGTGCGGCCCATTTTTTATCTAAAAAACATAAAGTAGACTTATTTGAAAAAAATGATCACTTCGGTGGACATTCGTATACTGTAGATATTTTTTCAAAGGACTCTAAAGAAACGACTTCATTAGATTTAGGATTTATTGTTTTTAATAAAGTTAACTATCCAAATCTTGTAAATTTATTTGAGAAGATTCAAGTAAACTACGAAAAAAGTGATATGTCTTTTTCAGTTTCAGTAAAAAATTCAAAAATCGAATATTCTGGTAGTGGTTTAAAAGGGTTGTTTGCTAATAAATATAATATTTTGAATTTTAGTTTTATAAAAATGATAAAAGAAATATTTTCTTTTTATAAAATGGCAGAAAATATTAACAAAGAAGATTTTATGCATCAAACATTAGGTGAGTTTCTAAAATCTAAAAAAATGTCAGATTATTTTATTAGGTTTCATATTATTCCTATGGTGTCGGCTATATGGTCTACATCTACAGATTTAGCTTATGAAATGCCAATGTCATTATTTATAAATTTTTTTCAAAATCATGGCCTTTTCAAAATTAAAAATAGACCACAATGGTATACTGTAAAAGGAAGAAGCAAAATTTATGTTAAAAAAATTTTAGAAACCATTAATGGTGAATATTTTAAAAATTATGCTATTAAAAATGTTTTAAGAAATAAAAATGGGATTAAACTTTATTATGGTGCATCAAATGAATATTTTGAATATGATAAAGTGGTCTTTGCTGTGCATGCTGACGAAATATTAAAATTAATTAAAGATCCCACAGAAAATGAAAAAAAAATATTACAAAATTTTCATTATAAGAAGAATATTGCATATCTTCATAACGATGATCGATTAATGCCAGAAAGGAGAAATGTTTGGTCTAGTTGGAATTCGATATTGGATAAAAATGATAAAAAAAAAAATTGCGTTACATATTGGCTAAATAAATTACAAAATCTAAAAACGAAAAAGAATTATTTTCTAACGTTAAATCCATTTATTTCTATAAATGGTAATAATATTATAAAAAAAGTTGAATTCACTCATCCTTATTATGAAATGAAAACAATCAATGCCCAAAAATATCTTTCGGAACTTCAAGGTGTTAATAATAGCTATTTTTGTGGAAGTTATTTTGGTTATGGGTTTCATGAGGATGGTTTAAATTCAGGTATAGAAATTGCAAATAGATTATGAGCCTATTTAATTCATGCATATATTCGGGTTTTGTTACCCATAGAAGATTTAAACCTAAAAGACATTTTTTTTCCTACAAAACTTTTTCTTTGTTTATTGATTTAAATGAGATTGAAAACTTAGGTAAAAAAATAAATTTTTTTTCATATAACAGATTTAATATTTTAAGTTTCTATGATGTTGATCACGGGCCCAGAGATGGAAGCACCTTGATTGCGTGGGTAAAGAGTAGACTGGCTGATGCTAAAATAAATATTGGATCAGGAACTATTAAGTTACTTTGTTATCCGCGATTTTTTGGATACGTGTTCAACCCTTTAAGTATTTTTTATTGTTATGATGATAATTTAAAATTAAAGGCAATTCTTTATGAAGTAAAAAATACCTTTAATGAGCAACACACCTATGTATTTTCTGCATCATCATCTTCTAATTTAATTTTACATAAATGTGATAAAAAATTTTATGTTTCGCCATTTATGGAAATGAAAACTTTTTACAACTTTAGATTGTTAAATCCTGGAAAAATTTTAAATGTTTTTATAAAACAGAAAGACAGCGAAGGCACCTTACTCACTGCATGCCAAGTTGGAAAAAGGGTAGAAATGACTAATAAAAATTTGTTATTTCAATTTTTAAAACATCCGCTCATGTCATTCAAAGTTATCCTGGCGATACATTTTGAAGCATTAAGATTATGGATTAAAGGAGTTAAACTTGTAAAGAGAAAAATAAAAATAAAGAATAATTTATCGATTGAAAATTAATGAAAAAAATATTGAACCATATTTCAGATCTTTTTGTTTTTTGGAATTTAAAAAAAATTTATAATGGGTATCTAAATCTAATAGATTCAAAAGGAAATGAATATTTTTTTGGAAATAAGGAAAGTCTATTAAAAGCTCATATAAAAATTAACGATCCAAGTTTTTGTTACAAAATTTTGAGAAGGGGAAGTTCCGGATTAGGAGAAAGCTACATAAATAATGAATTTGAAACAACAAACTTAACCACCTTAATAGAGTTAGCTGCAAAAAATATTACCACAACCTATAAATTTTCTGGATTTTTTGAGTTTTCATTTTTAAGAAATTTTTTAAATAGAAATATATTTAGTAATACAAAAAAGAGAAGTCAAAAAAATATATCCCTGCATTATGATTTAGGAAATGATTTTTTTTCTACTTGGCTAGACAGAACTCACACTTATTCTTGTGGAATATTTAAATCATCTAAAGAAACTTTAGAACAGGCACAAATAAATAAATACAATCAGTTAATAAATATGGTTAAGCCACGTAAGGGAGATAGAATTTTAGAAATAGGATGCGGGTGGGGAGGTTTCGCTGAACACCTTGCAAAAAATTATGATATTAAATTAGATTGTATTACTATTTCAAAAAAACAATTTTTATTTACCAAAGAAAGAATTAGAAAAGCAAAACTGGTACACAAAGTAAATGTTAAAATGCTGGATTATAGAGAATTAAATAATAAATATGACATTATAGTTTCTATTGAAATGATCGAAGCTGTTGGCGAAAAATATTTAAATAAATATTTTAATGTTATTAAAGAAAATTTATTTCCAGGAGGAAGAGCGGCCATTCAAGCGATTATTATTAAAGATGAGCTTTACAGCAGATACAGAATGAAAGAAGATTTTATACAAAAATATATTTTTCCAGGTGGATTTTTGCCTTCTCTAAAACATTTAAGTAAATTATCCGAAAGCTCAGGATTGAAAATTGATAGATATCATTTATATGGATCACATTATTCAAACACTTTGCAAAAATGGAGAGAAAGTTTTTTAAATTCTTGGGATTTAATTTCAAGACAAGGTTTTAACTCAAGCTTTAAAAAAATGTGGGATTTTTATTTTTCTTATTGTGATGCTGGTTTTAAGTCAAAAAATATAGATTTAATCCAGTTTTCTTTATGTAATAAATAATTAAATATGAAAATTATATTTACTTTATTATTTACATTTTTATTAATTAGTTGTTCAGGTAACAATATGAAACCGATAGATTTTAAAGATCAAAAACCAAGATTAATTATAGAAGATTATTTATCTGGTGACGTAAGGGCTTGGGGAATTTTACAAAATAGATCTGGCAAAGTAATAAGACAATTTTCTGCTGAATTAAATGGGAGTTGGGATGGAAATCAATTAATTTTAAATGAGAAATTTAATTGGTCAGATGGTGAAGTTCAAAAAAGGCAATGGAAAATAAACAAAATTGATGAACATAATTACGAAGGAGTGGCAGGTGACGTTGTGGGGAAGGCTAAAGGTTATTCGTATGGACCAACTTTTAAATTTGAATATGTTTTATTAGTTCCGGTTAAAGGAAGAGAGATGAAAATCACTTTTGATGATTGGATATTTAAGCAGAATGATGAAATTGCAATCAATAGAGCTACAATGACTAAATTTGGAATAAAAGTTGCAGAACTAACTGTGTTGTTTCAAAAAAATTAATATTTGATTGTCTTCATTCCCTTTTTTACTAATAAAAAATATAACCAATTAGGCATAATTTTTAATAATTTCATTATCATTGTAAAAGCTAGCGGGAAATGAATTTCAAATGCATTTTTTTTTGTTAAACCAATAAACATTTTTTCTGCAGCAAACTCAGCAGATTTTATCATCGGCATCGGAAACTTATTTTTATCAGTCATAGGAGTTTTTATAAAACCTGGATTTACTACAGAAACTCTTACGTTGTGTCTTTTAAAATCAAAATAAAGACTTTCAGCTAGACTTATCAAAGCAGATTTTGATGCACAATAGCCAGAAGCCGCAGGCAAACCTCTATAACCTGCAACTGAAGAAACTATAGAAATGTGACCATTTTTTTTTTCTCTAAAATAAGTATTTACTGCCATAATGCAATTTAAAGTTCCAAAAAAATTTGTTTCCATGATTTCTCTAATTTTTTCTGAACTTAATTTTTTCTCTGATTCAGGATCATGAATTCCAGTACAAAAAATAGAAATATCTATTGTTTTAAATTGTTCTATTATATTTTGAAAAATATTTTTGGTTTCATCTTCATTTTTAACGTTCAAAGGAAAAGGATGAATATTTGGATTTTGATTATTTAAATCTTTTAGTAAATTTTCTCTTCTAGCTGATGCGGCAACTTGCCATCCTTCCTTTGCAAATTTTATTGCTAACTCTTTTCCAATACCGCTGCTTGCTCCAGTTATCCATACATTTTTTGACATTGTTTTAACTTAAACACTTTTTATAAAAATGTAATAGTAAATATGCGACAAGATGTGTGTGGAATTAAAAAAAGTTGGATTTATATATAATTTTTGTGAATAAAAAATATCTCATTTTTGGTGCAACTGGTTCTATTGGCTCAAGCT
This sequence comes from uncultured Pelagibacteraceae bacterium, assembly GCA_902589505.1. Lineage (GTDB taxonomy): Bacteria > Pseudomonadota > Alphaproteobacteria > Pelagibacterales > Pelagibacteraceae > AG-414-E02. The sequence continues at coordinate 51,755 of CACITE010000002.1, forward strand.
TAGCAAATCAAATGTATGAAGAAAAACATGATTGTCATCTAATAGGAAGAAATGAAGACGAATTGAAAGAAATTGCAAATAAGCTAAGTTATTCTTATTCGGTATGCGATGTAATGAAAATTAATTTTGCTGATAAATTATTTAAAAATTTACCTGAAACCGAAATTCTTGGAATTGCTTATTGCGTTGGTTCAATTGATTTAAAACCTCTAAGAATAACCAGAGCAAAAGATTTTGTTTCTAGCTATATTCTGAACTTAGTAGCAGCCACTGACATTATTAGAACATTTCAGGATAATTTAAAAAGAAACAACGGATCAATTGTAATGTTTTCCACCGTAGCTGCAAAAAAAGGATTTTCAAATCACAGCATAATATCCCCCGCAAAAGCTGCTGTCGAAGGTTTGACAGTAGCTCTTGCAGCTGAGCTTGCCCCACATACCAGAGTTAATTGTATTGCTCCGAGTTTAACAAAATCAAAAATGTCATCATTTTTATTACAAAATTTAAAAAGCATAGATTCTATATCTAAACAACACCCCCTAAAAAGAATTGGAGAAGGTTTTGATGCAGCTTATTTAGCTAAATTTTTGCTATCTAAAAATAGCTCATGGATAACTGGACAGATAATCGGCGTTGATGGTGGCAGAGGAACGGTGGCTTAAATATTTATGTATTCTAAAAAACAAATTAGTCTTAAAGCCTGGATAATGCAAAAATGGAGAACTAAGTCAGGAAAAAAATCATCAATAACGGGAGAACGTTACTTACCAGAAAAAGCTATTAAAGCTCTCTCGTCTTTTGAATATAGACTTACAACAAAAGCTAAACGCAAAGCTATGAAACTAGGTAAACAATTTTCTAAGCAACCTAAGTATATAGCTGATAAAGTGAGGAAATACAGAAATGAATGGAAAATAGATAATAAAATTAAGCGTGGAAGTTATACTAAACCAAATTTAAGAAAAAAATTGTTTGTGGAAATTAAAGCTAAGAATACTCACGGAACTACAGCTGGCAAATGGTCAGCTAGAAAAGCTCAGTTGTTGGCTAAAAAATATAAAGCTTTGGGAGGAGGGTATTACTGATGTCATTAACTAAAAAAATTATTTCTTTACTTGTATTTAATATTCTTGCTTTTGGAGCTTCTGCATGGGGTAGTTATGTAACTAATCTATATAAAGAACCATGGTATTCTGGGATAATAAAACCTTCTTTTAATCCACCTGACTGGGTTTTCGCTCCTGTTTGGATTGCTTTGTATATTGCAATGTCAATTGCTATCTGGCTAATTTGGATAAATCCACAAAGAAAAGAAAAAATTATATATATATATTTTATTCACCTGCTTATTAACGGAAGCTGGAGTATATTTTTTTTCGGACTTCACCTAATACTTGCATCTTTAATAATAATTGGGATTATCATTTTTTTCGTCATTTGGTTAATGAAATTATATTATCCAATTAACAAGTTTAGTACCTTTCTGATGGTTCCCTATCTTGCATGGTTAAGTTATGCATTCGTTTTAAATTTCTATATTTTTATACTTAATTAAGTTGTGATATATTTCCCTAAAAAAAGGGGACTCATGGATGACGTAGTTGTTGTTGGAGGTGGAATTATTGGAGCCGCAACAGCATATTTTTTATCAAAAGAGGGTAGAAAAGTAAGAGTTATTGAAAGAGATCCTGCTTATAAAAAAGCATCCTTTCCTTTATCTTTAGGCGGTTTTAGAAGGCAATTTTTTCAGAAGGAAAATATTAAACTTGGCAAATTTGCTTTGGAGTTTATTTCTAACATCTCAAATACACTTAAAACAAAAAACAATCCTAATCCAACAGCCAGTATTGTTCCTAATGGTTATTTATTATTATTTGGACCGGAACACGCAGAAGAACAATATGAAGCACTAAAAAATCACAAAGCATGTGAGGCGGGCACAAAAAATATTCCTGCTAGCAAACTGAAAGAAGTATTTAGCTGGATAAACCCCGAAGGATTAGAAACAGCAACTTATACTGATAATAAAATCGAAGGTTGGATTGATCCTCATATGTTTCACAATGCTTTAAAAAACAAAGCTATTGAACTGGGGGCTAAATTTGAAAAAGGAAATGTTAAAAAAATTAGTGATATTAATGCACAAACTATTGTATCCGCTGCTGGGTGCTGGACCAAAGAGTTACTCGATGACATTCCTGTTGCTCCACAAAAACATACAGTCTTTAGACTGAAATGTCCCAAACATTATCCTGAAATGCCATTAACAGGCGATCTTCCATCAGGAGTTTATTGGAGACCCGAAGGTAAGGAATATCTTGCTGGATCTCCAAATTCTAAATTTGATTGCCCGGATCTAGAACCAGAATGGGATGATTTTGAAAATCTTGTATGGCCTGCACTAGCAAATAGAGTTCCTGAATTTGAGCAATTAAAATTAACAGGAGGTTGGGCTGGCTATTATGATTGCAACACATTGGATAATAATGCCATTGTAGGAAAACACCCAAAATACGAAAATGTATTTTTAGCTACTGGATTTACAGGCAGAGGTTTAATGCAATCGCCAGGAATTGGCAGAGGTTTAACCGAGTTAATTACTACTGGAAAATATCAAACTATAGATTTATCGTGTTTTAGCATAGATAGAATTTTTGCTAAAAAAAAGAGAACCGAGCCTTACGTTTTGTAATTTATATTTTATTTTATTACTTGAGCGATACCAAGCCAAGCATTTACGTCCTTGCTAGCTATATAGTCAGATTTAAAAAATTCTTTCATTTCCCAATTTTTTTTATCACTTAGTTCTTTAATTTTTTTATCAAAACCATATTCTTCGTAAATTCCTTCATTGATAGTAAAGCAAATTAACCCCCCGTTTTTTGTAATTCTAATAAATTCTTCAAGAGCATTTGGTTTAACATGCGCAAAAGTAAAAGTCCCAACACACATGACAGCATCATACGTATCATTATTTACTGCAATAGTTTTGTTTAAGTCAGCTTTCATAATTTTTTTATATAAACCTGCGGGGATTAAATTTAATAATTTTTGTGATAGATCAGCTCCATCAAAATTATTGTATCCAAACTTTTTTAGTTCAATCCCCACCAACCCAGTTCCACATCCAGCGTCAAATATTTTAATATTTTTATTCTGGGCATATTTTTTGAAAACATTAGCAGTTTCTTTTGGCCCAGTATAATTCCAGGCTATCATATCTTTGTCATATTTATTTTCCGCTCCCCACTCATCGTAATATTTCATTACTTCGTTTGTAGTTTTCAATTTGTAGATTGGTACTTTATTACCTACGTCTTTTTGTGACATTTATATTAGGCTTTTAATACTTCGGCTTGATCTTTTTCGGCTACAACTTCAGTTTTAAATTGATTTGATATTTTTTGAACTTCGACAGCTGATACTTTATATTCAGCACACATTGTTTCTTCATCTTTTCCGTGGCCGGTTACCATATTGACCATGTGTTCAGGAAAATGGAAAGTAGTAAAGACTATACCTTCTTTCACTTTTTCTGTAACTTCAACTTTTAAAGAGACTTCACCTCTTCCTGAATAAAGTCTAGCAACATCACCTGTGTTTAGCTGTCTGTGTTTTGCATCTTTAGGATTAATTAATAAAAAGTCTTCATCAACAATTTTAATATTTTTGGTTCTTCTAGTCATTGTTGCCGCGTTGTAATGTTGTAGAACTCTACTTGTAGTTAATATTAAAGGGTAATCTTTTTTGTTTTTCTCTAGTTCACTGCTTTCTTTAAAGTCAAAATATTTAATTCTACCTTTTCCTAATTTAAATTCTTTTTGATGTAAAATTTTTGTGTCGGTTCCATCTTCTTTAACTGGCCATTGCAATCCTAATTTTCCTAGTCTTTCTCTTGTTATTCCTTTAAAGAAAGGAACTACATCTGCAATTTCTGCCAAGACTTGATCAGCATCATATGTTGGTTGATTATATCCAAGCTTTTGCATCATGTCTGTAACTATTACTCCATCGGGTTTTGTTCCCGGAAGAGGTTTTGCAGCTCTGTTAACCCTTTGAACTCTTCTCTCAGTATTTGTAAATGTACCATCTTTTTCTAAGAAAGTTGTTCCTGGTAGTACCACGTCAGCATGTTTAGCAGTTTCGCTTAAAAATATTTCTTGAACCACTAATAGATCTAATGCATTCATTGCTTTAGCGACATGAGCACTATTGGGATCAGTTTGAACAACATCCTCACCGATAATCCATACAGCTTTTACTTCTTTGTTAATTGCTGCATCAAAAATTTGTGGAATTTTTAAACCAGCTTTTGTTGGATGAACGACCCCATATTTTTCTGTATAAAAATTTTGAATTTTTTCATCTGCAACTGGAAAATATCCTGCACCTTGATGTGGTTGACAACCCATATCAGCTGCACCTTGGACATTATTTTGGCCTCGCAATGGATTAACTCCAACACCTTTTCTTCCTATATTACCTGTTATCATAGCAAGGTCGGCAATTAGCATTACTGTTTTTTGAACCTTGCTCATGTTCAGTCACTCCAAGACCATGAAACTCCATTGAATTTCCTGCGGTAGCGTATGCAATAGCAGCTTCTTTAACTTGATGTTTATCAACACCAGCAACCTTAGCTAGTTGGTCAATGTCTAATTTTTTAATTCCCTTAAGAAAGTTTTCAAAGCCTTCTGTTCTGTTCAAAATAAAATCTTCCTTTTGTAACTTAGATTCTATAATGAAATATAACATCATGTTTAGAACCGCCACGTTGGTGCCAGGTCTTAATCTAATATGATAGTCCGCCATTCTTGCAAGTTCAGTTGTTACTGGGTCTAAAACTATTAGCTTTTTACCTTTCATTACTTGTTGTTTAATTTTTGCACCAGTAACTGGATGAGCGTTAGTTGGATTTGCCCCAATAACCAAAAACAAATCTGCATGATAAATGTCTTCTGTGGAGTTTGTAGCTGCACCAGTACCATATGTTTGTTGTAATCCCCAAGCAGTTGGTGAATGGCAAATTCTTGCGCAACAATCTATATTATTTGTTCCTATAACAGCTCTAATCATTTTTTTGGAAAACATAATTTTCTTCATTTGTACATCTTGCAGAAGAAATACCTGCAACTGCATCTGGACCATTTTCTTTAACTATTTTTTGTAATTTGTTTTTAATATAATCATAAGCTTCATCCCAAGAAGCTTTTTCAAACTTACCATTTCTTTTTATTAAAGGACTTTTCAATCTATCTGGATGATCATAAAAACCAAAAGCATATCTACCTTTTAAACAAGTATGTCCTGCATTAACCTCAGTTTCTTTTGGAGTATCAATAGAAACTACTTTACCATTTTTTACTGACGCTTCTAAGTTACAGCCAACTCCACAATAGGAACATGTGGTTCTAACTTTTTCATCATAGTTAGCTGATTTAGATGCAAAAACATCTGATATGGCATCAGTTGGACAAGTGTGTGCACAAGCGCCACAAGATACACAAGATGAGTCACCAAAAAGCATGTCGTTATCAGTTGTAATTTTTTGACTCAAAACCTCTTCCACTCATTGTTAAAACAAAAGAACCTTGAATTTCATCACATGCTCTTACACAACGTCCACAATTGATACAGTTATCTAAATTCATTCGCATATATGCATGCGATGTATCTTTTGGGGTTCCTTTATTTTGTTTAGGTTTATTGTAACGGTGTTCGTTTATTCCTAAATCATTAGCTACTGTTTGTAATTCGCAATTATTATTTACTTCACAAGTTGAGCATGTCATAGGGTGATCAGTAAGAACAAGTTCAACAATATTTTTTCTTAAATTTTCTAAATCTTTATTATTGGTAATAATATAAGAACCTTCGGTTACAGGAGTATGACATGACGCTACTGTTTTTGTAGGTCCATCTTTTTTTAGAGCCACATCCACTGAGCAGACTCTGCATGCTCCATAAGGAGCTAAATTGGGATCATCACATAAACTTGGAACTTTATCTTTACCTACGTGTTCACGGACAAATTTTAATACAGAAGTATGTTCAGATTTAATCTGATGTGCAACTCCATCTATATATGCAATTTTATGACTTTTTCCGTTTTTCATAAATCCCCTAAGCGCTCTGATTTATATCATCTTTAAATTCATGGGTAAAATATTTTAGTATGTTGCTTATAGGCACTGGAATCGCTCCACATAGGGCGCACAAACAACCTTTTTTCATGGTTACAAGCAATTCATTTAAAAGTTTTATTGGTATTTTGTTTGATTTATTTAATGCTTGATCAAACATTTCTTTACCTCGATAAGAACCTAGCCTTCCAGGAAAACACTTTCCACAAGATTCATCGGATGAAAATTTGAATAAATGATGAATATACTTAACCATACTAAATGATTCTGGGATACTTACTACACTTCCGTGTCCAAGCATAAAGCCGGCTTTAGTAAACTCTTGGAAATCTAAATTGAGTTTTTCCACTTCTTTAATTGGAATAACGCCACCCAACGGACCACCAACTTGAAGAGCTTTTACGGGTTGGACAAATCCTTCACCAATTTCATTAATTATTTTTTTCATCGGTGTTCCCATGTCAATTTCATAAACACCAGGTTTTTTAAATAAACTATCTAAGCAAACAAGCTTGGTTCCAGCAGATTTAGCATTTCCTACAGAAGAAAAAGTTTTAGCTCCAAATTTTAATATACAAGGTATAGCGGCTAACGTTTCAACATTATTCACAACAGTAGGCTTTTTATACAAACCTTCTACTACTGGAAAAGGAGGTCTTACATCAACCTCCGCTCTTCTTCCTTCAATTGAAGCTATCAAAGCAGATTCTTCTCCACAAATATATGCTCCTTGACCAATGCAAATTGTCATGTCACAAGAAAAGTTAGTACCTAAAATATTTTTTCCTAAAAGGTTTGCTTTTTTAAGCTCGTTGATAGCTCCATTAATAATCTCTATAGATTTTGGATATTCCCCTCTTATATATAAAACTCCTTCATCGCTTCCAATAATATATGCACAAACTAACATGCCAAATATTACTTTCAGTGGTTGTTCTTCTAAAAGATATCTATCTGAGTAAGCACCAGAATCTCCTTCATCAGCATTACAAACAACATATTTTTTTTCGACTTTTTGTTGGCTACAAAGATTCCATTTCATGCCCGTAGGAAACCCTGCTCCGCCTCTGCCACATAAATTAGATTCTGTAACAGTTTTAAGGGTTTCCTTTTTATCTTTTTTTAAAACATTAGAAACTAATTCCTTAAACTGATCAATTGAAGATAAATCATCGCCCATAAGTATAGTTTTTGTCGCAAAACTTTTGGAATACATTTTTTTTTGAATTTATTTTTTTACCTTTAATAATTTCGTCAATTTGATCAATATCATTTCCTGCATAATTGTGACCATTATAGTGAAACGCATTAGTTTCATAGCAATGACCCAAACAAAACATCATTCCAATATTATCTTCTCCTAATTTTTCAGATAATTTTTTCCTAATCTTACCTTGTGTTCCTGCGCACATGCATGCACTGCCATTGCATATCCATGCTTTTTTTTCTTTATGCTCAGGTCTTAAAAATTCATAAAAACTTTCAGCTCCATGAATAGTTGACATACCAACATGGTATTCTTCAGCGAGTTGTCTTATTTCTTTACCATTTTTACTTTTGCTAGTCGCGTCAACCATACGCTTAAAAAGATTGTCTTTAAGTCCTTTTCTTCCAGAGAGCTTACTTATATTTTTTGACATAATTTTCTATTTTAAAATTCTACTTTCACCACAATATATATTAAAGCTATCAGATTTTACAAAACCTATTAATGTCATATCGAAGCGCTTTGCCAAATCAATAGCAAGACTTGTTGGCGCACCCACACCCATTAGAAAACCAATATTTGCCATAAGAGCTTTTTGAACTAATTCAAAGCTTAAACGACCAGAGCAGGCTATAAATTGATTTTTTGTATCAAATAAAGAATTTTTAAAACAATAACCTATGACTTTATCCAATGCGTTATGACGACCAACATCTTCTTTAATCACCAAGGGTTTGCCCTCTTTGTTAAATAAAGCGCTAGCATGTATTCCTCCAGTTTTTGAAAATTCTGATTGATTTTCACTTAAAATATTTGGAATTTTAGTAATTAATGAGTTTTTTATTTTTGGAACATTTTTGTTTATTTTTGTTTTACAAATAATTTCTAAAGAATCCATTGACGTTTTACCACAAACGCCACAACTAGAATTTGTTAAGAAATTTCTTCTCAAGTGCTTTACATCAAGATTTTCTCCATTTTTTAGAGTGGCTCTAATTTTATTTTGTAATTCAAATTTTCCAACTTTTTCACCTAAAAATTCAACTTTTTCTATCTCAGAAATTTTTTGAATTATTCCTTCACAAAATAATAATCCAACTAATAAATCTTCATCATTTTTTGGTGTTCTCATCGTTATTGAAAAAGAATTGTCTATCCACTTATTTTCTTTTTTATACCGAACAGCCATTTCAAGTGGCTCTTCAATTGAAACCAAATCTTCAATATTTGAAGATTTATTTTTTTTATATTTAACAGTTTTATATTTTGAATTCATATTAAAACCACTGAAGTGGGTAGTTTTTTTTTAATATAAGTCTATTATAAATTACCCCTCCAATTATAATAGTAACCGCACCAACAAATATTGGAAATATTAAAAATTGATATGATTCTTGAGCTAACATTACTAAAATTGTATTTCCTCCAGCAGGTGGATGTATAATTTTAAACACCATCATAAGCATGACAGTGATGCCTATGGCTATACCTAGGGTTAAAAAGAATACTGTTCTATCTTGAGTGATTTTAAAAAAAGTTACAAATATAATTCCAACAAGCGCAGCAAGAAGATGACCAAATAATACATTTTTTGGTTGAGCATATTCATTTTCTGGAGATATAAAAACAATAACGACAGAAGAACCAAAAGAAGCTGTTAACCAAAGTCCGTAAATAGTTCCAGCCAAAAAAGATTGATAAGTTATATATGAGATAACCGCAATTGTAACTCCCGCCCCTATTCCAGCAAGTAGTGGCGGCCAGCAAATTATTTTTTTAAATTTCATAAAGATTATTTACTTAACGCGTCAAGCGTTGTGTTAATAGGCAGCAACAAACATTCCTTTCTTGATATATTATTTTTCGTCATTATCTTATCAAATTCTTTCCATTCTTTATCAAAAGAATTTGCATTTTTTTTCAAAGCAATTTTTTACTTGTTCTGCGAACTTTTTAACTTTTTCTACTGATTTATTTTGAGCATTTCTTGAAAGCAAACTAACTGACGCTTGACAATATATGCATGATTCACATTCATATTTGAAATTTGTAATTTTCTCATTTTTAACAATTAAATAAATTTTCATTTCATCTCCACAAATTGAATTTTTTAACTTTGAGAAGTGTGTACAATTGTTCAGCACACCATGATTTTCTGTATTTGACGCAATTTTAATGATTTCTTTATCTATCATTTGAACTTTATTGTATTTTCTTTAAAATTATAATTTGTTTTATGAACGAACACAATATACTGGGAGCTATCTTAGCAGGCGGGAAATCCAAAAGAATGGGTGATGATAAACTCTTTCTTGAACTTAATAATAAAAAACTTATTCAATACTCAATTGATAAAGTGAAAAAATATTTAAAAGATTTAATTATAGTTACTAATATAGACGATAATTTTTTTAGAAAAAATAATTTAACAACTGTTAAGGATTGTATCGAAGGTCAACTCGGACCTTTAGTGGGAATACTTACTGCTATGCAATGGGCAAAAAAAAATTCAAATAAATATTCTTGGGTGGCAACTTTTCCATGCGACACTCCTTTTTTTCCAGAAAGTATCATTAAAAGTTTTATTAAAGAGTCAGAAAAAAAAGACTCTCTAATACTTTGTGCAAGTTCTCATGGACGCAAGCATAATATTTTTGGTTTGTGGTCCTTAGAACTTTATGACAAACTCAAGGATGATTTAATAAACAACAAGGTAAGGAAAGTCCAGGATTGGACAGAAAAAAATAAAATAAAAAATTTAGAATTTAAATTTGAGGATTATGATCCATTTTTTAACATTAACACCAAAGAGGATTTAGAATTTGCAAAAAAGTTAAGCACAAAGATTACAAATGAGTAAAAGTAATAAAATAGAAGATTCGTTGAACAAAATATTTTCGACATCAAGTTATAAAATGATAGATGTAAGTAGTAAAGAAGTTACTCATCGCAAAGCTCTTGCTGTAGGAGAAATAATCTTAAATGCTGAAATAATAAAAATGATTAAGAATAAAAAAATGCCAAAAGGTGATCCATTAGCTATAGCAGAAGTTTCTGGAATTAATGGTGTAAAAAAAACAAGCGAACTAATACCACTTTGTCATCCATTGTCTTTAGATCATATTTCTATTCATTCAGAAATTGATGAATCTAAAAACTTAATAACCGTTTATTGTTTAGTGTCTGCAAATTCAAAAACAGGCGTGGAAATGGAAGCTCTATCGGGGGTTAATTCTGCATTGCTTGCCATTTATGACCTTTCAAAAATTGTTGAGCCAAATTTAAAAATTACTAATACAAGATTGCTTTTTAAATCTGGTGGAAAGAAAGGTTTATGGATTAATCCGAATGGAATACCAGAAAAAATAAAAAAAGTTATAAATCCTTAAAATGATTTCATATAAAAAAGCTATAAGTTTAATTAATAAAAATTCAATTACATTGCCTTCAAAAAAGATTTCTATTGATAAAGCTTTATATAAAATATGTGCTAAGGATATTTTGTCACCATCAAAATATCCATCATTTAATAATTCTGCATTCGATGGTTTTGCTTTGGTTTCCAGAGAAACTAAAGGATTAAATTCAAAAAAAACCAAAAAATTTAGAATATTAAAAACTATTGCCGCAGGCGATAATCCTAAAATAAATAAATACAAAAAAAATTCTACTGTAGAAATCATGACAGGAGCTTTGATGCCAAAACAATTTGACACAATTTTACCAATAGAAAAAGTTAAATATTTTCCGTCCAATAAAAAACCTACGCATATTATTTTAGATAGAAGTTTAAAAAAATTTGAATATGTAAGATTTGGTGGAGAAGATTATAAACCAGGAAATCTTGTGGTGAAAAAAGGCGAACAAATCCACGCTAATCACCTTATTACTTTGGCGGCACTTGGAATTAAGAAAATATTAGTAAAAAAAATACCTAAAATAATTTTTTTTGGAACAGGTAATGAAATTATTGATTACAGAAAAAAAAATATACCTTTATGGAAAGTTAGAAATTCAAATAATCTTTATTTTTCTGCTTTTGGGAAAGGTTTAAATCTAGAAGTTGTTGATGGCGGTGTTATTAAGGACAATGAACCATACAAACTTAAAAAAGCTTTAAAAAAAACAATAAAATCAGATATTGATTTATTTGTAACTTCCGGAGCTATCTCAGCTGGTAAATTTGATTTTATACCAAAATTTATAAAACAATTTGGATTTCAAAATAAATTTAAAGGAGCTAAGATTAAGCCTGGACGTCCAATCATGTTATCGAAATTTAAAAAAAAAATATTTTTTGGCCTTCCTGGCAACCCCATATCTATGGTTGTGGGTTTCAGATTTTTTATTTATCCCTTAATCCGAAATATGTTAGGCATGAATAAGGAAAAAACATTCAAAGCCAAATTGATAAACAAATATTATAAACGAAAACACTTTACCAATTTTTTAAGATGCTATTTGACAGTTACCAAAAAAGGATCTTGCGAGCTGAAAATATTGAAAGGCCAGCAATCTAATAAATTAAAAGCATTAACAGAAGCAAATTGCTGGGGGGTATTCGAAAGTGGCAAAGCAAAATTTAAAGCTGGTGATTTTGTTGAATGTTTGCCTTTAATTCCTAGTAGCTAAAAAAATATTTTTATGATTTAATTTGTTTATGTTAATCGATTCATTTGAACGAAAAATTTCATATTTAAGAGTTTCAGTTACGGATCGTTGTGATTTCAGATGTACTTATTGTATGTCCGAGGATATGAAATTTTTGCCCAAAAAAGACGTTTTGTCTTTAGAAGAATTAGATAGACTTTGTAATGCCTTTATCGATCTTGGCGTAAAAAAAATAAGAATTACGGGAGGAGAACCTCTTGTTAGAAAAAATATAATTGAATTATTTAAAAATATTGGAAAAAAATTAGGGAAAGGATTAGAAGAATTAACACTTACCACAAATGGATCTCAACTTGATCGATATGTTAAAGACTTGCTTAATGCGGGTGTTAGAAGAATTAATATTTCATTAGATTCTTTAAATAAAAAAAAATTTAAAAATATAACTCGAAACGGTAATTTTGATAAAGTTATTAAAGGAATAATGGCAGCAAAAAAAGCTGGATTAAAAATAAAAATAAATACTGTAGCTTTAAAAGGAATTAATGATGATGAAATTTTAAAACTAGTAAACTGGTGTGGTGAAAATAAATTTTCATTAACCTTTATAGAGGTAATGCCAATGGGAGAAATTGGAGAAAAAAGAATAGATCAATATATGCCATTAACTGAAGTTAGAAATTTAATACAAAAAAAATATAGTATTAGCGAAGATTCATTCAGAACCGCTGGACCAGCGAGATATGTACATTGTCATGAAACAAATCAAAAAATCGGTTTTATTACCCCGCATACTCATAATTTTTGCGAACTTTGCAATAGAGTCAGAATTACGTGTACCGGAGAAATGTATATGTGCTTGGGTCAACAAGATAAAGCAGATTTAAAAACACCTTTAAGAAAAAGTGAAAACAATCGGTTGTTAAAAGATGTAATACACGAAGCTATTTCGAGAAAACCAAAAGGACATGATTTTATTATTGATAGAAAAGAAAATGAAAATTTTGTTCCCAGAAATATGAACGTAACAGGAGGTTGATGTGGAAATTGAGTTAAGGCTTTATGGATCATCTAAAATATTAAGCGATAAAGATGCGTTAAAAATTGAATTACCAAATAACTCAAATATCGAACAACTAAGAGAAATATTATCTAAAATTATTTCTAAAAAACATTCTAAGAGTAACTTAAAAAATTTGTCAAAAACAGCAGCTTTCTTTAGTGACAAGAATGAAGTTGTAAATGACAACTACAGACTAAAAGACAAAGAATCTATTTCGATTATTCCTCCTATTGGCGGCGGTTAATGACCTTACATATAACTCTTGTTAAAATAGAGGAAACAAAGATATCCTCAGACAAAGCAAAAAAATTTATTGCTTCGGAAAAAAATGGAGCAGAATGTATTTTTGTTGGAAAAGTTAGAAATGAAAATGCTGGAAAAAAGGTTACAGGCGTAACTTATGATGCTCACGATCAAGCTGTTATTAAATCTTTTCAATCAATTTGTAATAATGCAAAAGACAAATTTGATAAAAATGCTAAAATTTTTTTAGAGCATGTTAAAGGATATGCTCCTGTAGGTGAAATAAGCATCCTAATAGCAGTTGGGTCAGGGCATAGGGATGAAGCTTTTAAAATTTGTAGATATATTCTTGAAGAAGTAAAACATGGATCTCCTATATGGAAAAAGGAACATTATACAGATGGGAAAGAAGAATGGCTTCCAGGTCATTCTTTAAGACCAAAGAAAGAAATTAAATTATGACAAAAAATAAAACTAACTCAGCAATTTTGATAGTTTTATTTGCAGGAATATTATGGTCGTTTGGAGCTTTGGTTGTTAGATATATTGAAGATGCGCGCTCAATACCTTGGCAATATCTTTTTTTTAGGGGTGTAACTATTTTTTTAATTTTAAATATTTATTTATTTTTCAAAGAAGGAAAATATTTTATTGACAATTATAAAAAAATTAATTTGTCAGTTGTTATAGGTGGATTAGGTTTTGCTACAGCTTTTATGGGTTTTATTTGGTCGATTACTCACACTTCGGCAGCCGTTACTCTTTTGATGTTAGCAGCGATGCCATTTATGACAGCAATTCTAGGATATATTTTTCTTAAGGAAAAAGTTTCTTTAAAAACTTTGATAGCAATTATTTTAGCAGCAGCTGGAATTATTTTTATGGCTTTTAACAACAGCCAAATAGGAACTTTATTTGGTTTATTAGCTGGCCTCTTATCCGCTTTAGGTTTTTCTGTCGGCTCTGTTTCTTTAAGATGGAATAAAAGAACACCAACTTTTACAACTGTTTCATTAGCTGGATTATTTTGTGCAATTATTTCTTTTGCGATGATAATTATTAACGATACAAATGTTTTTACTACTTTTAGAAATTCTTCCCTTTCAGCATTGCATGGAACTTTAGTATGTTCTGGCTTAATTCTCTATTCAATCGGTTCTAAAAATTTACCTGCTGCAGATCTTACTTTGTTGTCTTTGACAGAGGTTTTGGGTGGTATTTTCTGGGTTTGGTTGCCAATTTTAGGCATTAATGAGATTCCAACGACCAACACAATCATAGGGGGTTTTATCTTAACCTTTGCAATTCTTTTTTATAGTTTAAACATTAAGAAAAATAGGCGTTTTATAGGATTAAGTTAAAAATAATTTAACTAGGATTTTTTTTTAAAAATTCAATATAATTGACAACTTCTTGAAACTTTGCATCTTCAATATCCTTATAACTTTTTTGAAATTTTGATTTTACACATATTGCAACATGCGCATAAGGATTTCTGCCTTTTGGATGGTTAGGATGATCAGGCAATTGTCCTTTTAAATAATCGCCAGCTTCCTGTATGATTTTCCAGAGTTTACTTGTGTTTTCTTTGTTCACTCTTCCTCTTTTCTTGTTTTATCTCTTCTGCACCCAGTCTGTACCCAGTTTAAGAGATGTTTTTAGTGAATTTCTATCCTTACTTATTATTCAAATTAACACTTATCAAACAAATTATTTCAAACATTATGGAAGCTGCGACCATTGAAGTAATATTATTTGGATTATCTTTGGTTGGCATTAAACAAGCAACATCTCCTCCTATTATATTTTTACCTTTAAGGCTTTGAATTAATTTTCTTACTTCATCAATATTAAAACCCTTAAAAGCTGGTTCGAGATTTGCTGTACCCGGAGCAACTGACACATCTAAACAATCCAAATCAAAAGTTACATAAACAGGTTTATCATCTAATCTATCCAAAATCATTTTTGAAGATTTTTCATGACCAAATTTTTTATATTCATCCATAGTTATTACTTGGTACCCAATGTCATAACTTGCTTGCAGCCAATCCAAAGTTCTTGGATTTCCTCTAATACCAATTTGGGTGCTCGTTTTTGGATCAACATTTCCTTGTTTAACAAGATAAGAAGCCCAATGAGCTGCTGATTTTTTTGCCCCTAAAAAATGATCTAATTTTTCGTAACAATCAGTATGCGCATCAAAATGAACAAGATTAACTTTTTGTCCTTTAGTGAGTTTGGAATTTTTTTTTGCTAAGCTTTGTAAAATTCCACCTGTTATTGAATGATCTCCGCCAATAGAAACAACTGGTTTTTGAGCTTCCTCTATATGATCATAAAAACTTGAAATTCTTTCTATACATTTTTCATTATCATTTGCTTCTGGAAAAGGCACATCTCCCAGATCGTGAATTTTGTTTTGTTTCCATGGGTCAATGCCAAATTCAAGATGAGATCTTTTCAACATAGCTGAAATATTTCTTACAGCTCTTGGGCCAAGATGCTGATCTCTTTCTGTAGTTCCATTTCCGGTGCTATGCGGCACTCCTACTAAAGCAATGTCACAGTTTTTGGGATCGGGATCATTTTTACATCTAAATAAGGTTGGTATACCCCACCAATATAGAGTTTCCATCATTAACTGATCTTCATCTGAAAATTTTTTCATATTCCATAAAAAATTATTTTTTTTGTAAATTTACAATATTTAAGAATCATTATTGTTAACTCTTTCAATGTTATTTAAAGTATCAATAGTTTTTGAAAATTTATAATTATTTTTTTGGTCAATTAATAGGGCTTTTTTACACGAAATATTGGTATTAATATTAATATAGTTTGCTAAATTAATTTTTTTATTCTTATCAATTAGCTCGTAATCAACATTTAATATTATTTCCTCCAGCGCGCCATCATTACAATAAAGCTTTTTGATCACAAGGTTGTTATTATTAATAGATTCAGTTTGAATAATAATATTTTTTTTATCCTGCTGAATAAATATCTTTCCTGGCTCGTGAATGAAAAGTTTTAATAATAAATCGGCTTTATGATAAAAATTTTTTTCTGTAAAATAATATAAACCGGGTCCAAAATAATTATGGTGATCTACAAAAAAATAATCTCCATATATTTTAGAATTTATTTTTTTTATCTGCTTTTCTCTTTTTTTAAAAAAGGAATCTAAAAAATCTTTTGATGATATTTTTAAAACAGCGTTTCTATACTTCTTATAAAAATTGAGATTTATATCACCTTCCTGGTTATAAAAAATTTTGTACATATTATATTTAAAACCATGTGGGCATCTTATGTTGTCTATTTCCGATTGTTCCTTTGTTAACCAGACACCATCTTTGACATTTTTTTTTATTATCGTGTAATTATTGTCTTCAAATCTTTTACAGCTCTTTGCTATCTCGAATGCTGAAGGACCACGCTGCCAAATAAGATTATTCCAATCATAATGCTTGCTATAATTTTGTATCAATCTATGTCCATCGAAAGGGATAGGTTCAAATTTGTTGATAGCGGGATTGTAATAGAATTTTAAATTTCCTAAAACTAGTGCGTGAAAATAATCATTAATGTCAGCTATTGCGTAAAACCATGCCCATTTGTCCATATCAAATATTTCATCTGAACTTATTTTATCATCAAAAAAATCTCTTAGCTTCTGGGAAGCTGTTTTACTTAATTCTATATTTTCTTGATTTAACCAATATTTTTTATTGTAAACTTGAAGCTTTGCTTTTTTTATATCCGTGGAAAATTCATCGTGTATTGCAAGAATTGGTCCATTTTTTTCTTTTGTTTCTCTCCAAAAGAGGTTTTCCAAAACCTTCTTCAAAAACATATAGACCTTTGTTATTTCCATTTATTTTCAAATCGACAAATTCATATTTAAGTTTAACAAGCCCCCCTTCACCAGCTAGTTCGTGAAAGATCCATTCATGAATATAATTTCTTGCTCTTGGTTTCATTAAAGAAAACTTTTTTGCACTAAGTATTCTATTTTCTTTTTTTAGATCAATTTTATAGGAAGAATATTTTTCTTCTTCAAAATGAATTTTTCTATCACCTTTTAAACGCAGATCTGCTCTATAAGATTTGTTTTTATAATTTATTCTGCTGGAAACTTCCAAAAAATTATAGTGCATTCCACCACCTGCTTCTTTCGCTGCATTCTTTCTATCATTCTCTAATATAAGCATGTTGTCAAAATTAATACTGATATTTAATTTAGGAATTTTATAAAATTGCCCCCTGAGAGAGTAAAACCCAATTTCAAAAATATTTAAATAATGGTTTACCGAACTTTTATACAATCTATTTAAAAAGGGATCTTTATATTGATTCCAATATCCTGTGTTAAAAAACAACACCGATAAAAAAAATAATACTACAAGAGATACAAAAAAGTAGATTTTTAAAAAAATATTAAAATAAGATCTTTCTTTATTCATAGTGCTAATTTTATACACAATTGAAAAATTATAAAGAAGAAAAATTATTTATAATTTCATTTTTGACACAAATTAACTTAAAAGAATTGAGTATGTTTTATTTATTTTCGGTGCTTGATATATCAGCTCCAGTTGTTGGGTCAAGTTCAATTCCTAACGGAGTAATATTTCTTGGCAATGGAGTAAATGTCGATTCAGGGTTATCTTTATAACTTCTTTTGGTTATTCTATACAATCCAAAAAAACCAATGATTAAATGAAAAAATAATAAATGAATAAAAAAACCATTACTTCCAAATTTATTCATTATCAAGGAGCATAAAAAAGGACCACCCATTGCTCCCATTCCAAATATGATTTGCATTCCTGCGCCTGCGGCTACGAATTTTTTCTTTAGATATATAATCGTTTATATAAGCAAGGTTCAGGGTAAACATTGGAACAGCCATTCCCGCATATAACGCAATATATATATAAAACATTATTTTATCTAATCCAACGCTTGTTGCTAAATACATATTTTCTAGAGAAGTTCCAGATGCAACAATACACATAAAAGAAAAAAGTGAAGCGGCGAACGTACTAAAGATAATAATTACTCTTCGATCAGTTTTGTCAGAGTAGTAACCGATTGGCCACTGAAATATTCCTCCAGAAATTGTAACTATAAACAACACTAAAGAAATTTCAAAGAGAGTAAAATTCATTGAAGCGACATATACAGCTCCCAAAGAAAATAATGCTGAGTGAATTAAACCAGTGCAAAACATACTGAACGTGGCTAATGGAGAAGTTTTATATAAACCTTTTATATCAATGTTTCCCAATTTTTTAAATTTAGGTGCTTTACGTTTCGTAAGTAAAATAGGAATTAGAGCTGAGGATAACAATAAAGAAATTAATATGAAAGGTTCATACTTTTCGGGACTGCTAAAGTTTAATAGAAGAGTACCCAAAGCTAACCCTATCAAAGTTATAAACATATAAATGGATAATAATTGACCACGTGTTCTATTATTGGCTCGATCATTTAACCAACTTTCCATAACAATAAAAATTGCAACAATACTAAATCCTGTTATGAATCTTCCCAATGTCCAGACTATTGGATTTACAAAGACAGCATGAAGTAAAATACTTAGCGAAGCCATCGAGGCAAAAGCTGCAAAAACTCTTATATGACCAACTTTTCCTACGAACTTTGGAATCGAATTTGCTCCAGAAAAATAACCTATAAAGTATCCTGACATTATTGCGCCAGTTGCAATAAAGTTAAATTCTTCAATTACAGATCTAACTCCAAGTAGATTGCCTTGAAATCCATGGGCGACCATAAGAATAAAGTAACCTGTAAAAAGAGCCCATGAATTTTTAAGTATTTTAAACATAGAAATAGAAAGAGTGTAATTAAACTTTTGTTAAATGAAATGCAATTATATAATTATTATATTTTTCTTAAGGATAAAATAGAATGTATTCCAATTGTTAGTACTATAACTCCTCCACCCAAAATTGTTTCGAAACTAGGCTGCTCTTTAATTATAAGCCATACCCAAAGTGGGCCTAAAATAGTTTCAAGTAGAAAAAAAAGATTGACCTCCGCAGCAGTAATATATCTAGGCGCCAATGTTACTAAAACAAAGGGTATAGCCACGCATATAATAGACATAATTGGAATAATGATTAAATCATCACCTTCTAATTTGATTGTATCAACAAACAATAAAGCTATTAGTGCAACCATTAACTTACCTAACATTGCCGATGGAACTAAACTAATTTTTTTTGCAGATCTTATGATATTTGCACCAACTGCCAATCCCATAGCGGTAACTAAACCTAAAAAATTTCCTAAAAAATCCCCAGCGTCCAAAGCATCATAAAAAATATAAATCACTGCTAACGTGGTAATTGCAATAGCCGTCCAGGTTTTTTTATCTAGGTTTTCTTTTAAAAAGATAAAACTAATTATAGCAGAAAGCATAGGTGCTAATGCAATCATTATCAATGTGTTTGCAACATTGGTGTTTTCAATTGAAATTACAAAGACAATATTTGTTATAGTAAATACAAAGGAGTAAGCAATTCCATGCCAACCATTACCGATTAATTCTTTTAATAATTTTGTTTTATAAATAATTATAAGTCCAAACAAAACTATTAAGAAAGGAATAATACCTCTATAAAAAATTAAATTCCATGAATTGGCATCAGCTAGCCTTATAAGAAGAGAGTCTGGTGTTATAAACATTACGGCAGTGAAGGCCAATAACATTCCTTTTTTTTGGTTACTAAACTGCATAATTTTTTATAATAGATTTTAACTCATCCAAGTTTTTTATTTTATTTGAGCAGGTTTGATTTTTACAAACAATTAAATAGTTTTCTTTATGATTTTCTTTATAAATTAAAGTAGAAGAATTTAAATAATTTTTTTTAACGAATTCTTGTAATTTTTTAATTTTATTAATATCACCAAAAAAAGTAAATGTTGTTAATTCTTCACATATGCCTAAATTTTTCATATAGCTTACCATCTGTGTTGATTTCAAATTTAGAAATGAATGAAGACTTTGCATTAATTCTTTAGTCATATTTTGCCATTTGACATCTCCTGTAATTACTTCAAGTTTTTTACAATTCAACAAAAATATACTGTTCCCATTTGGTATATTGCTGTCATTCAAGTCTAAGGGCGGAACAAAAAGATCATTATGTTTAATTGGATTTTTTTGTAGAACTTTATGTTCTTTATCATAAAATAAATCCCATGTTTGTTGAGCAGCTTTTTTTGCATCATCTAAATAACTAGTTTTTCCAGTTGTTTCATAAAAAGTAATCATTAATTGAGTAAGATATACATAATCATCAAGAAATACTTTCACACCATCTTTTTCTTTATAACAATGATAAATTTCATCTTTGGTAAGTTTTTTTATTAAATTATAATTTAATATTGATAATTTTTTCCATTCTTCTTTATTAAAAACTTCAGCTACAAAAATTAATGTACTTATCCAATAAGCATTTAAATCAATTTGTGTTTTGTCATCAAAAAATGGTTTTGGTCTTTTTTGTCTTATATTTAAAAGCTTCTCTTTTATTTTTTTAAGTTTTTCGCTTTCATCTTTTGTTGGCTTAATATTTTTTTCTATTAATATATTTTTTCCTTCCCAATTGCCATTTTCAGAAATATCAAAATATTTAGCAAAAAGGCTGTAATCTTCTTTAAGTACAATTCTTAATTCTTTATCGTCCCAGACGTAGTATTTTCCTTCTACACCTTCACTGTCCGCGTCATATGCGGAGCCCAGAAGATTTTCTTTGTTTTTGAATGAATTATTAACAAATTCTACAGTTTGTATTAGTTTTTCTTTGTAATAATCGTTTGGTTCTTGGAGATAAAATTGTCCCAATAAATTTACAAATAAAATATTGTCATAAAGCATTTTTTCAAAATGTGGAACAATCCATCTGTCGTCTGTTGAATATCGAGCTATTCCTCCATGCAGATGATCATATAATCCTCTGGAACAAACATTATTAAGTAAAATTTTAACAGCATCATAAAATTTTTTATTTTTATTTTTTTTATAAAAATATAAAAAACTTTCAAATATGTAAAACTGTGGAAATTTTGGACTACCTTGAAAACCTCCCCATTCAAAATCTATATAATTAATCATAGTTTCAAGATAAGGATTAAAATTCTGACCAATAACAGAAGATTTTTTTTGATCTTCTTGAAAAATACTTTTTATTTGTGTGGCTTGCTGAATAACTTTATCTTTATTTTTTTCGTAAAAATCAGCAACTTGTTTAAGAACATTTACAAAAGAGGGTCTGCCGTACATTTCCTTAGGTGGAAAATAAGTTCCACCTGAAAAAGGTACTCCATTTTCATCTAAAAACATTGAAAGTGGCCAACCTCCAGGTGTACCAGTTAAAATAGCTAAACTTTTTTGGAACACATTATCTAAATCTGGTCTTTCTTCACGATCTACTTTGATATTAATATACTTTTCATTCATTACAGCAGCGGTATTTTTGTCCTCAAAGCTTTCATGAGCCATGACATGACACCAATGACAGCTTGCATAACCAACGCTCAAAAAAATTGGTTTTTTTAATTCTTTTGCCTTGTTTAGAGCTTCCTTATTCCACGGGTGCCAGTGAACGGGGTTATCCTTATGTTGTTTGAGATAAGGGCTTTTTTCATTTTTCAATAAATTGCTCAATTTTGAACCTTCAAGTTAATTAGATAATAATTGACAATAATACATTAGAATGATTAAATTAACACTTAGCGCCGAGTTGAATCAGATTGCGGGCGCTGTATAAATCCAGCTAAAGCGACACTTCTAGACCACCGCTTTAGCCGGTGGTTTTTTTTTGAAAATCTATTTCAAACAAAAACCGGGTATTTAACCGAATTGTGCACCTGACAATCGTCAAAGCACTAAAAACGGAGGGTAAAAATGAGTAGTAAGAAAAGAAATTTAATCGAAAGATTAAATTCAGGACCGGTGATTTGTGCAGAGGGTTTCCTTTTTGAAATAGAAAAAAGAGGATACATGAGTTCAGGAGAGTTTGTTCCCATGGTTTCTTTGGAGCATCCTGAAGCTTTAGAAAATCTTCATAGGGATTTTCAACATGCGGGTTCCGATGTAGTTCAAGCATTTACTTATAATGGTCATCGTGAAAAAATGAAAGTTATTGGTAAAGAAGAACTATTAGAACCTCTTAATAGAGCTGCTCTGAAAATTGCAAAAAAAATTGCAGACAATCCAATTGGGAAAGAGCCTAATTTAATGGCTGGAAATATTTCAAATTCAAATATTTGGAATGATAAAGACCCCAAAACACATAAAGAAGTTGAAAAAATGTTTTCAGAAATGGTTGGCTGGGCTGTAGACGAAGGAGCAGATATGTTGATCGGCGAAACTTTTTACTATGCTGAAGAAGCATATACTGCCTTAAAGGTTATGAAACAAACTAATCTTCCAAGTGTTATTACAATAGCACCCATGGGGGAGAATATTATGAGAGACGGTTTTTCTATAGTTGATACTTGCAAAGAACTAGAACAACGAGGTGGTGATGTAGTAGGAATGAATTGTTTTAGAGGACCAAATACGATGATGCCTTATTTAAAAGAGATTAGAAAGGTTTTAAAATGTCATGTGGCTGCTTTGCCAGTAACTTATAGAACAACAGAAAAGCATCCCACTTTTTTTAATTTACCGGATAATAATGGTTGCGAATGTCATACTCCTCATAAGACACCATTTCCTACAGCATTAGATCCTATGCAATGCAATAGATATGAAATTGGAAAATTTGCAAAGGAATCTTTTGATCTAGGTATTAAATATCTAGGTGTATGTTGCGGAGCAAACCCCATGTTGATTAGAGAAGTAGCCGAGGCCGTTGGATTAAAAGTGCCAGCAAGCAAATATCATGAAGATATGTCGACGCATATGCTATTTGGAACAGATAAAAGAATTCCAAAACATCAAAAGGACTATCAAGATAAAGCTTGAATATGCTATAGTTTGTTGACAATCCATCAATAAATTATGGTTAAACAATTGGAATGCAAAGATATTAAGGAGTATCTGAAAACAGATACAAAGAAGGTGCTACTTGATGTTAGAACTCAGGAAGAATGGGATCAGTTTGGAAAACCTGATGGTGAAAAATTAGGATTAAAAACTTATTTTCTAACAATACAAGATGAAAATTTTCTTAATGATTTTAAAAAATTATTAATTAATCAAGATTGTGAAATTTTATCCATATGTAAATCTGGTCAACGATCACAATTTGTTGCTGAATTACTCGAAAAAGAAAATTACAAAAGTATAAATATTTCTGATGGATTTGATAATTGGGTAAGTTCTGATCTGCCTTCGTTATAACAAATTAAATAATTTAGTTTGAATAAGGAGTTCTACTAAATATCTTTTTAACATAGGGTTCGAAATCTTTTAGAGTAAGAGATTTAAAATTTGGATCAAAAGATTTTTGATCCCAATTTTCACAAAAGTTTACAGTATCTTGGTAGTATTTTTGGCCTTTGTATTTATCTCTTTGGTTTTTATTTCCATTTAAATGGTGAGCGTAATAATACATTTGAAATTCACCGTGTTTTTCTATTATCCAATGAGTTTTTTCGCTTACGTAAGGTTTAAGAACAGCTGCAGCATACTCTGAATGATTTAGCGGTGCCAGCTCGTCACCAATATCATGTAATAGTGCAGCGACAACCATTTCGTCATCAGCTTTATCATTTAGAGCTCTAGTCGCTGTTTGTAAGGAATGTTCCAATCTTGTTATTTGATATCCTTCTAAAGTATTACTTAAGCCAGCCAAAAAATTAATTAGTCTATCTGCGGTGCCTTCTATATATTTTTTTTCGTGCTTTTCCAGAAGAAGGTATTCTTCTTTTGTACCATCTTTCATTTGTTTGAATTTTACTTTTTCCATTTTAAGTTAAATTTTCTTTCCAAAAATCTTAGTTTTCCTTCTGTAGAATCATGGTCAATATAACAACCTTTTAGAAATCGCTTTCCTTCTTTCGGATCAAAAGAAGTTCTACCATGTAGAGTTCGATAATTATCAAACATCATTATATCGCCTGTTTCCAATTTAAATTTTAATTCAAATTTTTTTGAAGCACATAATTTTGAAAATAATCTTCTTGCATGATAAAACTTTTCTAATTTTTTCTTTTCTAAGATCGGCACATAATCTAATCTATGGCTATGTCTTATGTGTTCTGCCAGTCCATTTTCATTCAACTCAATTATTTTTCCCCAGTTTTCAAGAATTACATCTTTGTCGACAAATCTATATCTAACTTTTGTAGAGGTAAGTATATCGAATAAATCTTTATGGTTTTTTTTTAAATATTCAGCTACTGCAAATCCATCCACAACTGTTGAAAAACCACCTTTAACCTCATTATAAATACAATGTAGTAATTGAATGCAAGGAATGGGTTTTCTGTAAGGATTATCAGTGTGTGGCGAAATATGATAGTTAGTATAGGCAAGATCATTATAATTTTTTTCAGATCTAACATTGAATGTGGTGCCAAAATTTGTTGGTCTAACAGTACCGATTGAATTTGCAAATTTTACAAGAAAATTTTCATCAGCAGGAGTATTTTTAATAAGAACGAAACCATATTTATAGAAATTCTGCAATAAATCATACATACTTATAGTATCAAACATGTTTTCTCTATAGGATGCTATCGGCTTATGCTTTAGCTTTGAATTCCATAATATAGGTTTTTCATAAGGTAAACTTTTATTTAACTCATAAAACAATTCTTTAATTTCATAATCAAATTTGATTCCGTCATTAAAATTTATGTTTAAGCTCCCATTAGAAATTGAAGCTTTTTTTATTTTCAAATTAGCATTCAATTCAGAGGGGTCATACAATCTCTGATCAGTATTTTTATCATGCAAATTATCCAATCTGGCCCTTTCTCTTAGCCAAAGTGGATGTATTTCCAATTTTTTTCTTGATAATTTTAAAAATACTTTATTTTTTGCAATTTGAATTCTCACACAATTATTTTATATATTTTTATTGTTATCCTCAACAATAAGATATACCCAATCTTTACAGATTGATTTGAATCAAGCATGAAAATACAAGATATATTTATTGCGTTATTGGTGCCTATAATTCTAGGATTTGGCTTTGTCATAGCAAAACCTGCTATGCAATATTTTCCGACTTATTTATTAATGGGTATGCGTTTTACTATACCGGCTTTAATTTTGGTGTGGTGGTTTCCTTTACCAAAAGGATTATATTTTGATTTATTTAAAGTTTCGCTAATTGGAAGCACTTTACAGTATGGATTAACTTATACGGGTTTAAATATTATTGATGCATCTTCAGCTATTCTTCTTGTGCAGTTAGAAGTTCCTTTTGGAATTATAATTGCATTTTTTTTATTAAAAGAAATTCCAACTATAAAAAATACAATTGGTCTAATTATTGCTTTTTTTGGAGTTTTTATATTAACAGGAGCACCCAACTTAGAAGGTAAATATATAGGGGTTGTTTTAACTTTAGCTGGAGCATTTACTTGGGCGCTTGGAGCAGTTATGGCAAAACCCCTCAGTAAAAAAATTGGGGCACTTGCATTAATGACGTGGCTATGTGTATTTTCTGGACCAATGCTAATAATGGTATCAATGATTTTTGACGGAAGTCCAATCCCATATTTTTTATCAGCAAATCTTAATAGCTGGTTAACAGTTATGTTTCTTGGATTTATTATGCAACCAATTGGTTACGCTGCTTGGTATTATGTTTTAAAAAAATATCCAGTAAATAAAGTAATGCCCGTTTTACTTGTGCTTCCAGTAACAGGATTACTAACATCTATTTTTTTGCTAGGGGAGGATCCTCCCAAGCAAGTTTTTCTTGGTGGACTAGTTATAATTTCTGGCGTGGGCATGATATTATTCACAAGATCAAATAAAAAAAAAAAGAGATAAAATGAAAGTAGGCTTTATAGGGTTGGGTAATGTAGGGGGAAAGCTAGCTGGAAGTCTACTACGAAATAAATTTGATATAATTGTAAGAGACTTAGATAGCAAATTAACAAAAAATTTTTCTGATCAGGGTGCGCAAGTCTCAAATAACCCAAAAGATTTAGCAGAAAAATCTGATCTTATTATAACCTGCTTACCATCACCCAAAGTTTGTTCTAAAGTTATGGAAGCTGATGACGGCGTTATTAAAGGATTAACAAAAAATAAAATTTGGCTGGAAATGAGTACAACGGATGATAAAGAGGTAAAGAGATTAGGTGAGCTAGTAAAATCAAGAGGAGCTATACCATTAGATGCTCCTGTTAGCGGAGGTTGTCATAGAGCCGCAACAGGAAATATTGCTATATTTGTTGGTGGAGAAAGGAAAGCTTTTGAAAAAATATTACCAGTATTAACTACTATGGGTCGACAAATTTTACATACAGGAGAACTTGGATCAGCATCAATTTTAAAAGTTATTACCAATTTTTTAGCATCAACTCATTTGGTGGCTTTAGGAGAAGCTTGGTCAGTGGCCAAAAAATCAAATTTAGATATGAAAAAAACATTTAAAGGTATTCAAGTTTCATCTGGCAATTCATTTGTTCATGAAACAGAAAGCCAAGTAATCTTAAATGGTTCATATAATATTAATTTTACTATGGATTTAGTAGAAAAGGATATGACTTTGTTTAATAATTTGTCAAAAAAACTAAATATACCACTAGAAATTTCACCTTTAGTTTTGAATATTTTTAAAGATGCTCATAAAAAATATGGATCAAGAGCATGGTCGTCAATGGTTGTTAAAAGACTAGAAGATATTTGCAAAATAAACTTTAGAGCTAATGGTTATCCTGAGGAATTAGTTGATAATGAAAAAGAAGAAAAAGGTTATGAAATATAATTTATATGATAATAGTAATTCAAAATGTTAGATAAAAGAAATTTTTACATAAACGGGAAATGGGTAAAACCTTCAAAGTCAAATGACCTTGAAGTTATAAATCCATCAAATGAAGAACCTTTTGCTATTATTTCTTTAGGATCTAAAGAAGATACAAATTCTGCTGTAAATGCAGCAAAACAAGCTTTTGATAAATGGAAAGAAACTTCAAAAGACGAAAGAATAAAGCTTTTAGAAAAATTACTAACAATTTATAAAAAAAAATCTAAAGAAATGTCAGAGGCAATCTCCATGGAAATGGGTTCGCCTATAGATTACTCAATTTCAACACATACTGTTTCTGGTCAATCACATTTAGAAGATTTTATATTAAGATTGAAAGAATTTAATTTTGAAGAACATTTTGACACAAAATCAAGTAATTACATAAGACATGAACCAATCGGCGTGTGTGGTTTAATTACTCCGTGGAATTGGCCAATTAACCAAATAGCTTTAAAAGTAGTTCCAGCTTTTGCAGCTGGGTGTACGATGGTACTTAAACCTTCTGAGATAGCACCTATATCAGGAATGTTATTCGCTGAAATGATAGATGAAACTGGATTTCCACCAGGAGTATTTAATTTAATAAATGGTGATGGAGCAGGAGTCGGAACAAATATATCTGGTCATCCTGATATCGATATGATTTCTTTTACAGGATCAACAAGAGCAGGAAAACTAATTTCAAAAAATGCAGCTGATACAATTAAAAGAGTTTGTTTAGAATTGGGAGGCAAAGGTGGAAATATTGTTTTTGCAGATTCTTATCCCAATGCAGTTAGAGACGGAATTAGAAATGTAATGAGTAATTCTGGGCAATCATGCGACGCCCCAACAAGAATGCTCGTGGAAAAATCTATTTATGAAAAAGCAATTAAAGAAGCAGCGGATGAAGCAAGTAAAATTAAAGTAGATGTTGCGTCAAAAACAGGAGATCATATAGGGCCAGTAGTTTCAAAAGTTCAATATGATAAAATTATTAACTTAATTAAAAGCGGAATAGATGAAGGCGCTACATTAGCTACCGGAGGTCCTGAGCTTCCAAATAATTTAAATAAAGGTTATTTTATAAAACCAACAATCTTCACAAATGTTACAAACGATATGGAAATAGCAAAAAAAGAAATTTTTGGGCCGGTCCTTTCAATAATCCCATTTGAAACAGAAGAAGAAGCAATTAAAATTACTAATGATACTGAATATGGTCTTGGTAACTATTTACAAACTGAAGATAGTGAAAAAGCAAAAAGAGTTGCAAAAAAATTAAGGTCAGGAATCGTTTATATAAATGGAAAAGCTGCAGATTCAGGAACACCTTTCGGAGGCTACAGACAATCTGGAAATGGTCGTGAAGGCGGCACCTGGGGATTAGAAGAATATCTAGAGGTAAAAACTATTACTGGCTGGAAGTAAAATGGAAAAAAAAGATAAATTAAATTATTATAAATTTTTAAATTCACTACCTAAAAAAATTAATAAATTATACTTTGGAAAATTAAGTGGTAAATTTAAATTAAATAATAAATCAAGTAAAAAAAATGGTTTTGACCCCGTAACAAATATTGACAGAACTTTAGAATTATTTCTGAGAAAAGAAATAACAAAAAAATTTCCAAAAGATGGAATAACTGGAGAAGAATTTAAAGCAAAAAAAACAAAAAGTGGATTTTCATGGATTCTTGATCCAATTGACGGAACCAGATCTTTTGTTATAGGAACTCCAACTTGGAGTAACTTAGTAAGTATAAATTATAATAGCGAACCAACTTTAGGTTTAGTAAATTTTCCTATGCTAAAAAAATATTATATTACTGGACCTAATAATAGTTCTTATCTAGTGGAAAATAATAAATATAAAAAACTTAAAGTAATAAAAGAAAAATCACTAAATAATTCTAAAATTGCAGGGAATTTTTTTGGTTGGCTAAGTCTTGATGAACAAAAAAAGATTTCGAAGTTAACAAGACTTATGAGATATCCTTGCTCCGATGCTTTGAGCTACTGTCAATTGTGCGAAG
This sequence comes from uncultured Pelagibacteraceae bacterium, assembly GCA_902589505.1. Lineage (GTDB taxonomy): Bacteria > Pseudomonadota > Alphaproteobacteria > Pelagibacterales > Pelagibacteraceae > AG-414-E02. The sequence goes on from CACITE010000002.1 coordinate 81,025, forward strand.
GAAAACTAAATGTTGTACTTCAATGTTACAATAAAATTTGGGACATACACCCAATGATACCTTTAGTTAAAAATGCTGGTGGTTATATAAATACATGGAAGGGAAAAGACCCTAAAGTTGGAGGAAGTATAGTTGTAAGTTCTAGTAAAGAATTACATAGAAAAATTTTAAAAATGTTAAAGCCTGTTGCATAGCTTTAGATGACCCATTTAATAATTCACAGAGGAATTGTAAACAAACACTATAAAGAGAACCTTCTTAGATCATTTAAACATTCATTTAAAAAGGGGTATGGAATTGAAACTGATATTCATGCCACAAAAGATTGTGAATTTATTTGTTTTCATGACTTCACTTTAAATAGAGTTTTTAAAAAAAAAATAAGTGTGAAAGATATGAAATATTCTCAAATTAAAAAAATAAGCTCTCAAAATAAAAAACCAATCCCACTTTTAAAAGATTTGCTTAAAATATCAAAAAAAAAGTATCCATTATTTATTGAAATAAAACCGCTTTTTACGAAAAAGCTTTTAAAAAAGTTATTGAAGGAATCATCTAAATTTTCAAAGTGTGTATTTATTTCTTTCAAACATCAGAATATTTATAATTTACTAAAAATAAAAAGTAATACAAAAGTAGGACTATCTTTTTCACCTCCCTCTAGCGTTAAGACGATTATAAAAAAATCAAATAATAGAAAAATTAATTGCTTAATCTTAGATAAATTTTTTTTAAAAAATAAAAGTATTCAGGACTTAAAAATTAAAAAATATTATTATACTATTAAAACAAAGTCAGAATTTAATAAGTATAGCAAAAATAATAACTTAATATTTGAGAATTTATAAAATTATTTTTTTAAAAAGTTTAATCTTCCAATAATTTCATCTCTGTCCATATAATAACCTTGAAGGTGTCTATGGCCTGAATTGGGATCAAATTCAGTTCTTCCGTGTAAAATTCTTCTATTATTAAATGAAAAAATATCTCCAGGCTCTAACCTAAATTTAATTTGAAATTTGTTATCGTGCAAAAGATTACCAAATCTATGATGAGCTTTGTAAACTTTATCCATAATATCTGGATGACAATCCAAAGTGTCCATTGTTGCTACACTGAATCTTATATCATTAAAGTCTCCATCTTTTGTTAAAGAGATCGCAGGTGCATAAAAATTTCTATGTGATTCTTGAGTATAATCTTTGTCTCTAAATTTAAGAGGTACACTCACTAAGGTTTCAAAAATATCTTTTTCATTATTTCTTAAATAATTAGCAACCGCAAAAGCATCTATAGCTGAAGAATCTCCTCCTTTGGCATCGTTAATTAAACAATGAAGAAATTGATAGCCTGGAGGGTTTTCAAACCAAGGTAAGTCCATATGATTTCTTAAAGCATGAGAAGAGTAAGCAGAATTATTTGGTTTTGGAATATTTATAACTTCAAAAGGTGTTTTAAAAAAAGTTTCTCTTGTATGGCTTATTCTATTTAAAACAGGAAATGCAGATTTTTTTTCAGTTGGTGCATTTTTTACAATTGCAATTCCTTTTTGATGAAGAAGTTCTAGCCATTTTATTAATCCTTCATTTGAATTCATTATTTCATCATGCTTAATGCTTATTAGGGAAAGATTATCCTGGAGAGAACTATTCCATAATTGGTATGGGGAAATATATTTTTGTTTATTTTTAATTGTATAACAATTTTTTCTTAACCAGTCTGGATCATAATAACTTATATGATTTCCTTCGCTCCATTCAATTTCTAATTTTCCATCAGTGTTAATTAAAAATTTTTTTGGACTTAAGTTTTCTGAAACATTAAGAATATTAAACATTCTATGTCTCGAGTCCTTGTCGTGAGCTGTAGGACAATTATCTCTTAGCCACATAAAGTTAAAGTTACTTTTTTCCCCGTCTCTCCACTCAACATTTAAAGAGGATCCATTTTTTGTAACTTTAGAAATAGCATTTGTCATAACTATTATGATTATTTTATTTTAATTATTTTTCAATTCAATTAATAATTGAATCAAAACTTTTTGTATAAAATAAACCTTATTTTTATTGAGTTAAATGAAAAGATTAAAGGTTGTTTTTTAAGGCATTTCACGTTGTAATACCTCAGTTTAAACTAATAAAGGGGAGGGAAATTTCATGAAATTTCTTAAAAAACTAATACTTTCTTTTGTATTTGCTGGAGTTATGGCTCTTGGTTCAACAAGTGCCAACGCTGCTTGCAAAGTACATTTGGGAGATTTTGACTGGGATAGTGCTAACGTCCATACGGCTATAGTTGGTTTCATTCTTGAAAAAGGTTATGGCTGTGATGTTCAAGTTACAAAGGGAAGTACTAGCCCAATAATGGCTGCTCACTACGATGGTCAGCTTGATATTATTACTGAAGTTTGGAGAGATAATATTGTTCAGATGCACGAAGAAGCTGTTTCTAAAGGACAAATTGTTGAATTAGGAGTTAACACTCCTTCATCTACACAAGGATTTTACGTAGATAAAGCAACTTCAGATAAGTACGGTTTAAAAAGCGTTGAAGACATGAAGAAGCCTGAGATAGCAAAATTATTTGCTGATCCTGAGGCGCCTGGAAAAGGTAGAATGACAAGCTGTATTTCAGGATGGACTTGCTACACTATTAACATGGTGAAACACAAAGTTTATGGTTTAGATGAATTCTACACTAACTTTGATCCAGGTTCTGGTGGAGCGCTTGATGCTGCTATTGCTGGTGGATTTAAAAAAGGAAAACCAGTTTTTTCATACTACTGGACACCAACAGGTTTGATGGGCAAAGTAGATTTAGTTCAACTTAAAGAACCTAAATATGACAATGCTTGTTGGACAAAAATGATGAAGGTAGTTGAAGATATTAAAGCAAATGGTCCAGACGCATACAAAGATACTTGCGCATGTGCTTATGTAGATATGGCTTTAACAAAATCTGCAACGACTAAGTTTGCAAACGACCCAGCAAACAAACCAATCATTGATTTTATTAAACAGTACTCATTACCAACAGCTGAAGTTAATAAATCACTTGCTTTCTATATTGATGAATCTGGTGGAGATATGGAAGCAACTGCTAAGAATTACTTAAAGTCCTCTAAGTCATGGACTAAATGGGTTCCAGCAGATGTTGCGAAAAAAGTTAAAGCAGCGCTTTAATTTTAAAAAATCTTATACTAAGAGCCCTCACGGGCTCTTAGTTTTTTTGTAGGCATATAGATGGAAAAATATAAAAAATATATTAATTTACTTTATTTAGTAGTTTTTGTACTAATGGTCGTTGTTGCCTACACAACCTCCAAGTATAAACCCGAAAGTGTTTCAGTTTTATTTACAGATCCTTCTTGGTTAGGGGACTGGCCCAAATGGTTAGATTTTCCATTAATGCCATTTCTAAATAAATGGTTTGATGTTCTGATTGTAAAATACGGAATTATGTTTGAAGGAATCAATTTTTTCTTGCTAGGTCTATATGGAAAAATGAAAAATTTCTTAGTAGGTCTTCCTTGGCCAATAGTTATGATTTCAGTTATATTGCTTGCTTACTTTGCAAGCGGAAGACAAATGGGTACCACAATAATGGTTGCCTTCTGCGTTTTTTTTCTTGGGTTTCTTAGCCCTAGATATTGGGACAAATGTATAATGACAACAACCATTGTCGTTATTGGAATGTTGCTTTGTTTAGTAATTGGTATTCCTATTGGAATAGCTATGGCTCGAAATAAAAAAGTAAGAAATGCATTATTACCTATTCTTGATTTAATGCAGACCATACCAAGTTTTTGTTATTTAATTCCTGGAATTTTATTATTTGGATTAGGAGCTGTTCCTGCAATAGTTGCAATTTTTGTATATGCTGTGCCGCCACTTATAAGATTAACCGATCTTGGAATAAGGTTAGTTGACAAAGAAGTTATTGAAGCCGCGGAAGCTTTCGGTGCAAGTAAAAGACAAAAATTGTTGGGAGTGCAACTTCCTTTGGCCTTGCCAAATATAATGCAGGGAATTAACCAATGTACAATGATGGCTTTAGCTATGGTAGTTATTGCTTCAATGATAGGAACTAGAGGAATAGGAGATGAAGTATTACTTGGTTTACAACAACTTAATGTTGGTATGGCAACCGAAGCAGGAATAGCAATCGTACTTCTTGCTATAATTTTTGATAGAATTACTCAATCATATGGTGAAAGAATGCAAGAAAGAGTTCATCATAAGAAGAAAAAGAAAAAATAATGACTAAAATAGAAATTAAAAATGTTTATAAAATATTTGGTGACAACCCTGCCAAAGTTCTTCCTATGGTTCAAGAAGGAGCTACAAAAGAAGAAGTTTTAGAAAAAACAGGTCATACAGTTGGATTAGATAATGTTTCAATAAATGTAGAAGAGGGTGAGACATTTGTATGTATGGGTTTATCTGGTTCAGGAAAATCAACTCTAATACGTCATATCAATAGATTAATTGACCCAACCTCTGGAGAAGTTTCCGTAGAGGGAACAAACGTAATGCAGCTAGACCAAAAAAAGTTAATAGATTTTAGAAGACACAAGATGAGCATGGTTTTTCAAAGATTCGGATTATTTCCTCACAAAACAGTAATACAGAATGTTGGTTATGGTTTAGAGGTTCAAGGTAAAGAGAAAGAAGAGATAGAAAAAGTTGCTATGGAAAAAATAGATGCTGTTGGTTTAAACGGTTTTGAACATCAATATCCAAATCAATTATCAGGAGGTATGCAGCAAAGAGTAGGTCTTGCAAGAGCTTTAGCAACTAACACAGATATAATGTTAATGGATGAGGCCTTTAGTGCGCTTGATCCACTTATACGTAGCGACATGCAAAAACAACTTATAGATTTACAAGCAGAATTAAAAAAAACTATAGTATTTATTACTCATGACCTAGATGAATCGTTAAGATTAGGTGATCATATTGGAATTTTAAATGGTGGAAGATTAGTGCAGGTAGGCACACCAATAGATATCATAATGAATCCTGCTGATGATTATGTAGCTGCATTCGTAAAGGATGTAAATCGAGCCAAGGTAATCAAGGCTAAAATAATTATGATTTCTCCTCAACAATTTAAAGGATCAAAAAATTCAAATACTGTTAAAGTTAAAGAAGATACCTTTCTAGATGAGTTTTTACCAAAAGTTTGTTTAACACCAGCAACAGTTGAAGTGGTTGATAAAAGCGGAAATGTAAAAGGGTATATTACCGATAAAGAATTATCCAAGGCTTTAACTAAAACCCACGCAAATGGCGTTGCTAAATCTAAAAAATAAAAAAATTGTAATTTCAGCCGGAGCTTCAGGAATAGGATGGGCGATAGCAAAAATATTTTTATCTAAGGGAGCAAATATATATCTTTGTGACATAGATTTAAAAAATATCAATAAAGTAAAAAAACATCCTCTAAATAATAAAAGATTATTTGTTCATGAATGTGATGCTTCAGAAGAACATGATGTGGAAAATTTTTTTGACAAAATAAGAAAAAAAACAAAAAAAATTGATGCTTTAATAAACAATGTTGGAGTAGCTGGACCAACAGGAACAATTGAAAAATTAAGTTCTGAAGATTGGGAAAGAACTCTTCAAGTTAACGTTATTAGCCATTTTTACTTTACAAAATTAGCAATACCAATGTTAAAAAAAAATAAAAGTGGATCAATTATAAACATTTCTTCAGGCGCTGGAATAATGGGATTTCCATTAAGATCGCCTTATGCTGCTAGCAAATGGGCAGTTGTTGGCATGACAAAAACTTTAGCAATGGAACTTGGAAAATTTAAAATTCGTGTTAATGCAATTTGTCCTGGAACCATTAAAGGAAATCGAATGGTTAAAGTAATAAGAGATAAAGCAAATTTTTTAAAAATACCAAAGAGAAAAATAGAAAAGGAATTTGTATCAATGGCTTCTATGAATTGCTGGATTTATGAAGAAGATATAGGGAAAATGTGTTCTTTTTTAATTTCAGAAGATGCTGAAAGAATTTCTGGTCAAGTTATTGGCGTTGATGGAAATGCCGTTAGATTGGATTAGTTTTTATTTGTAGTTTTTTAATTTTAATTTTTCTCTTGTTTCTGCAGGAGTCATAGTTGATACACCAAGGTCATTTACTATTCTTATTGCTTTCTCAACTAATTGAGCATTTGTGGCTAGTTTTCCTTTAGATAAATACAAATTATCTTCAAGTCCTACCCTAGGGTTTCCTCCCATAACTACTGTTTGAGCAACAAAAGGCATTTCGTTTTTTGAAATTGCAAAACCCGACCAGACACCTTCTTTTGGCATTATATCTTTCATTGCTTGCATAGCTAAAGGTGTGGCAGGCGCCCCCCATGGTATTCCAAGACACATTTGAAACATTGGAGGGTCATTCAGCAATCCTTCTTTATATAACTGAGCTCCAAACCACATGTTTCCTAAATCAAAAGCTTCTATTTCAGGTTTTACATTTATTTCTTGTAATCTTTTAGCAGCTTTTCTTAGATCGTTAGGCGTGTTTACTGTAATTACAGAGCCATCGCCGAAGTTTAATGTTCCACAATCCAGCGTACATATTTCTGGCAAGAATTGTTCTGCATTAGAAATTCTTTCCATAACATTTGCCATATCTGTTAATGGACCAAAGTCTAATGGATTTTTTCCCTGACCAATATCTAAATCTCCTCCCATGCCCGTAGTTAAATTTAAAATAACGTCCGTATCACTAGAACGAATTCTATCAACAACTTCTTTATATAACTCTAATCTTCTACTTGGTGTTCCGTCTTTTTCTCTAACATGGATGTGAGCGATGGCTGCCCCAGCTTTTGCAGCTTCAATTGCTGCACTTGCAATTTGTTCAGGAGTTTTTGGTAAATCAGGATGCTTTTTTGCTGTATCACCTGACCCAGTTACAGCACAAGAAACGAATACTTTGTTGTTCATATTTAATAATATATAAATAATTAAATGCATGATAACAATAAAACAGTTGTCGTAATAGGGGCTGGTCCAGCTGGTTTATCTGCGGCTTATCAGGCACAAAAATCAGGATATCATGTAGTTCTAATGGAAAAAACGGGTATTGCTGGAGGAAAAGGAGGCAGTAAAAAATATAAAAATTTTACCGTTGATTTTGGTCCCCACGCGTATCACGCGATGACTAAAGAAATTACTAACTTAATGGAAAATCATAGCAAAGGAAATTTAGTAGATATCAATATTAAGCAAAAATTATATATTACTAAAAAACCAATAAGCTACCCAATGAAAATTAAAGAGGCGGTACTTAATTTTGGCATAGGACTTAATATTAAAATTTTATTTGATTTTTTTGTATCTAAAACTAAATCTATTTTCATTAAGCAATCCAGAAATTCGTTTAAACAATTCGGTGAGGCAAATTTTGGCAAAACTTTATATGATCTTTGTTTTGGAAAATACACTGAACGAGTGTTTAGACGATCGTCTGATGATATTTCGGTAGAATATGCTCGAAGAAAACTTCCAAATGCTTCTTTATGGGGTTTTATAGTTGGATTGCTTACAAAAATTCATAGCAAAAAAGATAGAGAGTCTTACCTACACGTGCGCCGGTATATGTATAATAAGAATGGTATTGGCAATACTTACCAGGAAATAGCTAAAGGAATAATAGATAGGGGAGCCGAAGCAATTTTTAATTGTGAAATCTCAAATATTGTAGTTTCAGAAGATAATAAAGTTCAGTCAGTTAATTTGAATTTACCAGAAAAAAAAAATATTAAATGTGATTATTTGATTTCGACAATACCAATTGATGATCTAGTTCATTATACTGACAAAAAAATAACGGATCATAATTTTAATGAAAAAAAAATTTCTTACAAACACGTTGTAATAGTAAATGTAATTTTGGACAAACCCAGGTTATCAGAAAACCATTGGATCTACTTAGTAAATGATCAATTTTATTTTAATCGTTTAAGTGAACAAAAAAATTTCTCAATGAATTGTGCTCCTAAAAACAAGACTCTTATTATGTTAGAAGTAATACTTGATTCTGTTGATAAGGAATGGCGTTGGGAAGGCGATCAATGGCGTAATAAGGTTGAAAAAGAATTGGGTTTTTTTAATATTAGTTCAAAAGAAATAGAGGATATTTGGGTAACTAGAATGGAAAAGGCATACCCACTTTTTTTGGTTGGCTATGAAGAAGTTAAAAATAAGATTTTAAATGATTTTGCTAAATTTAAAAATATAATATCAACCGGTAGATATGGGCTTTTTTTAGATGTCAATATGCATGATGCTATGGTTTTGGGTGCGGAAGGATTTAGATATTTGGTCGAAAATAAAGTAGAAGAGTTTTATAAAGATCATAAAATGGTGTGTATTTGGAAAAGAAATCAAAAAAGCTAAAAAAAGAAAAGAACTCTTTATATTCGACAATAACTTCATGTCGTATTTGCAAATCGAGTGATCTAAAGACGTTTCTAAAATTTGGAGATATGCCTTTGGCAGGAGGCTTTATAAAAAAAGAAGAACTGGCTAAAGAAAAACAATTTCCGCTAACGGTCGTTTTTTGTGAACGTTGTAAAGAAACACAAATTCTTGAAACGGTTTCTTCAACAACATTGTTTAAAGACTATAGATTCGTTTCATCTACTACAGAAACTTTATCAAATCACTTCATTCAATATGCAAAAACCATGAAAGAAAGATTTATAGAAAAAAATTCTTTAGTTGTCGAGTTTGGTAGTAATGATGGTGTTCTTTTAAAACCATTTAACGATTTAGGTATTAAAGCTATTGGCGTCGAGCCTGCCAAAAACATTGCTTTGTTAGCAAGGAAGAAGGGATGTAAAGTTATAAATGATTTTTTTAATTCTAAAACAGCTAAAGAGATAAAAAAAAAATATGGAAACGCCTCTCTTATATGTGCAAATAATGTTTTTGCGCACATTGATGACATGCATGAGCCAATGAAAGGAATAAAATTATTATTAAAAGAAGAAGGTATATTTGTTTTTGAAGTTCATTATTTAATAGATCTTTTAGAGCAATTCCAATTTGACATGATTTATCATGAACACATGATGCACCACTCTTTAACTTCATTGTCTTATTTATTAAACCTTTTTGATATGGAAATTTTTGATATTTTAAGAATACCAATACATGCTGGATCTATTAGAGTTTATGCACAAAATAAAAAAAAGGGGAAAGAAAATATACAAGAATCAGTTTATAAATTATTTAATTTAGAAAAGAGTAGAAAAATAGATCATCTAAGCACTTTAATTAAATTTGGAGAAGATACATATAAAAAGCGAGATTCTTTAATTAAACTTGTAAAAAACCTTAAATCACAAGGAAAAAGAATTGTTGGATACGGTGCTTCAGGTAGAGCTACGGTTCATATTAATTTTTGCAAATTTGACAATAAAACCATCGAGTACGTTGTAGATGCGTCACATGAAAGACAAGGTAGGCTTATTCCAGGAATGCATATACCAATATTACCACCAGATAAATTTAAAGAAGACAAACCTGATTTTGCTATACTTTTTGCTTATAATTATTTTGAAGAAGTAATGAAGAAAGAAACTAATTTTATAAAAAATGGAGGAAGATTTATTGTGCCTTTACCTGAACCTAAAATTATAGAGCCTTAAAAAATGAAAATACTTATTTTAGGGGCATCAGGGATGTTGGGCAATATTGTTTCTTATTATTTTAAAAAAAAATATTTCAAGGAAACTATTTTATTTTCAAGATCTAGAACAAATATAAATGCACTAGATAAAATATTAGTTAAAATACCTGACTATTCAAAAACACAACTTTCATCTTTAATTAAACAACATAGACCATGTAGGGTTATTAATTGTGTAAGTGTTAATGATATTAATGCAAGTAAAGAAGATCTAGATTTAATTAATAGTCAATTGCCAAAGCTGTTAGTTGACATTTTAGATGCTAAAAATGATAACAGCCAACTTATTCATATTAGTACAAATGGAGTTTTTTCCGGAGACAAAGGTCAGTATGTGGAAACAGACTCGACGAATCCAATAAATAGTTATGGAAAAAGTAAATTAAAGGGAGAGGTGACTCATGCGCCTCATATAACAATTAGAACATCTATAATAGGACATAAATCAAAATCTGATAAAGGACTTTTAGGATGGTTTTTAAATCAAGAGAATCAAATTAACGGATACACAAAAGTAGAATGGAATGGTGTAACCACATTAGAATGTGCTAAATTTATTGATTGGGTGATTTGTAAAAAATTAAATGGTATAGTGCATCTTTTTTCAAAAAAAATCTCAAAATATGATTTGTTAAATATAGCAAAACAAGTATATAAAAAAGATATTAAAATTGTTGCAGATAATAGCATAAAATCAGATTTAACTTTAGATACCAAAAGACCAGATGTTAACTATGTAACACCCAATCACTTGAAAATGTTAGAAGAATTAAAAGGTGTTTCTTTTTTAAATTTTTAATTTATTATTATCACTTAAAGAAGAATTAAATGAACTCGATTTTAAAAACAGAAAAAGTAATAAAAGAATATACCGATTATAATAACCATTTAAATGTGGCTTACTATGTTCGCATTTTTGATATAGCAGCAGATGTTATGTTAGATAATTTTAATATGGGAGGTGAGTCTGCTAAAAATAATAAAAAAACTACTTTTGTTGCAGAGATGTACACAACTTATAATCAAGAAGTTAGATTAGGAGAAGAAGTTGAAACTCATGTAACTTATGTTGATCATGATAAAAAAAGAATTCATTATAGACTTTCTATGTTTCATAAAGAAAAAAAATATCTTGCCGCTACAAATGAAGTTTTATCTTTGTATGTAGATCTTAGCAAAAGAAGAGTTGTTGAGTTTGATGCAGATAGAATAAAGCTTATGGATGATTTTATAAAAAATAATTCTACAAAATTTAACTATGAAAAATTATTTTTTTCAGGAAAATTAAAAAAATAGTTACCTTAGTGGTTTTTCGGTTACGATATTTTGATTCTGAGCTTTTTCACGAATAAAAATATAAACCCCACTAACAACTATCAGAATCATCCCAATTACTGATTTTAAATCTGGTATTTCATTAAAGAAAATCCATCCACTAAGCGCGGACCATATTAGTATCGAATACTCGAAGGGAGACACGACAGCAGGAGATGCTATTCGATACGCAGAGAAAACTAAAATAAATGCAACAGATGCTGTGAAACCTGTTATGATAATAAAAACTATAGAATTTTCCAAATTAATAAACCATTCTCGAAAAATAAATTGAGAAGTTGGGTTATCTACCGTATTGAATTTTCCGTCGCCAAAAATAAAATAAAAAACTAAACTGATGATTATTGCACCAATATAAAATGTAAATGTTTGCGTATATACATTATCTTTTTCAGAAGTTATTTTTATAATTATCATAGTTAATGAATAACAAAACGCACATAAAATTGGGGTTAGACTCATATAGTCAAAATTATTAAAGTTAGGATTTAATATTACATACGCTCCAACAAAACCAATTATAATAGCCAACCATCTTCTAGGTCCTATTTGCTCCTTTAATAAAAATTTTGCAAATATTGTAATTAAAAAAGGTGAGACGAAGAACAAAGCTGTAGCGGTAGCTAAAGGTAGCACGGTAAGCGAAATATAAAAAGAGCTGAATCCGAAAAAGAAAAGTATTACTCGGCAAAAGGTTAAAAGAGGGTACTGAGTTTTAAATACAATTGTTTTTTTGGTAAATTTTAAAAATAATAAAATAATTAAAAAACTTACTATAGTTCTTATCAAATAAATTTCATACAGTGATGCAAAACTGTAAATATACTTCATAATCGAGTCTTGTATTGAAAAGGCTAGCATGCCTATTAGAATTAAAATTATGCCTTTTGGATTATTATTTTTCATGACACGTGATTATATAAAAATGAGTTTTATTTTAATCTGTTATTTAATTATTTATTTTTTTTGTTGAATATTGTTTATATAAAGAAATTCCAGTTTTTAATTTATTTTGATACGATTCTTTAAAGGTTTCTAGCTGCCATCCAGACATTCTTTGAACTAAAATTTTTAAATTTTCATCTTTCCAAGCAATCGTTGTTTTTTCTTCCTTCCAAATTATTTTTTCTTCATTAGTTCTTGCACAACCGTAGCAATAACCAGTTCTAGGATCAGTTCTGCAAATACTTATACAAGGTGAAATTATTTTTTTATTCATTGTTAATTATTTAATATTATATCAGAAGCTTTTTCAGCAATCATCAATGTTGGTGCGTTTAAATTGGCGCTGGGAATTTCTGGCATTACAGAGGCATCAACTACTCTTAAATTTTTAATTCCTTTAACTTTTAAATTCTCATCAACTACAGCCATTTCATCCATTCCCATCTTACATGTTCCACACGGATGATAAGCAGTTTCAGCATTAGATCTAATGTATTCATTTAACTCATCATCACTTTGCTTGTCAGATCCTGGACCAATCTCTTTTCCCGCATGTTTAGCTAAAGAAGGTTGTGATAGGATTTTTCTTGCAATATGAATACATTCTCTTGTTTGTCTTAAATCATCTTCGTCTTCTAAGTAATTAAATTTAATTTTTGGATAATCGTATGGGTTGGAAGAATTAAGAGTAATCGATCCTCTGCTTTTTGGGTGATTAGGGCTAGCATGTAATTGATAGCCGTGTGACGTAGGATTGACCAGACCATGATTAATCACAAATGATGGAAAAAAATGAAATTGTATATTCGGTATTTTTCTATCAGGCGAAGATTTTGCAAATCCTCCAGCTTCTAAATATGATTGTGAGCAAGGACCAGATTTAGATAAAAACCACTGAATACCGGCGAGCATTTTTGGAATTAACTTTGTGTACGTGTAGAGAGTATTGGGTGTTTTACATTCTTGCATAATGTACGTTTCCAAATGGTCCTGAAGATTTTTTCCTACACCTTTTAAATCATGAATAACATTAATCCCTTTATCTTTTAAATGATTAGCATTTCCAATTCCTGAAAGCATTAGTAATTGTGGTGAATTAATTGAACCGCCACTTAATATTAATTCTTTTTCTGCGTAAATTTTTTCAACTTTATTCTTAATTTTTACTTCGATACCAATAGCTTTTTTTCCATCAAAAATAATTTTTTCCACAAACGAATTAGAAAAAATATTTAGATTTTTTCTACTTTTTGCAGGATTTAAATAATATTTTGCTACACTTGCTCTTTCACCATTATGAATTGTAGTATCAAACATTCCAAATCCTTCTTGAGATTCTCCATTCATATCTGGATTAATTTTATGCCCAGCTTCAGAAGAAGCATTTAAAAAAGCACTAAACAAAGGATTGCTATTTCTTGATTGGTTAACGGGCAATAATCCAAAAGATCCTCTATATTGATTTTCCCCACCTGACCAATTTTCAATTTTTTTAAAATAGGGAAGGATATTATCATACGACCATGATTTTAATCCAAAACTCTCCCATCTTTCATAATCATTTCTATTACCTCTTACAAACACCATTCCGTTATGAGCTGAACAACCACCAATCATTTTTCCTCTTGGACAAAATAATTTTCTATTATTTAAATAAGGCTCTGGTTCAGAATAATATTTCCAATTATATTTAGGATCATGCATTGTGTACAATAAAGCCAATGGCATCTTTACCTTCCAAATATCGCTTTGATTTCCCGCTTCAAAGACAGCAACTTTATTAATTGAGTTTTCAGTTAATCTATTTGCGAGAACGCAACCAGCAGATCCTGCACCAATAATTATATAATCAAACTTCATATTAGTTTGGAGATTAAAAGATTTTTATAGTCATTTATAGATTTGATTTTTAGACCAGCTTTTTTTGCATTTTCGTCAAATTTTCTTAACTTTATTGAGCTTTCAAAAAATTCGTTATTTTCAAATTCTTTTGCCTCATTATTGGTCATAATTCCTCCTTGTAGCTTTAAACTTATTTTTGATGCCTCAGAAAGGGTATCGTAATATTTTTTATTTCTGGCTAAATATTTTTTTGCTTTTACATGATATTTTACTGGCCCAACAACTTCTTTTACAAAATATTGTTTTAAGAATTCATAACCAAAATCTTCATGTCTTCCATTTTTTTTTTCTTTAACTAGATTATCTGGGTTTTCCAATATAAAATGTCCATAATCATGAAGCAAACTTGAACAAACAAGATTGCTGGAACAATTTGCTTTTTCTGCAAGCATGGCAGTCTGTATCATATGTTCAGTCATTGTAACTTTTTCACCAATATAAAGAATTTTATTATTTAAATAGGAAGATATAATTTTATCAATTATATTCATTTAATAGATTATTGAGGTTGGTCGCCTTCAATAGCAATTCTGTCCATTATTCTTTCGTAACCTAGACCTCTGCCTGGAAAAAAATCTGATATAGCATAATGCTGAACACTTCTATTATCCCAAATTGCTACAGCATTTTCTGTCCATCTAAAACGGCAAGTTAAATCTAATCTTGCTTGGTGTTCAAATATTTTCTCTAAAATTTCATCACTTTCATTTTTTTCTAAACCAATTATTTTTTTTGTATAAGTCCAATTAACAAATAATATTTTTTTTCCAGTTTCAGGATGAGTACGAACTATAGGATGTTCATTGCTGTATTCTTTTTTATTTCCATTACTTTCCATTGCCTCATATTCATCAGTAAAAAAAGCTCCACCCAAGGAACTGTGAACAGCTTTTTTATCTTTAATTTTTTCCTTTATATTTTTATCTAATGTCTCCCAAGCAAGTTCCATATTTGCAAACATTGTATCACCACCAACCGGAGGTATTTTAACAGATCTTAATATAACAGCTTTTGTAGGTTTAACATTATAACTTACGTCACTGTGCCAATTCTCTCCCCATTGATTTTTTTCATGAGGTTTTTTGACAATTCTAACTATTTCTGGATAATCGTCGCGGCCTTTTACATACACATGTTTTTCAAGTGGTCCAAAATGTTTCGCTAATGCCAACTGTTCTTTTGGAGTAATATTTTGGTTTCTAAAAAAAATAACCTTATGTTCCAAAAGTAATTTATTTATAATTTTAAAATTTTTTTCAGATGTGTCTTTTAGATCAATACCGCTGATCTCTGCACCCAATGCCCCTGATAAAAGGTTTATATCCATTGACTAAGCTTAATCGATTTACTTTTGGTTGTAAATCTCTCGAAGAACTTGATTTATGTGGCTATAATTGTTTTTATTTTAACAATTTTCTATAAGTAAATATTACAGCAAACACTATTATTAATGCAGCTATTCCCGACTCTCCAAGGCTGTTCAATAATGCAATTAAATTTTTTGTAACTTGTGAGCCTAAAAAAGCTACATCTGGACCAAATAGTATTTCAGCTAGAACTGAAACTCCTAATAAAAGAACACCCAATTCAATAAATTGTCTTAAATAATTTCTTATTTTTGTAATCCATGCATTCATAAAATACTCCTTCAATTTACTTATTTAAACTTCCTATCCTAGCCCAAAATCGAGGGCTAGGATAGTCAGGTTTTTAAACGTTAGTTAACTATTAAGAGGGAAAACTAACGAGATAAAATCTATTTGTAAAAACCTAAAATTATAATAGCTGCTATTAAGCCGACTATTCCTGCATCACCTAGTGACTGCACTAGTCCAACTATATTATCAGCTATTCCACTTACGAATGGAACATTTCCACCCAAAAGCGAAACAACGATACCTAAACCAAGTAGTGATATAACTACATGTGTTAGGCTTCTTACTGTTCCTGAGAATCCTGCAAGCATTTTCATACTTAACACCTCCCTAAAGTTACTTGTTTAAACAAGTGCTACCGAATCAACCATCGATAGCGTATGGGTCTTAGTATCATACTATATATAGATATCTACTCTATTTTGATGCAAAAAAACCAGAAAAATAAGGGTTTTTAAACTTTTCCACATCACTTACTAGGACTCAAAAGAGGGATTGGGCATTGTACTCTTTATATATATGTTAAAAATCGAAATAATGAATCTAACCTACGCTTATATATTTTTGATTTTGGCAATAGCCTTTGAAGTGATAAGCACAAGCTTTTTAAAGGATACTAATGGCTTTACCAGATTTTATCCTTCGCTAGTGGTAATAGTGGCTTTGTGTATTTGTCTTTTCTTAATGTCACATTCAATGAAGTTTATTCCAGTAGGAATAGTTTACGCCAGCTGGGCAGGATTAGGAATTGTGGCCATAACAATTATTGCAGTATTTAAATATAATCAAGTGCCAAATATACCAACTATGATAGGAATTGCTCTTATAGTTATTGGTGTTGTTGTTGTTAATTTAATGAATGATATCGATGTTAAATAATGCAACAAATATTTCATGAAATTAAAATAAACACTAAAGGTCAAGGATTTTACGATTTTACCTCAAAAACTGTCAACTGGTTAAGCAAGCAAGAAATTAAAAATGGAATATTAAATATAAATATTTTACACACGAGCGCTTCATTAGTTATACAAGAAAACGCAGACCCAGATGTATTGGACGATTTAAAAATTTTCTTCGATAAATTGGTTCCTATGGACAATAAACTCTACAAACATACGACGGAAGGCAAAGATGATATGCCCGCGCATATTAAATCTGCTCTAACAAATAATCAGCTTACACTAAGCATAAAAAATAATAAATTAATGCTAGGAACGTGGCAGGGGCTATATTTATTTGAGCACAGGATAGAAAAACACACCAGGATATTATCTCATCATTTGATTGGAGATTAACTTATTAATGTCATCAACAGTTTTTATCACAGTGATATTTGCAGCACTTCTTCATGCTATTTGGAACGGAATGGTAAAAAATTATGAAGATAAAGTTATTTCTGTTTCAGCAATAGTTTTCGGTCATGTCCCAATTGCAATATTGGTAATGTTATTTTTGCCTCTTCCAACTTTGGAAAGTGTACCTTATATAATATTAAGTGCAATTATTCATCAAGGTTATCAATACTATTTAATTTCAGCTTATAAAATTGGGAATTTGACCAGAGTCTATCCAATTGCAAGAGGAAGCGGGCCTATAGTTGCTACATTAATTTCAATTATATTTTTAGGACTTTTAATTTCAAAAATTCAAGCATTATCTATTTTTTTAATTTGTTTTGGAATAATTATTCTTGGAGTTTTCAACAAAAAATCATTAAAAAATAATAAAGAAGTTGTTTATTCTTTAATGACAGGATTTTTCATAGGCTTATATTCTTTATCAGACGGCTATGGAGCTAGAATAAGCTTGTCTCCGTTAAGTTTTTTAGGTTGGTCATTTGTTTTAAACGCAATGATATTTCCCTTCGTTTTAAAATCTATGAATTATTCAAATGTTTTTAGTCGCGTTATGAAGGAAGCAAAATTTATATTTTGGATAGGAGGAACAATCTCTTATATAGTATATGGATTAATTGTTTGGAGCTTTACTCAAGCACCAATACCACTTGTCGGAGCTTTAAGAGAAACAAGTATTATTTTTGCTTTATTGATTGGAAGTTTATTTTTAAAAGAAAGATTAACTCTAGAAAAAATAATTTCTATATTATTAATTTTTTTAGGAGTGATATTGTTAAAATTGTTTTAAGTACTTAAATTTTATAATTGAATAATTTAGTTTTTTAACTTATTAGTATAGAGCATGTACAGTAAATTTGGTCAATTTATAGATGGAAAATGGCAGCAGTCAGAAGGAAAAGAAACCTATGATGTTATCAATCCTGCCACAGAAGAGGTAATTGGAAAAGCTCCAAAAGCATCTTCAAAAGATGTTGATAAAGCACTTAAATCTGCTGAAAAAGGTTTTTTAATTTGGAAAAAATTTTCACCATGGAATAGAGCAGTAGTTATCAGAAAAATTGCAGATTTAATGAGAAAAAGAAGTAATGAGTTAGCTAAATGGATGACGTTAGAAACTGGCAAACCCTTAGCTGAATCGTTAGCTGAAGTAGCAGGATCTGCTGATATTTTTGAGTGGAACGCCGAAGAAACTAAGAGAATTTATGGTCAAACAGTACAAAGTAGATTTGAAGATACAAGAGTTATAATTAATTATGAACCTGTTGGCGTGGTTGCGGCTTTGTCTCCATGGAACTTTCCTCTTATTTTGGCAGCAAGGAAAATTTCAACTGCGTTGGCCGCGGGTTGTTCAGTAATTTGTAAACCAGATGTTATCACTCCAGGCACAGTTATGGAGCTTGTAGATATTATTAATCAATGTGGAACCCCTCCAGGAGCTGTAAACCTATTATCTGGCGATCCAGCATCAATTGCTTCACAATTAATTTCTTCAGATATTGTAAAAAAAATTTCTCTAACAGGATCGACTAGAGTTGGAAAGATAATTTTAAAACAAGCAGCTGAAAAAATACAAAGAGTTACAATGGAATTAAGTGGCCATGCTCCATTCATAGTTCATGCAGATGCTGATGTTGAAAAAGCCGTAGATATAGCTATGGCGGCTAAATACAGAAATAATGGTCAGGTATGTATTTCACCTAGCCGTTTTTATATACATGAAAGTAAAAAAGAAAAATTTACAAAGTTTTTTGTTGACAAAACTATAAAGTTAAAAATTGGAAATGGAATGAGTAAAGATGTACAGCTCGGTCCAATAACAACAAAAAAAAGATTAGAAGAAATAGAAAAACTTGTTGAAGCGACTAAAAAAGAAGGTGCTAAAATATTATGTGGCGGAAAAAGACCATCAGGATTTAATAAAGGTTATTTTTATGAGCCAACAGTTTTTGATAACGTAAAAGATGATTTCAAAATTATGACCGAAGAACCATTCGGACCTTTAACGCCATTGTTAGCTTTTAAAAATTTTGACGAAGTGATTAAGAAAGCAAATAATCAAGTGGCTGGTTTAGCAGGTTATGTGTGTACTAGTTCAATTGAATTAGCAAACAAAACATCAGAAGCCTTAGAAACAGGAATGGTCGCGATTAACACGCCATTCATTTCAAATGCAGAAACTCCATTTGGAGGCATAAAACAAAGTGGATATGGTAGGGAAGGTGGCTCTATAGGAATAAAAGATTACTTAAATGTTAAATATACCCACCTTGGCCTTGTTGGTTAACAATCTAAGGTATTTGTTTTTTCCCATTCTGTTATCAAATCTTTTTTTGAAAAAGTTTCTTTTGAATTGAAATCTTTCAGTTCTTCTTGTTTGAGTTTTAAATAACTTGTTATATTTTTTTCTCCAAAAGCCGATAGTAAAATTTCATTATTGCTTAAATGCTCTAAAGCTTCTTCCAAATCACTAGGTAGTTTTTTTAAATTTGGGTAATTATTACCATCCGTATACATATTTATAAACAGAGGTTGACCAGGGTCTCGTTTTTTTTCCATTCCATCAATTCCTGCGGCTATTATCCCGGCTTGAAGTAAATATGGATTGGCAGATCCATCCATTAATCTTAATTCAAAACGGCCAGGATCTGGAACTCTAATCATATGGGTTCTATTATTTCCTGTATAAGATATTTTGCTTGGTGACCATGATGCTCCAGATGTTGGGGCTGGGGCATCTATTCTTCTATAACTGTTAATAGATGGGTTAAAAAAAGAACTTAACCCTTCAGCAGAATGTAAAATTCCCCCCAAAAAATTATATGCTAATCTTGAAAGTCCTAGTTTATCTCCTTTATCTAAAAATAAATTTTTATTTCCATTCCATAAAGATACATGAGCGTGACAACCATTTCCGGTCAAATTTTCAAAAGGTTTAGGCATAAAGGTAGCTCTTAAACCATGCTTTTCAGCAATTGATTTAACCATAAATTTAAAAAAAACATGTCTGTCAGCTGTGTTCAGACTATCACTATAATTCCAATTCATTTCAAATTGTCCATTGGCATCTTCATGGTCATTTTGATAAGGACCCCAACCTAAAGCAATCATGGAATCACAAATTTCTTTAATTAAATCGTACTGTCTCATCAAAGCAGATTGGTCATAACAAGGCTTAGATTGTTTGTCTCTTGAATCGGCTATTTTTGTTCCTTCAGAATTAATTAAAAAAAATTCGCATTCCACGCCAGATTTTAAAAGCATGTTATTATTTGATAATTTCTTTATTAGTTTTTTTAACATCACTCTAGGTGAAGCGTCTACAGGCTTGCCATTCATCCATAAATCAGAAGCTAACCAACCAACTTCTTTTTTCCATGGGAGCTGAATTAAACTATCAGGATCTGGAATTGCAAACATGTCCGGATCCGCTGGAGTCATTTCTAGCCATGTTGCAAATCCGGCAAAACCAGCGCCGTTTTTTTGCATCTCTTTTATAGCTTGAGCTGGAACTAGTTTTGATCTTAGGACGCCAAACAAATCGACAAAACTAATTAAAAAGTATTTAATTTTTTTTTGCTTAGCTATTTTTGATAAATCTTTTGCCATAAATATAATTATTTATAATATTAAATCTTTGTAAAGTATTATTAAAACTATGATAATAATAAATATAGCTATATAAAGACCATATTTAGCTTTTGGCCAAGCAAGCCTAGCCATTTTAGATGGAATTTTATTTTTATTATTATCGTTTTCTTCCATAATTTTAGAAATTTAGTAAAAAAAAGGGCGCTAAGCAAGTTAGCGCCCAAATTTTTTAGTATTTTATATTACCACTCAGTAATATTCTTTTTATAGTCGTTTGCACCAGGTCTTTTTCTAGCTAACTTTTGCTGCTCTTCAGCTTCTCCAGTAGCGGTACCAACATGCCACCAAAGCCAAAAAACTACTGCAACTGTTAACCACATCCATTCCTGGCCAACCGCAGGATAAATGTCAGCGACTTGAACTCCTTCAGTTGCTGCATCAACATCTGTTGTTAGATGTTTTATCCAATCTGTTACTTGTGCCATAATTTATTCCTCTCCTATATATCTGTTTAACCGACTGTTCTTTCGTCTTTTCTAGCCGATTCCATTATATTGTAGTCAAGTCCTGCTATCTCAACTTCTCTAGGTATACGTAATTTACCTGCTCCATGAAGTATTTTAGCTAAGATCCAACCTGGCAAGAAACCAAGAACACCGAACATTATTATAGCTCCGATAAACATTCCAAGAGGATTGATTGGTGCATAATCTGTACCAACCCACATTGATCCTACACTGTATCCAGAAGAAGGATATCCCCATAAAACGAAACCACAAATAATAAGTCCGACAACACCAGCGTAACCGTGTACAGCAACAGCTCCTACAGCATCATCAATTTTGAATCTACGTTCAACCCAATAATGCATTTTATAAGCAATATATGTACCAACAGCTGCAATCATCATAGCTTGCAGTGGATGATATAAATCATTTCCTGCAGATGCAGTGATAATTCCCGCTAGTCCACCAGAGTAAGTCCAGAAAGGATCTCCTTTAGATACCCAGTATCCGGCCAATAATCCTCCAGATAAAGATAACAAGAAGTTCATTGTAATACCACTAAGCGTAGTTGGTGTTACATAAATACTTGTTGCAGTATAAAAAGTTACTCCTTCCATTCCATATTCAGGTCCAAGATCGAATATAGGTATATTACATGCTGCGTAGAATCCCCAGAAACCTGTATAAATCAAGAACAACCCTATAGTTACGAACCATGGGTTTCTTGGTCCAATGTTTCTCGGTTCCCCACTAGACGAAAATTTTCCTATTCGTGGTCCCAAAACTGCAAGAACTCCTAAAGCGAATCCTCCAGCTATGGCATGAATTACTCCCGATGCGTATGCGTCGTGATAACCTAGTAATTTAAGCATCCAACCATCAAAGTGCCATCCCCAAGCAGCATCGATTGTCCAAAATACAGAACCAATTGCAATGGCTAAAATACCAAATGCAAAAGTTGTAATTCTTTCAATGATTGCGCCAGAAACGATTGATGCGGCAGTCCAAGAAAATAAAAGGAACGCTGCCCAAAATACACCACTAATGTGGTCACCTAAGTTAACCGCCATTAAGTTGCTTGTAGGTACGTACCATGTAGCACTAAACAAACTCTCGTCTGTAATTAATGCAGCGCTTTCGTTCATAATTGAAGGCGCTAGTCCTGGTCCTGTTGGAAATGCCCAATAAATCCACCAACCAAAGAAAAACCAAGTTACTGTTACCAATGGTATCAGCATTGTGTTTTTCATTAGAGTGTGTTGATGGTGTTTGTAACGTGAAGCTCCAACTTCATACATACAGAATCCCACGTGAATTAAGAACATGAGTACTACCGTGATCCAGTAGTAAAATTCTGTAAAGATGGTCATTAGAGCATCTAATCCATCAGTCATATTTTTCCCTCCGTTAATAAAATTGCTAAATAGTCTATTAGGTGCGACATGTACTACAAGTATCTAGATTCGTTAATTACCAACGATTTTAAATTATATCTCAACCTGAGATTGTACTATTATTAGAATTTTCTGTAAGCTTTTTTTAAATCTACAAGAGGATGATTTGGAGACATTTGAAACTTAACTAACAGCTCTCGCGCGATCATATCTCTATCTTGTTGATTGTCAGGAAGTTTAATTTTTTTAGGTATAGTTACCCAGCCATTAGCGTTTCTATCAAATACAGCTGGTCTATTTTCTTCATATCCCATATGTACATCTTCTAACCAATTAAGATCATCCCAACCCATATGTTCAATGTATTTTTTTAAAAAAGGAGTAAGTTTTTTATAATCAGGCAATAAGTTAACGTCATATCGATATCCAATAGTTTGGCCAATCATTTTTTCTCTAGCCGTTTCTTTTTTTTTACCGAGTTGGCCTTTAGTTTGTTTTTTATTATTCTTTTTTTTTGCCATATCTATTCCTTTAAATTTTATGGAAGTCGTCAACTCCTACCGTATGATTTGTTCCTGATAATGGAACTTTCGCTAACGCAGAAGCTTCCATAGTTAAAGCAGCCATATCTTCAGGCTCTAATGAATGTATATTTGTTTTTCCACATGCTCTTGCTAGCAATTGAGCTTCCAAAGTCATCGTATGTAAATAATTATAAACTCTTAGCGCAGCATCATCAGGATTTAATCTTTTTCTTAGTTTTGGATCTTGAGTTGCAACACCAACAGGGCAGCGACCTGTATGACAGTGATAACAATGACCTGCAGGAACTCCCATTTCTTTTTCAAAATTAGATTCAGGAATTTCTTTATTACAGTTCAGAGCGATCATGGCACCTGTGCCTATTGCAATTGCATCTGCACCTAATGCAAGAGCTTTTGCCATATCAGCGCCATCTCTAACACCACCGGCATAAATAAGAGTTACTTTTCCTGTCTTACCTACATCATCAAGAGCTCTTCTAGCTTCTCTAATTGCTGCTATTCCGGGTATTCCAGTATTAGCTGCAGCGATATGTGGTCCTGCACCAGTTGATCCTTCCATTCCATCTAAATAGATAGAATCTGGATCACACTTAGCGGCCATACGTACATCATCATAAACTTTTGCTGCTCCAAGTTTTAATTGTATTGGTACTTTATTTTTAGTTAATTCTCTTAGTTCTTGAACTTTCAAAGCTAAATCATCAGGACCTAACCAGTCGGGATGTCGAGCAGGTGATCTTTGATCGATACCAGCCGGCAAAGATCTCATTTCTGCAACTTGGTCAGTAACTTTTTGACCCATTAAATGTCCACCCATACCAACTTTTTGACCTTGCCCAATAAACACTTCTATCCCATCAGCTAACTGTGCGTGATGAGGATTAAATCCATATCTTGATTGAATACACTGATAAAACCATTTTTCTGAATATCTTCTTTCATCGGGTATCATTCCACCTTCACCAGAACAAGTTGCCGATCCTGCCATAGTAGCTCCTCTTGCAAGCGCTGTTTTTGCTTCATAAGAAAGAGCGCCGAAACTCATACCAGTAATATAAACAGGAATATCTAATTCAATAGGATTCTCACATCTTGGTCCTATTATAGTTTTTGTTTCACATTTTTCTCTGTAACCTTCAATTACGAATCTTGTTAGTGTTCCTGGTAAAAATACCAAATCGTCGAATGTTGGAATTTTTTTCATTAAAGCCATTCCACGCATTCTGTATCTTCCTAATTGAGCTTTAATATGTATGTCGTCAATAACTTCAGGTGTAAAAATTGAATTATAACCTAATAAACTTTTATTTCTTTTTGCAAACTGGCTTTTCCCATTTGTTTTGCCATTAACTTTTTTTTTCTTTGTCATTATATAGCCCCTTTTTTCTCTGTTGGCTCTAAAGCGTCATAGTTCCAAAGTTTTTTACCAGCTACAACTTTTGTCATTTTTGATACGTCAAAATCACTGCCAATTTCTGCTACTTTTAGTTTTCTTTTTAACCAGTCCATATCATTTTTTGTCATAGGAGCTTTTACTGCGTCGCTTCCAAAAGAACCAATTTTTCCACCCACATATATTGTTCCGTCGTACATTGAGTCTCCAAGGTTGATACCGACATTGCCTAAGATAACAATCCTGCCTCTTTGCATCATAAAACCTGTAAATGCACCAGCATCTCCACCAACAATTATTGATCCTCCTTTTTGGTCAATACCTGTTCTCGCGCCTACGCTACCTTTACAAATTAAATCTCCACCTCTAATAGCAGCACCGAAGCATGATCCGGCATTTTTTTCTATCACAACCTTACCTGCCATCATGTTTTCAGCGCATGACCATCCAACACGACCATTAACTCTAACTATAGGTCCATCTATTGAACCAATTCCAAAGTAACCTAAACTTCCTTCAAAAATCAAATTAAGTTTATTTAATATTCCAACACCTAAACTATGTTTTCCTTGTGGGTTTTTAATTACAATTGTCCCATAACCTTCGCTCATTAAAGAATCTATTTTTTTATTTGCTTCATTACAGTCCATATCTTTAACGTCAATTTCTGTTCTTTTGTTAAAATCTACGTCATGGGTTCCCCAATAAAAAAAATTTTCAGCTTCGTCAGGATTAAAAAATTTCTGCTGAGTTTTTCCAGTTAAAGCTTCTGTATGCATACCCATTGATTGGGCTTTTGTTTTTTTTGTAGAATTTTTTATATTTGCCATACTTTTACCTCTCCATCAAATGGATCATAGGTATCTATTTCTTGCGGTAATATAGATCTAATTGCAATTTCTTCTGAACCCATAGCAACTAAATCATCTGATTCATATAACACTAAAGGTTTTGCGGCCATTGTATCTTTAGCCATACCTAATGAATCTTTTGTCGCAACAAAGTAAGTAAAAACTCCATCAAGGCCTGATAGAGATTCTTTCATTCCTTCTTCTAGCGTAGCGCCATTTCTCATTTTTTCTGCAAGAAAAACAGCAATCAATTCGGAATCACATTCTGACATAAATCGCATGCCTTTATTTTCTAGTGCTCTTCTATTGTTCCAATAATTTGTTAATTGTCCATTATGAACTACAGATACATCGCTGAAAGGATATCCCCAAAAAGGGTGAGCTGAACGTATGTCCACACCAGACTCGGTCGCCATCCTAGCATGTCCTATACCATGTGTTCCTTTAACTTTATCAAGTCCATATCTTTTTGACACAACTTTCGCATCGCCTAGATCTTTTATAAGTTCTAAAGATTTTCCAATAGATAATATTTCAACCATTTCAACGCCTTCAATTACTTTTGAAAATTCCATCAAGTCTTTGTTATATTTAATACAATATCTAAATGAGTACGGTGTTAATTGTTGATCGTTAACTATACTTCCTCCAAGATCTCTAATGTGTTTATCTACTTGTTTTCTTCTTTCGTCATAAACTGATTTATCTTCATTGATCGCAGAGCTTCCCTCAGCAACGTTTTCTCCAACCTTGAAACGCATTATGTAATCTCCTTGGTTATTGCCTTCACCATATAATGCGTACCCTGTAGAGTCCGGACCTCTATGCTTTAAAGCTTGGAGCATATCTTGAAGTTCTCTACCCACATTTGAGGATTTTCCTCTATGAATTAGTCCTGCAATTCCACACATTTAAATTTTTTCCTTTTAAAGACTATGGTAAACAATCCAAGTAGGTATCAAGATCCCACTGAGTTGTGGCACCTAAGAATTTTTCCCATTCGTCATTCTTATACCAATGAAAAACTTTATACATTTCATCTGGCATAGCTGATTTAATAACTTCATCTTCAGCCAATCTATCTAAAGCTTCTCCTAGACTTAATGGAAGTTTTTTAACATCTTTACCTTCTTTTTTAGCTTCATACATGCTTCTAGATTCAGGCTTAGATGGTACTAGTTTTTTTGAAATACCATGGTCACACGCTTTTAATATAGCTGCACCTAAAAGATATGGATTATGCATAGAGTCAACCGACCTATACTCAAATCTTCCAGGAGCTGATACTCTTAGACCACAAGTTCTGTTTTGATATCCCCAATCAGCATAAACTGGAGCCCAAAAACCTTGGTCCCAAAGTCTTCTGTAAGAGTTAACCGTTGAAGATCCTAATGCAGTTAACGCCGGTAAGTGTTCCATTATTCCAGCGATGGACTGTAAACCAATTTTACCTGGTAGTTGCATATCTTTAGTATCAGGCATAAAAGTATTTGTGCCTCCTTGTACATAACCAAACACTTCTTCTACTCCAGGTAATTTTTTATTACCCAATTTGTTTGTTACAACTTTTCCACCTTTCCATAAAGACATGTTTGTATGGCAACCACTTGCAGATACACCCATAAATGGTTTTGTCATAAAGCAAGCTATTAAATTATGTTCTCTAGCAACTTGTGCACAAATTTGTCTGTAAGTAGAAAGTCTATCAGCGTTTCTTAAAACATTATCGTATGTCCAGTTTAATTCTAATTGGCCAGGAGCATCTTCATGATCACCTTGGATCATATCTAAACCCATGGCTGAAGCGTACTCAATTACTTTCATAAACACAGGTCTCAATGATTCAAATTGATCAATGTGATAACAGTATGGTTTAGAAAAACCTGATCCAGTAGGTGTTCCATCAGGATTTTTTGTTAACCACATCATTTCAGGTTCAGTTCCAACTCTCAATTCTAATCCATGTTTTTTCTGAAATTCTTCCATAAATATTCTTAGATTTCCTCGACAATCAGAAGTTAAATGTCCTCCTGGATTTTGTCTTTCTTCTCTGTTTCTAAAACATGTAACAAAAACTCTTCCAATTCTTTTATCCCAAGGTAATTGACAGAAAGTTTCAGGGTCAGGTATACCAACAAGCTCCATAGCTTCAGGGCCGTAACCGATATAATTTTTGTGTCTGTCTACAAATAAGTTGGCAGTAGATCCATAAACTAATTGAAAACCTTTTTCTGCAGTTCTTTCCCAATGGTCTGCGGGAATTCCTTTACCAACAACACGTCCTGTTACAGATATAAATTGGTAATAAATATATGTAATTCCTAATTCATTAATTTTTTCTCTGACTTTTTTAACTAACTTGTCACGTCCTGGTTGGTTAACGTGCTTTTCAAGATCCGTCATAATACTAATCCTCCCTCTAAAGATTGGTCTTAAAACTTATAATTTAAAAATATGTTAGCTGAAAAATAAATACCCGTCTAGATTTAGCTCTAATGAATTAAACCATAAAATAAATATAATTATAAATTAAATTTCGCGTGTGGATTGAATCTAAAAGATTAAATTATACTGTATTAACTTTTGTTCCTTTTAATAAAAAATTAGAAATTTGACTAGCAACCATTTCCGCAACCACTATTGAGGCTTCAGTAGTTGATGCGGCTATATGGGGGGTTAATATTGCTTTCTGATTTTTAAATAAAACATTTTCTTTTGCTGGTTCTTTAGAATACACGTCTATTGCAGCACCAGCTATTAAATTTTCATTTAATGCATCATTCAAATCTTTTTCGTCAACAATGTTGCCACGAGCAGCATTGATTATGTAAGCAGTTGATTTCATTTTTTTATAATGCTCTTTTGTTATTAAAGGTTTTCCGTCTTTTGCAGCTTTACAATGAAAACTTATAATATCGCTATTACTAATAAGTTCATCAAAGCTAGCATTTTTAACATGAGGGTAATCTTTTTTTCTTGATTCTAACGATTTAGAACAAACTAGAATATTCATATCAAAACCTTTAACTAAATTACTTAATCTAACTCCCACGTTTCCAAAACCTATAATTCCAAGAGTTTTTTTTGAAAGCTCAACACCTTTAATATTTTTTTTCTCCCATTGTCCTTTATGTGTAGTCTCATTTGCAAAAGGGATTTTTCTTAGTAATGACATTATTAAAGAAAATGCATGCTCTGCTGTAGCATTGGAGTTTCCACCTGGTGTATTCATAACAATCATATTATTTTCTTTTGCTACGGGTACATCAATATTATCTACACCTGCTCCAGCTCTTCCAATAACTTTTAATTTTTTGGCAGCTAAAATTATTTTTTTTGTTACTTTTGTGGCTGATCTAACAACCAAACCGTCATATTCAGAAATAATTTTTATAATTTCTTCTTCAGATAAACCAGTTTTTACATCTACTGAAATTTTATTTTTTTCAAATATCTTTTGAGCAATATTGCTCATTGAATCTGAAATTAAAACTTTAGGCATTATTTTTTACCGAGTTATAGGCCCAATCAATCCATGGCAGTAATGCTTTCATATCACTATTTTGAACTGTTGCTCCTCCCCACAGTCTGAAACTAGGAGGTGCTTTGGGGTACCCATTAATATCTTTAGCCACACCTTCACTATCAAGTTTTGAAATCACCTTCTTAATAAAATCTTTTTGTTCATCTTCATTAAATTTTTTAAACCATTCGTCTTTTATTAACAGGGTAATACTTGTAGAAGATCTTGTTTTTTTATTATCATTCATAAACTTTATCCAATTGCTTTTACTTACCCAATCTTCAACAATTTTAAGATTTTCGTTTGAAATTTTTATTAGTTCAGTAGTTCCACCAACAGATTCTACCCAATTTAATGAATCTAAAACATCTTCTACACAAATCATTGAGGGTGTGTTTATAGTAGACCCTTCGAAGATGCCTTTAACTAATTTTTTTTTATTTGCTAGTCTGAATAATTTAGGAATTGGCCAACTAGGTGTATATGTTTCTAATCTCTCTATTGCACGTGGTGATAAAGCCAACATTCCATGAGCAGCTTCGCCACCCAAAACTTTTTGCCAAGACCAAGTAATCACATCAAGTTTTTTAAAGTCTATATCCATGGAAAAAATGCCAGAAGTAGCATCACAAATTGTCAAACCTTCTCTATCATCTGGAATCCAATTGGCATCAGGAACGCGAACGCCTGAAGTCGTGCCGTTCCATGTAAAAACAACATCGTTTTTAAAATTTGCTTTACTTAGATCAGGAATCTTTCCGTAATCAGCCTGATGAGCATTAACGTTTTTAATTTTTAATTGGTCTAATATGTCTATTACCCAATCTTTTCCAAAATTTTCCCAAGCCAAAACATCTACACCTCTACATCCTAAGAGTGACCATAAAGCAGATTCTAAGGCTCCAGTATTAGATCCAGCCATTATGGCTAAAGAATAAGAACTTGGTAACTTTAAAACTTGCTTTGATTTATCTATTGCTTGTTTAAGTTTATTTTTACATTCCTTTGATCTATGCGATCTACCAACAGGAGAATTTTTTAATAAGCTAATATTCCAATCAGGTCTTTTTGCGCAAGGCCCGCTGGAGAAGTTTGGATTCAAAGGTTTGTTTGTAGGTTTAGTTAATGTCATAATTATTCAAAATCGTATGCTACCAAACCATCTAGCGGTTTTGGATCAAACCAAGTGGATTTTGGTGGCATATTTAATTTTTTATCAGCAAAGCTTATAACATCATCCATTCGAGTTGCAAATAAAGAAAAACCTACACTAGCTTCACCTAAATTTACTTTTTTTTCAATTGATTCTAGTCCATGATAACCTGCAATAAAATCAATTCTATTATCATACCTTGCGTCACCTATGCCTAAAACTGGTTCCAGTAAATAGTAATGTAATAAGTTTATATCTAAATTCATAATATGAAATAAATTTTCTTCAGGCTTTTTCTTTAATTCAAGTGAATACCAATTTTTTTCTAAGTACATTCCAAATGATTT
>CACITE010000003.1 GCA_902589505.1 uncultured Pelagibacteraceae bacterium
ATGGAGCAGGGGGTATAGCTGTAGGTATGGCAACAAGTATTCCCCCTCATAATTTAGGAGAAATTATAGATGGAACTATTGATTTTATAAACAACAGAGATATTACAATTTCACAGTTAATGAAAAAAATCCCCGGCCCGGATTTTCCAACAGGAGGCATAATTATTGGAAAAGATAATTTAAAACAAGGATATAACAAAGGGCGTGGGTCAATTAAAATAAGAGGTGATATTGATGTTGAGCAATTAAAAAATGGTAAAGAACGTTTAATTATTAAATCAATACCATATCAAATAAATAAATCTGTCTTAAATGAAAGAGTAGCTGAACTTGCAAGAGATAAAAAAATTGAAGGTATAAGTGATATAAGAGATGAATCTAACAGCAAAGGGATAAGAGTAGTAATAGATTTAAGAAGAAATGTTGAACCTGAAACTGTTAAAAGACAACTATATAAATTAACCTCAATAGAGAGTTCTTTTGGTTTTAATACTCTGGCCATAGTAAATGGCAAACCTAAAATATTAAATTTAAAAGAATTTATTTCTGAATTTGTTAATTTTAGAGAAAAAACTTTAACCAAAAAAATTAAATTTGATTTAGAAAAAGCACTTGATAAAGCACATATACTTTTAGGTATTTCTGTATCTGTAGAAAATATTGATAGTGTTATAAAAATTATAAAAAATTCCGAAACAGTTGAGGTTGCGAAAAAAACTTTACTAAATAAAAAATGGAAAATTAATAAAACAAAAAAACTATTGAATCTGATTAAGTCAGAAAAAAATAAAACTAATTATCAGCTTTCAGAAAAACAAGTCTTGGCAATACTTGATTTAAGATTGCAAAAATTAACAGCATTTGGAATTAATGAAATTGAAACTGAAATTAAAAAACTTGCTGATCAAATTTCCTATTATGAGAAAATTTTAAAATCTAAAAAAGAATTGTTTAAAATAATAATTAATGAATTAAATAAAATTAAAGAAAAATTTTCTGAAAAAAGACGTACTAAGATTATAGATGCTGTTTTGAACTATAATGTTGAAGAGACAATACAAAAAGAAGCTGTGGTTATTACGATTACTCAAAAAGGTTATATTAAAAGAGGATCCTTATCATCTGTTAAGACTCAAAAAAGAGGAGGAAAAGGCAAAGCTGGTATCAAAACACGAGATGAAGATTATGTTGTTCAAAATCTTACAACAAGCTCACACTCTCCAATTTTATTTTTTTCTACACAAGGTTTAGTTTATAAATTAAAAGCTTGGAAAATACCTCAAGGTACTGCAAGCTCAAAAGGTAAAACTTTGTTTAATCTGCTTCCTTTAAAAGATCATCATTCAATAAGTTCAATTATGCCTTTACCTGAAAATGAAACCGAATGGAAAAAGCTTTTTGTTGTTTTTGCTACAAGCAAAGGTAAGGTAAGAAAAAATAGTCTTGAAGATTTCTTGAATATTCAATCAACAGGTAAAATAGCCATGAAGCTCGATGATGATGATAAAATAATTGGAGTTAAAATTTGTAAAGAGAATCAAGATATTATTTTAAGTACTCGTTTAGGTAAATGTATAAGATTCATGTCAAAAAAACTAAGAATATTTAAAGGAAGATCTTCAAAAGGTATAAAAGGAATAGAATTAGGAAATGACGATAAGGTTATATCTCTATCTGTTCTTGATTCTGTTGATATAAATCCAAAAATTGCAAAAAAAATTCTTAAAAACGGTCATGGTGACAAAGATAAGAAATCTGAAATAATTGCAAAACAAAAATATATACTTTCAATTACCGTGAATGGTTTTGGTAAAAGAACTTCTTTTTATGATTACAGAGTAACAAATAGAGGAGGTAAGGGAATTATAGGAATAGACACAACATCAAGAAATGGGACTGTCGCAGCATCATTTCCCGTTAACGAAGGAGACCAAGTAATACTATCTACAGACAAAGGTAAAATGATTAGATGTGAAGTTAAAGGCATAAGAATTACGCGCAGAGATGCTCAAGGAGTGAAAATATTTAATCTCTCAGGAGACGAAAAGGTAGTATCAGCTGTTAAAATAGAAGAAAACTTTATTTAAAATTTTTATGGAGAAAATTGGAATTTACCCAGGAACTTTTGATCCGATTACTTATGGGCACATTGATGTTGTTAAGAGATCCTTTAAAATAGTAAATAAACTAATTATCGGTGTTGCAAATGACCATTCGAAAGAATGCTTGTTTTCAGATGAAGAAAGAGTTTCAATAATTAAAAATGCATTATTTAAAGATTTAAAATTTAAATCTAAAGATATTAAAGTACTTTCATTTAACACTCTAACCACAACTTTTTGTTCAAAACACAAAGCAACAATAATATTTAGAGGTCTAAGAGCCGTGTCAGATTTTGAGTATGAGTTTCAACTTGCGGGAATGAATAGAAAATTAAATAGTAAAATAGAGACAGTTTTTTTAATGTCAGACCCTGATAATCAAGTTATTTCATCAAAATTCGTAAAAGAAATAGCCAAATTAAATGGAAAAATTAATAATTTTGTTACTAAAACCACTGAAACAGCTGTAAAAAAGAAATATGATTAAAAAAATACTTATTATTTTTTTTTTTACATTAATTATTAACCATTCTAAAGCAGAGGAAAATATTATGATTTTAAAATTAAAAGACGGAGATGTTTTAATTGAATTGTTTAGTGATGTTGCGCCTAATCATGTAAAAAGATTCAAAAAGTTATCTGAAGAAAAAAAATATGATGGAGTAGTTTTTCATAGAGTTATAGATGGTTTCATGGCCCAAACTGGTGACGTAGAATTTGGAAACAGTAATTCACCCAATTTTAATCTTGGACGCGCTGGTACTGGAGGATCTGAATATCCTGACTTAAAAGAAGAATTTAGCAATTTGCCCCATGAAAGAGGAACTTTATCAATGGCTCGTTCTGCTGATCCAAATAGTGCTAACAGCCAATTTTTTATTTGTTTTAAAGCATCTCCATTTTTAGATCGACAATACACAGTCTTTGGTAAAGTTATTAAAGGAATGGAATTTGTTGATTTAATTAAAAGAGGTGAGGGCTCAAACGGGGAAGTTAAAAACCCAGATAAAATCATAACTTTATCTATAAAATAATATAATTTTTTTTATGTTTGCAGAAAAATTTTCGTTCAATCTTTTGAATGAAAATAATTTATCACGGTCAGGTCTTATACATACACCAAGAGGCGATATTGAAACTCCAGCTTTTATGCCAGTCGGCACTCAAGCAACAGTTAAATCAATATTTATTGATGATGTTATTTCTACGGGAGCACAAATAATTTTGTGCAATACATACCACTTGATGATTAGGCCCGGGAATATAAGAATAAAAAACGCTGGTGGATTACACAAATATATGAATTGTGATTTACCAATTTTAACAGATTCTGGTGGTTTTCAAATTATGTCTCTGTCAAAATTAGTGCAAATTGATAAAGACAAAGGTGCTATTTTTAATTCTCACTTAGATGGAAAAAGATTTGTTTTATCACCTGAAGACAGTATAAATATTCAAAAGGATTTAGATTCAGATATTTTAATGGTTTTAGACGAATGTCCAAAATTATCTAACGATAAAAAAAAAATTAGTGAGTCTTTAAAACTCTCTCTAAATTGGGCCGAAAGATCTAAAAACGCATTTGGAGACAATCCAAATAAAGCTTTATTTGGAATCATTCAAGGAGGTATATATAAGGATCTAAGACTTGAAAGTTTAGAAGGTTTAATAAATATGAATTTTGATGGCTATGCAATCGGCGGTCTAGCAGTTGGAGAAACGCAAAATCAGATGTTTCAAGTTCTGGGTGATGTTGTTTCATCAATGCCAAAAAATAAACCAAGATATCTTATGGGAGTAGGGACACCATCCGACATACTAGGTGCCGTCAAAAGAGGTATAGACATGTTTGACTGTGTTTTGCCTACTAGATCTGGAAGAACTGGCCTGGCTTTTACTTGGGAGGGTAGATTAAATTTAAGAAATGCTAAATATCAAAATGATGATTCTCCAATAAATAATAACCATACTGTTAGAAATCTTAACAAGTATTCAAAAAGCTACGTTAATCACTTGATAAAAACAAATGAAATTTTAGCATCAATGATTTTAACACTAAATAATATATTTTTTTATCAGGAATTAATGGAAAAAATTAGAACATCAATTAAAACTAACACTTTCGATAAATTTTATAACGACTATATTAATATAATTTAATATAATATCTTGAATATGGAACATAAATCTAAAATAAAAATAAGCTCAAATAGAAACTTTGGTTTAGTTTTTTTTACAGTTTTTATTATAATTGGTCTTTGGCCTTTATTAAATGATCAGTCTATTAGAATATGGTCGATTTTTATTTCAATTATTTTTTTAGTTTTAGGCTTACTAAATTCTAACATATTAACACCTGTTAACAAATTATGGTTTAAATTTGGAATAATTTTAGGTGCTGTTGTAGCTCCTGTGGTTATGGGGTTAGTTTTTTTTATTGTATTAACCCCAATTGGTTTAATTATGAAGTTATTTGGTAAAGATTTTTTAAGTATAAAATTTGATAAAAAAAAAAGCTCATACTGGGTAAAGCGTGACAATCCGGTTGGTACTATGAAACGACAATTTTAATTATGTCTTTTTTAAAAGAATTTTGGGAATTTTTAATGACTAGGAAAAAATATTGGCTATTTCCTATTTTGTTGTTTCTTCTTATTTTTGGTTTTTTAATAATTTTAAGCCAAGGCTCAGCAATAGCACCATTTATATATACAATTTTTTAAAGTGACTTCTATTCTAGGTATATCTGCTTTTTATCACGATAGTGCAGCAGCTATTATAATTGATGGTGAAATTATTGCAGCAGCTCAAGAGGAAAGATTTACTAGAAAAAAACACGATTCTAGTTACCCATTTAATGCAATTGAATTTGTATTAAAAGAAGCAAATTTAAAATTAAATAAAATTGATTATATAGCCTTTTATGAAAAACCATTTTTAAAATTTGAAAGATTGTTAGAAACATATCTTGCTTTTGCACCAAGAGGTTTTAAGTCTTTTTCTATGTCGATGCCGATTTGGCTGAGAGAAAAATTATTTCAAAAAAAAATAATTTTTGATGAATTAAAAAACCACGATAAAGATTTTAATGACATTGATAAAATTTATTTTTCTGAACATCATTTTAGCCATGCAGCTAGCGCCTTTTATCCTTCCCCATTTGAAGAGGCTGTAGTTTTAACATTAGATGGTGTGGGCGAATGGGCAACAACAACTGTAGCAAAAGGAAAGGGTAATAATTTAGAAATACATAAAGAAATACATTTTCCTCACTCAATTGGATTGCTTTATTCAGCTTTTACTTATTACTTAGGATTTAAAGTTAATAGCAGTGAATATAAAGTTATGGGTCTAGCTCCATACGGTATACCAAAATATAAAAATATCATTTTAAAAAATTTAATTGATTTAAAAAGCGATGGAACTTTTAGACTTAACATGAAATATTTTGATTATGCAACGGGTTTAAAAATGGTAAATGATAATTTTTCTAAATTATTTGGTCATCCGATAAGAAATCCTGATATTGATTTACTAACACAGTTTCACATGGATGTAGCTTCATCAATTCAATCTGTCACGGAAGATATAGTTCTAAATTTATGCAAATCAATTACTAATGAATATAATTGTAGAAACTTATGTATGGCCGGTGGAGTAGCTTTAAATTGTGTTGCCAATGGAAAGATAATAAAAAGTAATCTTGTTGATAATATTTGGATTCAGCCAGCCGCAGGAGATGCTGGCGGTGCTTTAGGCGCTGCTCTTGCCTTGTGGCATAAAGAATTAGATAAAAAACGTATTCCTGCTTCTAGTGATAAAATGAAAGGTTTATATTTAGGACCAGCTTTTAGTGAAAATGAAATTGAAAAAGAATTAACAAAATTAGGTGCTGAATTTAAAAAACTTTCAGAAGAAAATTTATTAAAAACAATAGCTCAAGAATTATCCAATGAAAAAATAGTTGGCTGGTTTCAGGGTAAAATGGAATTTGGACCAAGAGCTCTAGGTGCAAGATCGATTATTGCTGATCCCAGGTCTGACAAAATGCAAAAAAATTTAAATTTAAAAATAAAATTTAGAGAAACTTTTAGACCTTTTGCACCTTCAGTTATTCGTGAAGATCTATCAGACTGGTTTGAACTAAATTGTGACAGTCCTTATATGTCTTTAGTTAGCGATGTAAATAAATCACTTAGAAAAGAGATGACCGAGGACGAAAAAAAACTTTTTGGTATAGAAAAACTAAATGTTAAAAGATCAAATATACCTTCAGTAACTCATATTGATTATTCTGCTCGTATACAGACAGTTCATAAAGAAACCAATCCTAAATATTATAACCTACTTCAAAATTTTAAAAAAATTACAAACTGTCCAATTCTAGTTAATACATCATTCAATGTTAGGGGAGAGCCAATAGTTTGTGATATTAAAGATGCGTTTAATTGCTTTATGGGCACTGATCTTGATATCTTGGTGTGTGGAGATTTCATAATGTACAAAAATAAACAAAATAAAAAATTAATTACAAATTATAAAAATAAGTTTAAACTTGATTAATTAACTTATTATAAATAACTATACTAACATATCTGACTACTTGCTTTTTTATGTTTAATGTATAATTTGTAATCTCGTGGGCCGTTAGCTCAGCTGGTAGAGCACTTCCCTTTTAAGGAAGGTGTCATTGGTTCGAATCCAATACGGCTCACCACAATTATGTCTATCAAACATAGTAAAAAATTTTTAGAAAATTTAATTTTAAAAATAAATCCATCTATCAAAAAAGAATTAAATAAAGGAAATATTGATTTAATAGATGACGGAATAATCGATTCTTTTGATATACTTCAAATTATCTCTGAAATTGAAAAAATAACTGGAAAAAAGATTAATCCAAAAAATATTAAAAGAGAATCGTTTGCAAATTTGAAAAGTATGATAAAGCTTTTAAAATAATTGAATTAATTATGAAATTTTATAATGAAAAAGATATAGAAATTGCACTAAAAAAAGTTGGATTAAAAAAAAATCAAATCATTTACATTAACCCCGAAATATATAAGTTCGGTATTTTAAAGGAAGCCCAAAATAAAAATGATTACTTTAGAATCTTTTTCAATAAAATTAATAAAATTATAGGTAAAAATGGTACTATAGCTATAAATTCATACACGTTTCAAACACTTAGACATAAAAAAAAATTTGTTTATGAAAAAACCATATCTTCAAGCGGCATGTTTTCGGAGTTTGTTAGAAATAAAAAAGGATCATTGAGAAGTCACCACCCAGTTTTTTCAGTTGTGTCATATGGTAAATTTAAAAATAAAATATGTGGTAATAATTCTTTATCAAATTACGGATTCAATTCACCTTATGACAATTTTCTTAAACTTAATGGACAAATACTTAATTTAGGTATGAATCCAGCAAAAAACCCTTTTATCCATGTTTCAGAATTTCTTGCTGCAGTTCCATATTGTTATAACAAATTAACAAAAGTATCTTATTTTAAGAAAAATAAAAAAATGTTAAAATATTTTTCTAGTTTTGTTAGATATAAAAATCTAAAGATAAAAAGAAATCACAACAAACTTTTAAAAAAAATGCTATCTTCTAACTTCATTAAAAAAGCTTCTTTGGGATCTGGATTTATTTATATGTTTGATTCAAAAAAATACGTAGATTTGGTTCTTAAGTTATTGAGTAAAGATCAATTTTTTCTTTTTAATAAAAAGCTTAATTTTAAAAAAGGCTTTTTACCATATGATTAATATATTTATATAAATCTATCAAAATCTTTCCCATTTTTTAAAATAGTTTTTTCACCATTTAAAACGCTTTCTAAATATTTATTTGAATCATCTCTAATACAATGAAACCCACAGTGAATTTTTGGATTGACTCTTTCTTTTACTTCATGTCTTTTTTTACCAAACCACAAATCTTTAAAACTTTGTTTTGATATATCTCCAACTCTCATATTTAGATTACCTCTATGATAAGGGCAGACATAAACACCACTTGGACTTATCACCGTTCTTAAATCTTGCACTAGACATCTTTCATATTCTTTGGGCTGTACAGCCGATCCTTTTAATGCTTCCTCTAAAGTATATGGAGCTATAACTTTAAATTTTTCTGAATTTAATTCGTTAATAGCGTTTAGTTGGCTATTTGTAATATCTGTTACTTTATTATCTTGATGTTGTAGATAATGCATTAAATCGAATGCTGGTTTTACTTCAAAATAATCACATCCAATTTCTTTTGCCAGTATACCGGCCTTTTGAATGTCAGATGCATTTGTGCTTAATAATTTACCGCTCTTATCAAATTTTGACAAAAGTAAAAATGAATAACCTAAAATACCTTTTTTCTTTGAAGCAAAATTTTTCATATTTGAAATTACTAATTCAAATTGCGATTTTCCACTAGCGTGTGGGCGAAATTCTTGGAAAACTTCACTTGAGCCAGCGTCAACAGAAACTCTAAGCCATGAAACTTTTTCAGCACAAACATCTAAATGTTTATGCATTAATGTACCGTTTGTTGTAACACCTATATGAATTTCTTTAGCAGACAAAGCAGCAACTAATTTTCCAAACTCTTTATGAGCCATAGGTTCGCCTCCGCCAATTAATACAACAGCTTTAACACCAACTTCCTTAAATTCATCGGCCAATTTTAGTAAACGTTCTGGAGCTATTCCTCCTTGATTTAAAAGATTTGCACTAATGCAATCGTGGCAAGCCAAATTACAAGCTGTCGTTGGGTCAAGTTCAATTACCCACGGTCCAATTTTATCTTTTTTTATAAATGTAGATTTAATTCTTTCTTGTATAGAGTTCTGACTTAGTTTGTCTACTAACGATAATGCTCTTTGTCTTGTCATTTTATAAGTTATAATATTAGTATATTGTTCAACTTTTGAACAGTCAATTTAATTATCATTTTCAATATATACACTTTTTGTTGTTAAATAAAACTGAAAGCCATCTTTACCCATGTCACGTCCTCCTCCGGTCATTTTATAACCACCAACAGGTAGAGTAGGGCTCCATTTAAGGGTGGAATTAATCCAAATTCTCCCACATTGGGTAAATCTAAGAAGCTTACTAATTTCTTCTTTATTATTAGTAAATACATATGAAGCCAAACCATATCCTGTAGAGTTATTTTTTTTTATACAATCGTTAATATCAGTAAATTTTTCAAAAGTCACTATTGGAAAAAAAAACTCTTGATTTTTAAAAAGTGATATATTTTTAAATATGAATATCGGTGAAAAACTTTTATTTACATTTGAATTAAAAATTTTTAAGTAGTTTTTTTTAATATATTTTTTAATATATTTTAAATAATGGTGTGTTTTTTTCTTTTGTTTATTATTTGCAGGTATCTGAATTTTAATTTTTTTTGATTTAATAAAACTTTCTGTTTGGAAAATTATTTTTTTTATGAATTTATCATAAATACTGTCCTCGACTAATATTCTTGAAATTGCAACACAAGCTTGGCCACCATTTTCAAAAATCCCCTTTATTATTTTTGTAACTGCAGTATCAATTTTTGAACTTTTAAATACGACAGCAGCATTTTTACCACCTAGTTCTAAATTTGTTTTTTTTAATGTGCTAGCACACTGTTTAAGAATTTTTTTTCCAGTTAAACTCGAACCCACAAAACTTATTAGTGATATATTTGGGTCTCTACACAATTTAGTTCCCATCTCAGCAGATAAATTATGTGTAATATTTATTCTATTAGATAATTTTTGATTAGTGTTTATGATTTTTCTTAGAACTTTTGCAAAATTTGGAGTATGTTCACTTGGTTTAATTATTGCCGAACACCCACTTCCCAAACAAAAAGGCAATCTTTCTGAAAGTGTTAGGAGTGGGTAATTCCAGGGTGTAATGAATCCAACTAATCCAACAGGTACATAATTTATTAATCCAGATTTATTGTTAGAATAAATATATCGTTTTTTTGTTTTAATTTTATTAACATTGTTAATTGCATAATTCCATACATCGATACTATTTCCAAACTCTTCTTCACAATCTGAAATAGATTTTTTAACATCCTGATTTATTGAATTAATTATTTTTTTTTTATGTTTAATAATTTCCTTTTTAATTTGAATTAAAATATTTTTCGATTCATTAGTATTTTCAGTTGAAAAATTGTCAGGATATTTTCTTAAATTTTTTGTGATTTTTTTTAATTGATTTATTGTCATAATAAATAATTTTAATTAAATATTTTTCTATAATTTTTTCCAATCGATGTTTTGGGTATAAATTTTACAGGGTTAATTTTTTTAGGTATGTAAAGTTTTGGAAGTTTTTGTAAGAGATATTTTTTTAAGTTTTCTGTTTGATTAACTATATAATTTTGTTCCTTGTTAGGAAAAAAAATTACATCAAGTTCAATTTCTTCCCCCCAAAATTCTGATGATACACCACGAGCTATAACATCTTTAGCTCCGCTGAATCCAAGAGCAACATCTTCTATTTTAAGCAATGAAACTTGTTCACCACCTTTTTTAATAATTTCCTTATTTCTTCCTTTTATATATATTTTGTTATTTATTTTTTCACCAAGATCACCAGTATTAAAGTATTCATTGTTAAATTTTATAAATTTCTTACAATTTTCTAAATACCCTTCAAACATATAATTACTTTTGACAAGTAGTTCCTTATTTTTTGAGATTTTAATTTTTATACCATTATGGGTTTTTCCAATAGATTTATTATCTGTAAATGGTTTTTGCTCTAATGAAATTGATCCACCTATTTCTGTAACTCCATAACAATTTACTAAGTCGTATCCAAATAATTTTTTAAATTTTTTAGCTGTCGAGTTATATAAATAAGAGCCAGTAGAAATAATATTGGTTAAATTTTTTTTTATTTTATTAATTTTTTGATAATTTGAATAAGATATTAATGCCTGCGCCATTGTAGGGCTAAGATATGCAATATTTATTTTTTTTTTCTTAATTTTGTCCCAATAAGTAAGATAAGAATTCACATTAATCTCTTCATCGAAATAAATTGAAGAACAGCTCACAAGAGGACACAAAAACATATTAAAAAAACCTGCCATGTAATAATGTGGCCAATTATGTAAAATCCTTTTTCCTTTATCGTATTTGGCTAATTTTGAAAATTTAATCGAACTTTTAAATACGTTTAAAAAATTATGAACAATACCTTTGGGGTTACCTGTGGTTCCCGAAGTAAAAAAAACAATTTTAGAATATTTGATTAGATTTTCATTTAATATAATATTTTTTTTAGGTTTTTTTTTTAATTTTATATTATCAATTTCTAAAAAAGGCTCGTACTTTTTTCTTAATTCATCTAGTTCGTTTTTTGATATTTTAGGCGGTATTGGGAAAATTGTTGAGCCTAACAAAGTCAATCCTATTAAAACATTAAAATATTCTATTGATCTATCCATTTTAACAAAAATTGGCTTTTTTTCTATAGTACTATTCTGTTCTTTTAAATTTAAAGCAAAGTTCAATGAACGTTTATAAAATTCTCCATAAGTAATATTTTCTTTTTCTGAAAGAACAAACAATTTTTTATTTTTAAATTTTGTAAAAATATTTTTTAAAGTAACCATGTTTAATAAAATTCCTTTGAATTATAACTTATAGTAAATTTATATCTTTTAAATATTTTTCTTTATAGGAGGATATTCTATTGTAACTTCAGGTATCCAATTTTTTAATGCTTCTATTCTTCTTGAACTTGAAGGATGTGTGCTCATCCATTCAGGTGGTTCTTTACCCTTATGAGCTTCTTTCATTCTTTCCCAAATTTTTACAGATTCTCTTATGTCATATCCTGCTAATGATGAAAAAATTAAACCTAGATAATCAGCTTCAGTTTCCTGCTTTCTTCCGAAAGGATTATCAATACCAAAAGTTCTTAACATTCCTGCTACATCTACACCAGTAGCTCTTGACGTACGTGAAATGGCACCGCCGGAAGCAATGTCAGCTATTTGGGTTCCGACATTTAATACTAAAGCTCGGCTAGCTCTTTCAATGGAATGTTTTGCTACTGCATGCGCTATTTCATGTCCCATAACAGCAGCTAAGCCATGTTTATTTTTTGTGATTTTAAGTATCCCGGTATAAACAGCGATTTTTCCTCCTGGCATACACCACGCATTTTTTATTTTGTCATTGTCAATTAATATATATTCCCATTGAAAATTATATGTTGGATCTTTTTGTCCTTTAGATTCAAAGTATAAACTTACAGATTCTTCAATTCTAGATCCGATATCTTTAATTTCTTGAAGTTGTTTTTTGTCATCACTCAATTTAGTTTTTTTTTTAACATTTTCATATATTTGAGCTGCTTGTCTATTTAGGGTTGTTTCTGGTATTAATTTTAATTGTTTTCTTTCAGTAATGGGAGCTGTAGTACACGAACTTATCATTAAACCACATGTACAGCCGCCAAAAATTTCAAGAAATTCTCTTCTATTTATGTTATTAATTTTAGACATTTTTAACCAATATAATAAATGGCAGAGAAAGAAAAAAAAAGAAGTATTTTTGCAAGATTAAGGAACTACTTTATAGCAGGAGTGGTAGTTCTGATACCTATAGGTATTACTATATATGTAACATTTTTTTTGATTGCTATATCATCAAAGATAATACCAAAAGAAATTAACCCCAATCATTATCTGCCTTACAATATACCAGGAGTCGAAATAGTAATAGCATTTTTACTAATAACATTAATTGGTTTTATTTCTGTATCTTTTTTAGGAAAAAAATTACTAGTTATTTTTGAAAACGTATTACAAAAAATACCTATTTTAAGAACTATATATTCTGCAATAGTTCAAATGATAGAGACATTTACTAAGACCAACAACCAAGGAAAAAAAAATGTTGTTCTGGTAGAATATCCTCGAAAGGGAACATGGGCAGTTGGTTTTGCTACGAAAGATAATTCGGGAGAGATAAGTAATAAAACTAATAAAAAATTAGTTAATGTTTTTGTTCCAACAACGCCAAATCCAACTAGCGGTTTTTTGCTGATGTTTCCAAAGGAAG
Source organism: uncultured Pelagibacteraceae bacterium (assembly GCA_902589505.1). Taxonomy (GTDB): domain Bacteria; phylum Pseudomonadota; class Alphaproteobacteria; order Pelagibacterales; family Pelagibacteraceae; genus AG-414-E02. The sequence goes on from CACITE010000003.1 coordinate 13,204, forward strand.
ATATAATTTATCTTGATTTAACTTTTGAAGAAGCTTCAAAATTTATCGTTTCAGCAGGAACATCTAATACTAAGTAGTCTCAGTTAAAATTTCAGCTTTATCAAACAACTTAAGTATAAATTTGTATTTATTAAAATTATTTTCATCTAATTCAATATCTTTTACATTTGATTCGGCTATTTTAAAAAGATCTTCATGTACAATTGGATCAGCCAAATTAAAATCTTTAATGCCACTCTGTTGATAGCCCAACATATCTCCAAAGCCTCTTAATTTCATATCCTCTTCGGCAATAAAAAATCCATCATTTGTAGATTTTAATATTTTAATTCTTTTTTTTGCATTTTCACTTAAATTTTTTTTATATAAAAGTATACAAGTAGCTTGATCAGCACCTCTCCCAACTCTTCCTCTTAATTGATGCAATTGAGAAAGTCCAAATTTATTAGAATTTTCAATTATAATTAAGTTGGCATTTGGAAAATCAACACCCACTTCAATAACAGTGGTTGATACAAGTATATTTATTTTTTTTTCCATAAATTTTTTTAGAACAATATCCCTTTTATTTTTATCTAAAGCACCATGAATTAAACCAATTTTTTTTGAAAAATTTTTAATTAAATAATTATATTTTAAAACTGCCGAGGAATAGTCTAATTTTTTTGATTCATCTATTAGCGGGCAAACCCAAAAAACTTGACAACCTTTAGAAATTTGCTTTTTTATATAAAGCAAAACTTCATCAATTTTATCTTCTGGTTTACTAAGTGTAATTATATTTTTTCTATTTTTTGGTTTTTCAATAAGTCGAGAAACGTCCATATCACCATATATTGTTAAAACTAATGTTCGTGGTATAGGCGTTGCTGACATTAATAGTATATCACAATTTTTACCGCCTTTATTTGAAAGTTCTATTCGTTGCTTCACACCAAATTTGTGTTGTTCATCAATTATTACTAAACCAAGATTTTTAAATAATATTTTTTTTTGGAACAAAGCATGTGTTCCTATTAAAAGATTGATTTTCCCATTAAGTAGATTTTTTTGAACTAAATTTTTATGTTTAGCATCAGAGTTGCCAGATAAAAATTCAATTTTTATGTTTGTTTTGTCAAATATTTTTAACGCAAGATCATAATGTTGTTTAGCAAGTATTTCTGTAGGGGCCATTAATGCTACTTGCCAATTTGATTTAATTACATTTCCAGCAGAAATTAGAGATACTATAGTTTTCCCACTACCCACATCGCCTTGTAACAACCTGAACATTTTGAATTCAGATTTTAAATCATTGTTTATTTCATTAAGAACATTGTGTTGATCATTAGTGAGATCAAAATTAATGTTTTTTATAATTTTCTTATGTAAAGTAGTATCAAATTCTTTTTTAATTTTTTTATGTTTTCTTATTTTTTGTCTTACTCGTGACAATATTAATAAATTTGCTAAAATTTCATCATACGCAAGCCTTCTATAAAACTTAGTATTTATATTATTATCGTTATTTTTATGAATTTCACTTATTGATTTTGACCAAGGAACATTACCAATTTTTTCAAGAATTTCTTTATTGTGCCATTCAGGCAATGCAATAATTTTATTGAGCACTTGATCGATAATTTTTCTATATGTTTTTTCCGTTAAACCTTCTGTTAAAGAGTATTTTGGTATAATTTTATCCACGTAGCCTTGTTGACTTGCGGGAACAATATAATCTGGATTAGTAATTTGATAATTTTTTTTAAAATATCCGATTTTACCGCTTATTATAACAGTAGAATTTATGGGAAGAACTTTTCTTATATATCCCTCACGTGAATTAAAAAAAACTATATCAATTTTGCCAAAATCATCTTTACAAACTACTTTGTTTGGTAGATTTCTTATTCTTGGAAAATTGTATTTTACAGCTTTAATTTTGATTGTTGTTATTTTACCGATTACAAGCTTATCAAGAGTAACTAAATTGGACCTATCAGTAAATCCTTGAGGAATGTTCCACAATAAATCAGAAATTTTTTCAATTTTCTTTTTTTTCAATAATTTTTTTGTTTTATATCCAACCCCATTCAATGAAGAAACATTTCCTGATATAAAATTAAGTATTTTTGACTGATTCATTATTTATAATATATAATAAATTTTATTTAGTGATGACAAATAAAGAAATTTTAATAAAACGTATTATCTACAGATCTACGCATAGAGGAACCAAAGAAATGGATTTATTATTAGGGAATTTTGTCAAAAATAATATCAACAATTTCACTATCACTGAACTTCAAGAACTTAATGAAATATTATCAATTGATGATGAAACTATAGCTAATTGGTATTTTAAAAAAAAATTGGATAATTCAATTCCAAAAAACAAAGTTTCAATAAAACTTAAAAGTTTTAAGCTATAATTATCTGGCGGAAGGGGTGGGATTCGAACCCACGAATGAGTTGCCCCATTGCTGGTTTTCAAGACCAGTGCTTTCAACCGCTCAGCCACCCTTCCTAAAAAATAACTTTAAGCCTTAATATAATTTTTTTAGACTTTAAACAATCAGAAAGTTTCCAAAATTCATTATATACATTAAAAGTTTTTTTTATCACTACGATTCATAGGGCCTGTATGTAGATTTTTTTAAAAGGTATGCTGACATTAATCCCTTAACTTCAGCTAAATGAATTTTATATTCTTCATTATTGTTAAGTAATTTAAATTTTACACATTTAATAATTGCTTTGAAAAATATTGGTAAAGTTTTTTTTAATGCATAAAAATAATTACTGTATTTTCGGAAATAATAAAATTTTGACCAACAGTAATGCCAATTTCTACTAAGAGTAGCTTTATAATTATATTTTGGATCATGAGATTGACCACCAAGATGTTCAAATTTAATTTTTTCACAAACATACATTTTTTTATTGGCTAAAGCAGTTCTTTTAGAAAGATCCCAAGTTTCGAAATAAATAAAAATATTTTCATCCATTAATCCTATATTTTCAAATTCACTTTTTTTTATGATAAATGTTCCATCGATTATATCTACTTCTTTAATTCCGAATTTGCTAGAAATGTCATTATTAATTTTAGGTTTTTCTGAGTAAAGTTCATAATTTTTATAAATAGATTCATCCTTGTATGTGGGGGCAAGCATTGCAAAATTATTAAACTTTTCAATGCATTCAGTTAAATCATCCAAACATTTTTTTGGAAGTAAAACATCAGCTGGATTTAAAAAAACATAATTTGTCTTAGCTTCCTGAATTCCTAAATTCATGCCCTTTGAGAAGCCTAAATTTTCTTTAGGTATTAAAACTCTAACATTCTTATATTTAAATTCTATTTCATTTTTAAAATCTTCATCTCGTGAGTTTTCGATAATTATTATCGGTATTTTTTTATCTATTTTTTCGACAAGTTTTTCAATTAAATGTTTACTATAAAATGATAAAACTACAATTGTGAACATAAATTTATACAAAAATTTTTTTAATTTTCCAGATAAATATAAAAAAGAAATCCTTTAAATTAATTCTCTCCAAAAATATTCTTTTAAACATTCTTTCAATTCTCTTATTAGGATAAATAAAAATATTTCTTTCATTGTTCATATCTTTAGATAAATTCCTAAAATATATATTGTAACTAGGGTAATTCTTTTGAACTTCATCAATTTTTGTAATTTTAAATTTCCACTTTTTAAAATTTTTTTTAAGGTCTTTTAAAGACTTTTCATTTTGATATATATTTAACTTTTCATTTTTTGAAATTTCTAAAACTCCCTCGAATAAGTTTTTTTTATATTCCCCCAAACTTTGTATAACTTTCATATCAACTCCTTGAGCATCTATATGTAGATAGTTAATTTTTGTTATATTATTTTTTTTGCAAAAATTTTTTAAAGCTATAACATTAACTTGGTATTTTCTTTTAGTTTTTATTCCCTTTGACACAGTTTTTATAAGCAAATCACTAGATTTGGTCCAAAATAAATTAAGTTTTCTTTTAGGTTTTAGTAAAGAGGAAGCAACCTTATATTTTGCTTCATAAAAATTAGTTTTGCCATTAAAATTTGATACAGCACTATTAATTATTTTGTAATTTTTAATTTTTATATTAAAAAAGTTTTCAACTTTTGATAAATTTTTAAGAATTTTCCTTTTTGAATTTTTAATAGGCTCAAATGCATAAATTTTTATTTCTGGATTTAAAAAGGCGAACAATATTCCATGAAAACCATCATCAGCTCCTACATCAAATGCTGCATTCATCTGTTAATAACACCCATTTAAAACTATAACTTGTAAAATAATAAATAACAATAAGTCATAAAATTGTTATAAAAGATCATTATGAAAACCAAACATAAAATAATTACTTTTTTCCTTATATTTAAAATTTCATTATTCAATTTTACAATATTTGCTTATTCAGAGGAAAGTTTTGAATCTTGGCTGGCGTTATATAAAAGCGATGTTTTAAAAAAAGGTATTTCGCAAAAAACAATAGACTTAGCTTTCAAAAATGTAAAATTTTTAGATAATGTTATTAAATATGACAGAAGACAACCCGAGTTTATTGAAGATACAGAAACATATGTTAATAAAAGAGCAAACAATTCTCGAAGAGAAAAAGCAAAAAAATTACTTAAAAAAAATCAAAAACTTTTTGACAATGTAGAAAAAAAATTTTTAGTTGAAAAGGAGATTTTACTTGCATTGTGGGGTATAGAAACAAATTTTGGAAAACATGTTGGCAAAATGGATATAATTTCTTCTTTAGCAACATTAAGTTATGATAAACGCAGAAGAGATTTTTTTTCACTTCAATTATTTACACTATTGGAATTAATAGACAAAAATTTAATTGATCCTGATGATTTATTCGGTTCATGGGCAGGGGCATATGGAAATTTTCAATTTCTTCCAACTACAATTAAACATTATGCAATAGATTTTGATGGCGATAACAAGATAGATTTAAAATATTCACTAAGAGATTCATTAGCTTCGGCTGCGAATTATATAAAAAAAATTGGCTGGAATTTTAATGAACCATGCTTCTATCGTGTAAAATTGAATAATAAAATTAATAAAAAATACATAAACACCTCAGCAAGAAATATTTCTAATAGATTAAAATTAAAAAAATGGGTAAAAATGGGTATAGTTAATATTGATGGTACTAAGATCGATGGCAACTTAAAAGCTGCATTAATTTTACCGGATGGAAAACCAAACACCCCAGTTTTTCTAGTTTTCAAAAATTATGAAAAAATATTAAAATGGAATAGATCTTTAAGATTTGGTATTAGTGTCTGCACTTTAGCAAATATGATTAAAGCATGATAATAAATAGAATATTTATAACTTTTTTATTTTTGTTATTTTTAACATCTTGCGCAACGTATAATACTGACAAGGTTGAAAAAAAATTTTATTCATCAAGCGGCTTTGCTCTTGTTTATAGCGATAGTTTTTTTACACAAAGAGTGGTGAGTAAAAAAATTAATAACGAAAAATTAGATGTTATGCACGATATTTTAAAAATCAACACTCCTATCAGAATTACTAACCCCATCAACTCCAAATTCGTAGAGACAAAAGTCACTAAGCGAGCAGACTATCCGCCCATATTTAATATCGTAATCAGTAATAAAATTGCCTCAATTTTAGAATTGGATCTTAATGATCCTCATGTAGAAATTTTTGAAATTAAGAAAAACGAAACTTTTGTGGCGAAAAAAGCTAACACTTTTGATGAAGAAAAAAATGTTGCTGAAACTGTTCCAGTTGAGAAAATAAAAATTGATGATTTATCTAGTTCTTCAGTCGAGCAAAATGAAAATAAAACTATTAATAATTTTGTAATTGTTATAAACGACTTTTATTACAAAGAATCTGCGATTAGTTTGAAAAAAGAAATTGTTGAAAAAACGCAAATCATTAATATCAGTGTTAAAAAAATTAATGATAAAAAATACAGGCTTTTAGCTGGTCCTTTTAAAAATTTTAATACTTTAAAAACTGCCTATATTAGTTTAAATAATTTAGGCTTTGAACATTTAAACATTTATAATAATTGATATGAAAATTTTAAAATTTTTACTTTTCATTATAAGTTTTTCTTTTTTACACACTAATTCTTTTTCAGATATTAATAGTGAAGCTAGGTACATAATTTTGCAAGATCACTATTCCGGAAAAATTCTTTACGAAAAAGATGCGGATACTAAAATTTATCCTGCTTCTATGACTAAAATAATGACTTCTATTGTTGCGTTTGATTTAATTAAAAAGGGCGAAGCATCACTTGACGAATTGATCACAATATCCGAAAAAGCTTGGAGGTTATCTCAAAGCGGTTATTCATCAATGTTTATTTTATTAAACGACCAGGTCACTGTTGAAGATTTATTAAAAGGAATAATTATTGTCTCAGGAAATGATGCCTGTGTCGCTTTAGCGGAAGGTCTGTCGGGTTCCGAAGAAGATTTTGTTTTGCTCATGAATGAAAAAGCCGCTGAAATAGGTATGGAAAATACTAATTTCAATAATTCGTCTGGAATAAACGATCCAAATAATTATTCAACTGTCAGAGACATTTTAAAAATGTCGAGATATATGATTGAAAATTATCCAGACTACTATTCATATTTTAAAGATACAACATTTACCTGGGACAGAACAGGAGGTGACCCAATAACTCAAGGAAATCGAAATCCTTTATTATATAAAAACATTGGTGTTGACGGAATTAAAACTGGTTTTTTAACTGTAGAAAAATATTCACTGGCGGCATCGCTGTTGTCAGGCAAAAGAAGAGTTACCTTTGTTGGCAGTGGTTTTAATACTAAAAATTCAAGATCAAGAGAATCCGCTAAAATTTTAAATTGGGGAATTAAAAAATTTGACACTATAAGAGTTGCGAAAAAAGATGAAATTATTGCTAATTTAAATGTTTGGTTGGGAAAAAAAAATAAAGTTGATGTCGTTGCATCTGAGGATATTTATTTAACTATTCCTAAAAGAAAGAAAAAAACAATTAAGGCTATTGTTGAATACGACGGTCCCATAGAGGCACCTATTGAAAAGGGTGATAAGGTTGGAGTTTTGAATGTATATATTTCAGATGAATTAAATAAACAAATAGATATTTTGTCTGCTGAAGATATAAAAAAATCAAATATTTTTTCAAGACTTTTTAAATCTTTGAACTATCTGGTTTGGGGAGATGCGTAAGAATAAACCTCTTTTTATTACATTCGAAGGAATTGAAGGATCTGGCAAATCATACCAAAGTTATAAACTATATAAGAGTATCAAAAAAAAAAGAATACCAGTTATTTTAACCAGAGAACCTGGCGGCACGAAAAGTGCTGAAAAAATAAGAGAAGTTATATTAAAGGATTATTTTAATCATAATAATAAAGAAAAATTTGGTAAATATACCGATACATTGCTCTATTTGGCGGCGAGAAATGAGCATGTAGAAAACATTATAAAACCCAGTATCAAAAAAAAAAAAATTATTATATGTGATCGTTTTATTGATTCAACGCTTGCCTATCAGGTTTATGGCAAAGGAGTTAAAAAAAAATTTGTTGATATGATTCACAAATATATACTTGGTAATGTTAAGCCTGACATCACATTTTTACTTACTGTTAAAATCTCTAAAGCAATGCAAAGAGTAAAAAAAAGAAAAAATAAAAATAGATATGATAAATTTTCAGAGAATTTTTATAGAAAAGTCCAAAATTCATTTATTAAAATTGCTAAAAAAAATAAAAAAAAATATTTTATTGTTGACAATACTATCGACTCCACAGATACACAAAAAATTATATTTAATAAGTTTAAAAAATTTATAAACTAATGGCCAAAAAGTCACAGAATTCCATAATTTTTGAATCTAGAAATCAACTAACATTATATGGTTATGAAAATTATTTTTCTTCATTTATTAAACTGCATAAAAAAAACATTTTGCCAAATACGATTCTACTAAATGGTCCAAAAGGATCTGGCAAAGCAACTTTTGCTTACCATTTTATTTATTATTTACTAACTTTAAATGAAAGTGATAAGTATTCACTAAACAGTATGTCTATCAATATTGATAATAAGGTTTATCAATCTATATATAATGGCACAAATCCAAATTTTATGTCACTAGACAACAACTTATTAAACGAAAGTGTAAAAATTGAAAATGTACGTAATTTATTAAAATATCTCGGTAAATCAACTTATTCTAGTGGTTATAAATTTATTTTAATAGATAACGCAGATTATTTAAACCTTCATTCAGCAAATGCTTTATTGAAAGTACTCGAGGAATCTAAGGAAAACACTTATTTTTTTTTAATTCATCACAACACAACAAATATATTAAATACAATTAAATCTCGATGTATTGAATTTAAAATTTTTTTTACGTTATCAGAAAAGAAAAAAATATTAGAAAATATTATCAAACAACATAGTGATGAAATTAATTTTAGCGATGTTCCTGATAGTTTTTATTTTGATACACCAGGGAATATTCTAAATTATTTAACACTACTTCAAGATTCTAACATTGATTTTTCAAAAGATAAAATTTCTACTATTTTATTTATGATTGATAAGTACAAAAATACAAACGACGTCAAAATGCTAAAAATAATCTCTTTTTTTATTGAACTATTTTATAGTGATTTATCTAATAAAAAACTTGAAAATTTAAATTTTTATGATGCAAATAAGTTTAAATTATTAAATAAAATAAATGATACTAAAAATTTTAACCTTGATAAAAATGTTCTCTTTTCTTCGTTAACAAAAACACTTCAAAATGATGCAAAATAATTTTTATATCACCACACCAATATATTACCCTTCGGGCGAACCTCATATGGGACATGCTTATTCTAGTATATTAGCAGATGTTTTTGCTAGATTTGAACGTAATAATAATAAAAAAGTTTTTTTTTTAACAGGAACTGATGAACATGGATTAAAAATACAATCCGCAGCAGAGAAGAAAGGATTACCTCCCTTAATTTATTGTGACAAAATATCACTTATATTTAAAGATTTAACAAAAAAATTAAATTTATCGAATGATGATTTTATTCGAACAACTGAACAAAGGCATCATAAATCTGTTAGCGATTTATGGAATAAGCTAGTCAAATCAGGAGATATTTATTTATCTAAATACAAAGGTTGGTACTCTGTTTCAGATGAAGCTTACTATAACAATGATGAAATTTCCGAAAAAAATGGAAAAAAATATTCAACTTTTTCCGGATCCGAGGTAGAGTGGGTTGAGGAAGACTCTTTCTTTTTTAAGTTGTCTGCTTGGCAGCAAAAACTATTAGACTTTTACGATAATAACAAAAAATTTATTCTTCCAATTTCTAGAAGAAATGAAGTTGTTAATTTTGTTAAAAGTGGATTAAAAGATTTATCAGTAAGCAGAACTTCATTTACCTGGGGAATTAAAGTTCCAGAAAACGACAAACATGTTATTTATGTATGGCTTGACGCACTTACAAATTATTTAAGTGCCTTGAACTTTCCAAATACAAAAGACAATTTATACAAAAATTTTTGGCCCGCATCATTACACGTAATAGGTAAAGATATTTTAAGATTTCATGCCATTTATTGGCCTGCCTTTTTATTAGCCGCAAAAATTAAACCTCCCAGCAGAATTTTTGGACATGGTTGGATTTTATCTGGTGATGAGAAAATGTCCAAATCAAAAGGAAATATTTTAGATCCGGTAGAAATAATAGATAAATATGGAATTGACGAATTGAGATATTATTTAATGAAAGAGGTTTCGCATGGGAGCGATGGTAGTATTTCTCTTAAAAGTCTAACAAATTGTATAAATAGTGATTTAGCTAATAATTACGGAAATTTATGCCAAAGAATTTTTTCATTTGTAAAAAATAACTGCAATAGCAAAGTTACTAAAAATAATGAAGTATCTGAATCTGACATAAAATTAATTAATGAAACAGAAAAAATAACAAAAAATTTAAGAGATTTTATGAATGATCAAAATTTAAATCATTATATTAAATCTGTGATTAATATAAGTTTTTTAACGAACAAATATATTAATGACGAAGAGCCGTGGAAATTAAAAAAAAGTAATGTGATTAAAATGAACAACATATTGCATTTATCTTTCGAACAAATTGTAAAAATTTCAATCTTATTAAACCCAATAATACCAATAGCAACATCAAAAGTTTTAGACGCCTTGCAGGTAAGTCCAAAACTAAGAAATCTGTCATTTTTAGATGGAAAAAAAATATTACCAGATAAAATAATTATAAATGATCTGAAAATTTTATTCAAAAAACTAGATGTATGATTATAGATTCACACTGCCACTTAGATTTCACTAATATTTACAATCAATTAGATGATATTGTTGATAGAGCAAAAGATAATGATGTAAATTATTTACTTACTATATGCACTACCTTAAAAAGTTTTGAAATTATAAAATTAATAATTAACAAGTATAAAAATATATATGGTACATTTGGTATTCATCCTCACGAAACGAAAGATCATGATCACGTAAATAAGAAATTTATTTGTGATATTAAAAAAAAGTATTCAAAAATTATTGGTATTGGTGAAACCGGTTTAGATTTCTATTATGAAAATAGTGAAAAAAAAGTACAAAAAAAAAGTTTCATTGAACATATATATGCTGCCCAAGAATTAAATGTTCCGCTAATTGTCCATTCAAGAAACGCTGAAACCGAAACTTACGAAATTCTTAAAAGCGAAAATAAAAATTTTAATCTTAAAATTTTATTACACTGTTTTACTGGATCATACAATTTTGCAAAAAAACTTCTAGACATCGGTTGTCATATATCAGTAAGTGGTATAATAACTTTTAAAAATTCGAATGAGCTATCAGAAACTGTATCTAATATTCCTTTAAATAAACTTCTTGTAGAAACAGATTCACCTTATCTTGCACCAGCACCCCACAGAGGAAAATCAAATGAACCATCCTATATTGTTCATACTATAGAAAAACTATCATCAATCAAAAAAACTACTAAAGAAAATATTATTTTGAATACTACTAATAATTTTAAAAAACTTTTTCAGATTTAATAATATGAAATCTAGATTAATAATTTTGGGCTGCGGAAGTTCTATCGGCGTACCAAGAATTGATGGTTTTTGGGGGAGATGTGATAAAAATGAGAAAAAAAATCAAAGAAGCAGATGTTCAGCAATTATTATAAAGGGGTCAAACCATATACTAATTGACACATCGCCCGATATTAAAAATCAATTACTTAGCAATAAAGTTAAAAAAATTTCTTCAGTAATTTTTACACATGAGCATGCGGATCAAACAAATGGTCTTTTCGAATTAAGACCTTTTTTTTGGCAACATCAATCTAGAAAAATAAATACATACGGTGATTTTAAAACAATGAAACATATTAAAAAAAGACATGATTTTTTATTCAAAAATATTGGTCCGTATTCACCAATTGTAAAATCAAATATTATTCGATCTAAGTTTTCTTTAGGAAAGCGTAATGAAAAAATTTTATTTAAATCTATAGAAGCCAAGCATGGACAAACTAAAAGTTTAATCTATATATTTGAAAAAACTGCTTATGCTAGCGACTGTAATGATTTATCGATAGTAAAAATGAGCAAATTAAAAAATTTAAACTATTTAATTATAGATTGCCTAAGATTGAAAAAACATCCCAGTCATTTCAATCTTGACGATTGTCTTTACGTTCACAGCCAGTTAAAACCTAGGAAAACAATACTTACCAATCTGCATTATAGTTTAGATTATAACTATCTTTTAAAAAAATTACCAAGTAACGTTGTTCCTGCTTATGATGGGCTAAAAATTAATTTATAGGAGCGATTTTATAAAAGTTTATCCAAAGCTTTTAAAAATTTTTTAGATGAAGGTTTTGTAAAAGATGTGAATGTATCGGAAACTTTACCATTTTGATCAACAATTATTTTATGAAAATTCCATTTAGGTACAGCTGATTTACCATGATTTTCTCTAGCCCATATATAAAAAGGGTGTGCATTTTTTCCAACTACAGTAACTTTTTCTGTCATTGGGAATGTAATACCAAATTTTGCTTCGCAGAAATTCTTAATTTCTTTATTTGTTCCAGGTTCTTGTTTTCCAAAATCATTTGAAGGAACACCCAACATCACAATTCCTTTTGATTGATATTGCTCCCAAACCTTTTGCATGTCCTCATATTGTTTTGTAAAACCGCATTGACTAGCTACATTAACAACAACTATGACTTTACCCTTATATTCTGATAAATCTAATGCGCTACCATCAAGATCATTAAATTTAAAGTCATAAGCAATTTTTTCATAGCTTGCTTTTAAATTATTTCCAAAAAAAGATATCATAATTAACAATACAACTATTTTAATTTTTTTAATCATTTAAAGTGATATTATTTTTTTTTTGTTACAGTCAATAACATAAAGTAACCTACTATAGCTGATAAAAATGACCCAGTTAAAACACCTATTTTTACACCATCCATGTCATTTGGGTATTCAACAAAAGCCAAATTTCCAACGAATAAACTCATTGTAAATCCTATTCCGGTAAGAATTCCTACACCATAAAATTTTAACCAGTTAGAATTTGATGGCATTTCGGCTAATTTCAATTTTACTGATATAAATGAAAATAAAAAGACTCCGATTTGTTTTCCAAAAAATAAACCACATAAAATTCCTAGTGGTACAGGTGAGAGTAGGGACAAAAATGATATGCCGTCCAAAACAACACCTGCATTTGCTAAGGCAAATAACGGCATAATTCCAAAGGCTACATATGGCGATAGTGCATGTTCTAATTTTAAAAGAAGAGACTTACCTTTTTGATTATGTGGAATTGTCGCTGCTAACAATACACCAGCTATTGTTGAGTGTATTCCAGATCCATGAGTAAAATACCATAGAACTAGACCAACAAATAAAAATGGTAAAAACTTTTTTACATTAAACTTGTTTAATAAAAGCAATAAAACAAAAGATATTAACATTAGTATTAAATAATTATAATTAAGTTCGGATGAGTAAAAAAAAGCAATAATGATAATTGCACCCAAGTCATCAATAATTGCTAACGCAACTAAGAAAACTTTTAATGATATGGGCACTCTAGAACCAAGAAGAGACAGAACTCCAATAGAAAATGCTATATCAGTTGCCGATGGTATAGCCCAACCCTTTAAAGTGTACCCCGTTTCGAAATTTATAATTATATATATTGCCGCAGGAACAGCCATACCACCAACTGCTCCTATTATTGGTAATAGAGCTTGTTTAGGTTTTGATAGTTCACCCTGAATGAATTCTCTTTTAATTTCTAAAGTTACAATAAAGAAAAAAATTGCCATTAAGGCATCATTAATCCAATGCAAAATACTTAAATCTAAACCAAAATTTTCTACACCAATTAATAAATGAGTATTTAAAATTTCATAATAAATGTTACTTAAACTTGAATTGCTTAAAACCAATGCTACAACAGCTGCTAATAATAATACTAAACCACTTGCGGCTTCTAATTTGAAAAACCATTTAAAAGGTGCTGTTATATAGTTAATCATTTTTTAATTTTATTATATCACCGACAGAAATTTTGCCACTAGTCAAAATCTCACAGCGTACCCCAGCTTTTTGCATAAGTTCTTTTACAAAATTGTTTGTTTTTAACTTTTCCTGTAAATATTTGCAGGGTCTACATAGATCATGGGCCTTTATTTTTACCTCACCAATATAAAATTCCTTACCGACTAGTTCATTAAGACTTATATTTTTAGTAACAATATTTCTTCTAAAATCTATTGGAGATATGTTCGTTTTAGATATAGCGTTATAATATTTAATGTTTTCAATTTCTATTAGGGTAATTTGACATTCTTTTTGATTTTCTTCCTTAAATTTTCTATCATTTTTCAAACCTTTACCCTTTATTACATCAACATGGTTAACATTATGTATTTGAGCTCCCTTTACATTAGCTATACCGATTTCAAGCACTTTACCCATAATATATATAAAACATAGTTATGTGCTATTTGGTAGTGTAAAAAGAAACAACTTGTTAATTATTAACTTCATTGAAAGTTATGAATATTTGTCCTATAAAATCTCGAGCTCGGGGCGTAGCGCAGTCTGGTAGCGCATCTGGTTTGGGACCAGAGGGTCGCAGGTTCAAATCCTGCCGCCCCGACCAATTTACACATGACGAAAGCTAAAATATATAAACCAACTAAATCTGCTATGCAGTCAGGCATGAGAAATTCAAAAAATTGGCTTCTTGAATTTGATACTACACACACAGGAACTAACCCTCTAACGGGTTGGCAAACATCTGTTGATACAATGTCTGAAATAAAATTAGAATTTTCCACCAAGGAAAAAGCTATTAAATATGCAAAAAAAAATAATATTAATTATTATATTATTGAACCCAAAAAAAGAAAGATAATTAAAAAATCATACGCAAACAACTTTTTGAAATAAATATATGATAAAAAGTTTTTTTTACAATAAAAAATGGGCTTTATGGTCTTGGGGCGGCTTTGTTTTTATAATTGGATCTCTCTTAGCACAAACCTGGATAGATGTTAAAATTAATGAATGGTATAAGGGTTTTTACGATCTATTGCAAAAAGCTACAGAGAGTGAAGTCTCTGAGTTTTATGATGGTATTTACCTTTTTATGAAATTAGCTATTCCATATGTAATAATTTATACAATTACGAATTATTTTACACGTCTTTATGCCTTTCGTTGGAGAGAGGCTATGACATTTGCGTACATGCCTTATTGGAAAAAAATTGACGCTAAAGTTGAAGGAGCATCTCAAAGAATTCAAGAGGATTGTATGAACTTTGCAAAAATTGTAGAAAGCATCGGTCTTCAAATTATAAGAGCTATTATGTTATTGATAGCTTTTATACCAATTCTTTGGGGATTGTCTTCAAATGTAATTTTACCTTGGCTGAAAGATATAAACGGCTCTCTAGTTTATGTTTCTCTTGTGGCAAGTTTGGGGGGTGTAATAATTAGTTGGCTGGTTGGAATAAAACTTCCAGGTCTCGAATATAACAACCAAGTAGTTGAGGCAGCTTTTAGGAAAGAACTTGTATATGGCGAAGATGACAGAGTGGAATATGCTAAACCTCCAACTATATTTGAACTTTTTGCAGGTATAAAATTTAACTATCATCGCTTATTTCTTCATTACGGATATTTTGATTTATGGTTGATAATGTACAATCAATCTATGATCATAGTTCCATATATAATTATGGGACCGGGATTATTCACAGGTGCAATGACTTTAGGTATTCTTATACAAACTTCTAGTGCATTTAGAGAGGTGCAGGGGAGTTTTTCTTTATTTATGCAAAATTGGACTAGAATTACAGAATTGAGATCTATATATAAACGTCTTTCAGAATTTGAAAAATCTATTGGTTACAAGGACTCAGAAAAAGAAAATCCAGATATAATAAGATCGTAATATGGATCTCTTAATAAAGCTTTTTGACGTCTTATTTCCTGTCTTTTTGACGATAGGTATAGGGTATTGGTATGGAAAGAAGGATCCTAAATTTGATACTAAATTCATCACTACTTTTGCTGGAAACTTCGGTTTACCATCTATTATTTTTTACTCATTCACAACTACTAATATCAGCATTGATCTTTTTTTACGTTTTTCTTATTACATCACACTTTATGTACTTATTTTTGCTGTTATTGGAATAGTCATACTTAAGATATTAAACAAAGATATATACAGGTTGCTTCCTCCGTTGATTTTGCCAAATACTGGAAATATGGGTATGCCATTGTGCCTATTTGCATATGGAAAAATGGGATTAGCTATAGCTACTGCAGCTACAGCAATGATATTAATTTTTCATTTCAGCATCGGAATCTTATTAGCAAGTAAAAAATTTTCATTAAAACCTTTATTAAAATGTACACCTGTATATGCATTATTAATTTCTTTAATATTTCTGTATTATGATATTCCTTCTCCAAAATTTTTAGAAAATGCTACTTTTTTAATAGGATATTCTGCAATTTTTTTAGTTTTAATGTCCTTAGGAATAGCTTTATCGAAACTTAAAGTTTTCTATTTTAGAGAAACATTAATATATTCACTTACTAGAGTTTTGATTGGCCCCATCGTTGGTTTTGGATTTGTTGAATTCTTTAATCTTTCTGGTGTTGAGGCTGGAGTTATGTTTATTCAGGCTTCTATGCCGTCTGCAGTTTTAACTTTTTTGATAGGACAAATCTACTCCTCAAAAAAGATATCTGATAGCATTGCAAGAACTGTTGCTTTATCTACATTTTTATCATTCTTTACTTTAATTGTTGTAGTATTTATTTCTTTGAAATACTTTTACTAGCTGTGAAAGCTATTTTTTACAATTTACTAGCATGGGCCATATTACCTTTTATGGATACTATAGCCAAATACTTAAGTTCAGAATTATCTTTTTTTCAAATTACGTGGGCAAGATATTTTTTCACTGTTTTTTTTACTCTACCTTTCATGTTTTTTTTCTTTAGAAAAAATTTAACGATGAGTACACAACCAAAGTTACAATTTTTTAGAGGATTAACTTTATTCTGTGCGAATGTATTGTTCTTTTACTCTATTTCTATAATTTCAATGGCGAAAGCCTTAACACTTGCTTTTGTGGCTCCTTTAATTACTACTGCTTTATCTCCTATCTTTTTAGGCGAAAGGGTAGGGTTCAGAAGATGGTCTGCTGTAATAATTGGTTTTATAGGAAGTTTAATTGTAATCAGACCTGGATTTATAGAATTTAACTTAGCAAGTGTTGCTGCTTTGGGAACAGGTTTTTTTTATGGTATATATCTTGTTATTACTCGCAAGCTTCATAGTTCCGATAGTCCATTATTAACTTTATTGTTAACTGGTGTAGTAGGGGCTGTTATCGGATCATTCATAGTTCCTGTCGTTTGGGTAAATCCAACCGCTACTCAATGGTCACTACTTGCTTTGATGGGCGTCTTTGCATGTCTTGGTCACTTATTTTTAATTTTATCTTTAAAATATGCAGATGCATCAAAATTGGCACCATTTGGTTATTTCGAGATAGTTACAAATGTGATTTTGGGTTATTATTTCTTTTCAGATTTCCCCCATTATTGGACTTGGATAGGATTAACTATTATTATTAGCTCTGGCGTTTATATATCACTTAGAGAACGCGTGAATCCAATTGTTAAATAATTTAATTAAAGTATTACTTTAGGTATATAAAATTATATAATAAAATCAATAACTTAACACGTATATTTAAAGTATATTATAGTAAATAAATAAGGAAATAAGAGACAGTAAATAAGCTAGTAAAATAGCCATTTATCTAGTTTTCATAAGATAATCGATAAAACTACAATTTTAACATCAAATAATGCGCATAAAAAGCGCGAAATTTAAGTATAATTATATTTAAAACAATGCTTGATTTACAAGGGTTGCAGAATGAGAATATAGCGATTAAACGGGCATAGAAGGGGTGTATTTAAGAAATTATTGCTAAATGGTACAACTGCAGGGTGAATGTAGTGAATTTCAAAAATAGCGGTTAAAACATTAAAAAAATGGCTAAAATTAAGCCTTTTTCGAGTATCTGGAGTGCAATTTTATCTCCTTTTTGGGACCCACAAACAGCAAGGTCCATGCGCATTTTCCTTCAGGTAATTTAAGACTATGACGACTATTGTGCTTTCTGAATCCTATATACCCAGGTTTTCTCCAAAAAGTACCCTTTTCTGTTGTTTCCCAATAGCCTCCTTTTAGCATTATAGTAATATATGACCAATAATGGTCGTGTAAGTCCCCTAAATCGCTCTTTAAAAGCTTATGAACAAAGATATTGAAAGGGAACCACTTAGGTCTATGTCTAAAAAGGGGATAATAACGTATCACAAAAGGCTCTGCTTCATGATAATCAGGCCAGCTTGGCCCTCTATCTAATATAATTTTCTTTCTATTACCAAACATACTTAAATTACTATAATTCATTACTTGACATCTTCAAATTACTCTATTATAAAGTTCCGATAATTAATGGTTATCGGAAATATATGAGTAATTTAGTAACAGATGTTAAAAGCTTAGAATTAGAAACTTTAAAGAATTTAAAGAATTCAAAGGCTTTAAATACTCTAAGAGCTTATAAAGCTGATTATAAAGACTTTGCAGTTTTTTGCATCAAACATGGTTTTAAATCCATGCCATCAGATCCAAAAGTTATAAGTCTGTACCTAACCCACTTATCGCAAAACTCAAAATTCAGCACTTTAAAACGAAGATTAGCATCAATAAGTGTGATTCATAAGCTTTCAGGTCATTATATAGATACAAAACATCCAATGATTGCAGAGAACTTAATGGGAATAAAACGAATAAAAGGCAGCTTTCAAAAAGCAAAAAAGCCAATATTAATCAATGAGTTAAAATTAATTGTTAATGTTATTGATAAAGATAAAAATGAAAAAAAAAGAGTTAAAAATAAAGCATTAATCTTAGTTGGTTTTGCGGGAGGTTTTCGAAGATCTGAACTTGTGGCAATTTCGTTAGAAGACATAGATTTCGTAACTGAGGGCGTAAAAATTTTTATAAAAAGATCTAAGACAGATCAATCAGGAGAAGGAATGACCAAGGGGATCCCCTACTTTTCTAACCCAGAGTATTGTCCTGTAACATCATTAAAAAATTGGATTCAAAAATCAGATATCAAGACTGGAAAAATTTTTGATATATCTGATAAAAGTGTAGCACTAACAATAAAAAAATATACAGCCTTAGCAGGATTAGATTCAAATAAGTATTCAGGACATAGTTTAAGATCAGGCTTTGCTACTTCTGCAGCTGAATTAGGAGCTGAGGAAAGAAGTATAATGGCTATGACGGGACACAAAACTTCTCAGATGGTTAGAAGATATATTCAAGAAGCTAACTTATTTAAAAACAACGCATTAAATAAAATTAAACTTTAAAAGAAAATTTCATTTTTTTTAAAGTTTTAGGAAAATTTTTTTTAGGGATGATAAAATCATAGTTTTTATAATTAGGTTTAAATTCATAAAAAAAGTTTCTTGCATTTCTATAGGAGGACCAATTTTTTATGTTAAAATGAAATAGATCTAAGACAGGTTTTTTAAACAAAGATGCTAAATTTGTCATCATACCATGAAATGCTACTACTTTTTTTGAATGAGCTATTACATTAAATAGATCAAATCCTTCAATATTATCTAAAAAAGTTATATTTTTATTTTTATTTAAAAATTTATCTGTATGAAAATCGTATGAATTATAAATATCTTTAAAGATAGTGTTGTTCTCATCTTTAAAATGATCTTTTGTAAAAACAACATTTTGATAATGATAACTAAGTTCATTTAATAATATTTTCAATTCATCTAATTTCCAATTTAATGTTTTAAATCTTTCATTTTTAAAATGAAAATAAACGTAATTAGAAGGAAGGTATTTTAATATCTTAGCGGATTTATCTAAAATCTTAGTATAGTCAATATTAAGAGCTGATATATTATCACTTAGAGTCAATTTTTCTTGAATTGATTTTGTAGATTCTCGTTTAAAATTTTTTTCTCTATGATTTATCACAAATTTAAATAGGAATTTTCTTAGAAAAGAATTAGGTCTTTTATAATTATTAATATTATCTACACATAGTGCATAAAATCTTATTTTTCTAAAGAACAAAGGAAGAAAAAAGTAAAAATTTTTTGGTGATAGTATATATACATTATCAATTTTATTTTTAAATAGATAAATTAGCAAATTCAATTTTTCGACTAATCTTAAATTGTAATTTATGATTTTTATTTCTACATTAGGATTTTTAATTAAAAAACTAAACTTATCACTACGTTCAGACAAAAATATAGTTACTTTGGTATTTTTTTTTGAATAAATAACATTACCTATTGCAGGTAAGCTATGGACCAAATCTCCTACTGCATCATTTTTTAATATTACTGAATGCATTTTTAAAATGCTTTAAAATATTCTTTAATAGAATTTACAATCTTTTTTTTATCATTGCTTGATAAATTCGGATGAATGGGCAGACTTAAGCATTCTTTTGACCATCTTTCAGAAACCTCTAACTTCACTTTCTTTATGTTTTTACTAATAAATTTCAATTTATTAAGACTATATGGATAGTGAATTTGACATGATATTTTTTTTTTAGATAAGTATTTTATAAGCTTATCTCTATTCTGCACTCTTATTACGTAAAGATGTCTAGAAGAACCCGCATTAGTTTTGGTAAGTTTAATTCCTTTTATATTACTTAAATGCTTATCATAGTAATTAGCTATATTTCTTCTTCTTGAATTGTAGTCAAAAATTGAATTTAATTTAGAATTTAATACCACGGCCTGCAAAGTATCTAATCTACTGTTTAAACCTTTCAAAAAGTGTTTATTTTTTTTTACTGAACCTAAGTTTCTTAACGCTAATAATTTTTTATATGAATGTTCATTATTAACTGTAATAAGACCCCCATCACCAAAGGCTCCCAGGTTTTTTGCTGGATAAAAACTGTAACAAGAAATATCAACATGCTTATTTGGTCTGATTTTTTTTTCATTTCCTTGAAAAGCGAAATGTGATTGAGCGCTATCTTCTACTATTGATATTTTTTTTCCTATTATCTTTCTAAGTTTTTTTGCATCCACTCTTTGACCATAAAGATTAACCGGAATAACAACTTTGGTTCTTTTTGTAATTTTCTTCTTAATTTTATCTATATCAATCAAACCTGTTTCGTTATCTACGTCTGTAAGTACCAGTTTGTTATTGTTAAGAAGAACAGAGAGTCCAGTTGAGATGTATGTAAGGCCGGGAACGATTATCTCATCATTTTTACCTAGATCAAGTGACATTAAAGCTAATGTTAAGGCATCAGTACCAGACGCACAACCTATACCAAATTTTGTTTTTGAAAGATTAGAGAATCTTTTTTCAAATTTTTTAACTTCATCTCCCAGTATAAAATTTTTTTTCTTAATAATTTTAAGAATTTCAAAATATATTTTTCTTCGAATTTTTTGGCTTACTGGATTAACTTCAGTAAAATTTATTTTTTTTTTCATTAATTTCTATCTATTTTTTCAAGTGTAGTCGTAATTTTCTTATTAAAATTATTTTCGAAAAGAAGATTCTTATTTTTTTTTATTGAATTATATATATACGTAGTCATTTTTGACAAAGGTTCAGTAAGATCTATTTCTGGAACTTCTAAAGAATAATCAAAAGTATTATTTCTATATTTTTTTTTATAAATTTTTATTTTGTATAGAGATTCATTCTCATCACAATATAGTATTGCTTTCTGGAATTTTATTTTTATCAGTCTAATTTTAGTAGGAGAAATCCATGAATTTTTTATAATAACATTTAAATTTTGACTATACTTTAGATTTATATAAGCATTATCACATATACCCTTTCTTATATTTTCTTTTTTTATCGTGTGAACTGAAGTCGGTTGCTTCTTCAATAAATATGTAAGTATAGATATATCGTGAGTGGTCAAATCCCAAATCACATTTGTATCATTTCTTATAGGCGCTTGTTCACGAAAAGATTCTATCTCTAAAATTTTGCCGTATTTGTTTTTGCTTATTATTTTTTTTATAAAATTGATAGTTCCAGAAAATAAAAAGGGATAATCAACAAAAATCATTTTTTTTTTAGATTTTGCTATTTGGTTCAATTTATTAACCTGTTTAATAGATAGAGACAGAGGTTTTTCTACAAGGATATTTTTAGAATTTTCTAAAGCAAATTTAGCAATATCGTAATGTGTTGATGTAGGTGTAGAAATAACAATTAAGTCTACCAAATCATCTTTAATTGAATTTTTATAATTAGAGGAACATTCAGCTGAAGGAAAATTTTTTTTTGCATTAATTAAATTTGATTTTTTTTTATCTACTATTGATGAGATTTCAAAATAAGACGAGTTTTGAAAATTTCTTGCTAACTTTTTTCCCCAATAACCGTAACCGATGATAATAATATTATACATAATTTACTTGTTTTTAAACTTATTGGAGAAAGATTCAATTAAATAAATTTTATTATTTTTATAAATCGACTTTTTTACTTTAATTCCATTTACAATGGGCATTTGATAGGGTGGAAAAATTAGAGCTCTAATTTTATTGTGAAGTTTTAGGGAGGTTTTTTTCATATTAAATTTTGCAATCTTTTTATAATTAACACTACTTCTTCTATAATATTTTCCTTTTGATAAGTTCTGTTTTTTTTCAATATAATTAGAGTTCAATATATTTTTAAAATTTTTTTTAAATAATTGAACAGAGCAGTTCATTAACTTTAAGTAATTGTCATATGCAGTATCATTCAATCTTACCTTAAATTTTTTCTTGTCAATAATTCCACCTGCGTCAATACCTTTGTTTATTTTGTGAATCGTAACACCAGAATATTTTTCACCATAGTAAATCTGTAGGAAATTAGTATGGCATCCTCTATATTTTGGTAATAGGCTGAAATGAAAATTAAAAAGTTCTTTTGATTTAAATTTATCTACATCAATAATTTTTTCATATTCTATTGAAAAAAAAATAAGTTTTTTTATTTTATATAATTTGCTCATAGTAACTATATTTAAATTATTATTAAGAGCGTATTTTTTTAAAGAAGGCTGCCAACTATCACGACCGTTATCAGCAGAATTGGGAAGTATGTATATTCTTTTTTTTGAAATTTTTTTTTTAATTAGTATTTTTATTGCATTTATTGAACAAATATTTTTACCTGCAATGCAAATGAACATTATTGAAAACTAATCCCAAATGTACTTATATTTATTTTTTATACCAAATGTTTTAAATAATATGTAATCAGCAACTATTGTGTTATCAAATATTGAGAAATATTTTCTTTTGCCATTTTTAGAAATTTTATTTATTTTATTAATGTTACCATTTAATTTTTCTAGTTGGTTTATTAAATCATCGACATTCGAGTAAAAACCCATTTCATCATGACTAAAGAAGTCTTGGTACTGAGTTCTTTTATCAATGAAAGTCATGATTCCATTAGCTATTAAAGATGCAATTCTATTACTAGACGCATATTTAGATGGAATCCCTCTACTTAGGTTTAATGCCGTTTTACATTTAGATAATTCTTTAAAATATTGATAATTCCATTTTGGTTGCTCACTAGCGTAACCTAATATATTAAAAGTTAACTTTTTATTTTTTTCCATTAATTTATTCAAAAAAACTTCTCTCTCATCAATATTACGTGTTTTTAATTTTCCGAAATTAACACCATGACTTAAAGCAAAAAAAAGATCCTTGTATCTATTTTTAGAATTATAAATTTCAAGGTTTTCTATGTTTTTATCTGCTGGTATAGGCATATAATGCATCTTATTTTTTTTAATTTTAGTATCTATTAGAGATGGATATGTAGTAACAAAATATTTATCTATTAAATCTCTATTTTTTTCAATTAAGTCAAGATTATTTAAATAGTTTGGCCCCCCTTTTATTAAATGGTCTTCATACCATAATGCTATTTTTGTTTTATTATTCGATTTAATTTTTTCAATAGTTTCTGATGTAAGTATATTATTATGACCAAGAACGATTAGATCAGGTCTATAATTTTGCGTAATATTAAAAAGCTTGTCATTTAAAAACTTGTTGTTTTTAAGCATTAGCTTATTATTAAAATCTCTGTAGCTAAAATTTACTACATCGTGATCGTTTCTTATGAAGCCTTTTGTAAGTTTGTTAGCTATTGAAATATTAAACAAACGATGATCATTCTTTTCATCAAATGTTGAAATATGTAATATTTTAAAGTTTTTATTTCTAATATAATTAATTTTTTTTGTAAGAAAATTCTCTTTTAAGTTATCAATTTTATAAGTTAAAAAATCAATTTTATGTAGCACATTGTTGAAGTTTGATTTTTGTATTTTTTTTAAAAGATTATTGTTTCTAATAATTTTAGAAATTAAATTTTCAAGCGATTTTGAGCTTAGTGTTTCTAAAACAAGATTATTTTTAAACGTTTCCCCCAATCCACCCCTATTTGTTGTGATAGTTGCACAACCATATGCAGCGGACTCCATGGCTGTTCTCCCAAAAGGTTCTTGCCATCTTGAACAAGCAACAGATATTGAGCTTCTTTTATAAAAATCAAGTATTTTTTTATGTGGCAACCAATCAATTACTTTAAAATTTTTATGTCTGA
This sequence comes from uncultured Pelagibacteraceae bacterium, assembly GCA_902589505.1. Classification (GTDB taxonomy): domain Bacteria; phylum Pseudomonadota; class Alphaproteobacteria; order Pelagibacterales; family Pelagibacteraceae; genus AG-414-E02. The sequence goes on from CACITE010000003.1 coordinate 37,607, forward strand.
AGTTATAATTTTCTCTTCTTTCGTTACCTATCGCAAAAGCTTTCCAATCATTAAATTTATTTAATATATTTAAGACTGCTTTACCAAAGACATCATATCCTTTTGAGCTGTTGAGCTTGCCAGTAAAAATAATAATCTTTTCTTTTTTAGGAAATTTTTTTAGCGTCACAACAGCAGGATAAAGTATTTCACAGTTATTCTTATAATTAAATGGCAAACCTTCGAAAAACTTCTTCATCACCCACTCACTAACGAAGAAAATCTGATCACAATTATTAGCAATAAAAAGCCTTTCACTTACAGTTTTAGAGTATCGAAGATCTTGGGGGTTATTATGATAAACAAATATAAATTTACTTTTTATTCCACTTTTTAATAAAAAAATTAAAGACTCAGGCCTGTTGTGTATCTCTATAACCTCAAAGTTGTTTTTATAATAGTTTTCAAGAAATTTTTTAGTATAAATATAATTTTTTCTAAATTTAACTTTTGATAGATTTATATTTACAAAATTATTTGTTAGTGGTTTTTTTTTCTCTGGTAGATTTCCAAAAACTGTAGTTAATTCATTTAATGAACTTTTTTTAAGATAATCTTTTACCCAGATGGATGCGGCAGCAGCATCATTCAATGTATATTTTTCTTTATATGGTAATAAAATTGCTATCTTTTTTTTCATTTATAGCGTTCTTTAATTAAATTTCTAAATTTTCTATTTTTCTTTATATAATATTCTCTAGATTTTGCTTCACTTTTTGTATCATATTTCTCTGTATATATGATTTTCCAAGTTCTTCCTCGGGTAAATTTAGCACCCTTTCCTGTATTGTGTAAATTTATTCTTCTTTTTAGGTTATTTGTGTAACCAACGTATGTAATCAGTTTTGACTCTTTTTTAGTACAGATTACATAAACAAAATAACACATTTATAGCATTTTGGCGGTCCCACGGGGAATCGAACCCCGATTAGGTGATTGAAAACCACCTGTCCTAACCGTTAGACGATGGGACCTAATAAAATATTCTATTATTTATTTTATAATTTAAATTGTTTAAATAATCAACAATACCGCTAATATCCACAGAGAACAAATCACTGAATATAAGCTAGATAGTAAAATGGAAAATGAATTTATAAAAAAAGAAATTAGCAAGATAGTAATTTTATATCAAAATTCTAAATTTCTAGAAGCTGAAACATTGGCAAAAAAGCTTTTAGAAAAAAAACCAAATATGTCATATCTTTACAATCTTTTAGGTTTGATATGCGCAGGACAAAAAAAAGACGACGAATCAATAAATTATTATAAAAAAGGAATCAGCATCCAGCCTAACAACGAAACTATATATAATAATCTGGCCACAGCTTACAAAGCAAAAAAGAATTTTGTCATGGCGGAAAAATATTACAAGGAATGTATAAAGCTAGATAGCAAAAATATTGAAGCTCATAATAATTTAGGCAATTTATATAAAGATTTAAATAAAATTGATGAATCTATAAAATTTTTTAAAAAATCATTAACCATTAAACCAAATTATTATATAGCATATTATAATTTAGGTGTTCTTTATAAAAGCATCGGTAATTTAAAAGATTCTAAAAAATGTTTAAAAAAAGCAATTGATTTAAATCATAAATTTTATTTTGCACATCGCGCTTTTAGTCAAATTAATAAATACAAAAAAAAAGATAATCATATAAATGTTATGACCAAACTTTATGAAGATAAAAATATTAACAATATTGGAAAAATTGAATTGGCCTTTGCATTAGGAAAAGCATTTGAAGATATTAAAAATTTTGACTTGTCATTCAAATACTACAAGGATGGTAATGATTTGAAGAGAAATTATATAGATTTTTCTATTGTAAAAGAAAAACAGGAATTCAATATTATTAAAAAAATATTTAATAAAGATTTTTTTAATTCATATAATGATGTGGGAGCAAGTAGCAAAACGCCCATTTTTATTCTTGGTATGCCAAGATCGGGTACTACTTTGGTCGAACAAATTGTGTCAAGTCATCCTAAAGTTTTTGCAGGCGACGAGTTAAATTACTTGAATGATTTAATTAAAAAATATTTTTATTCAAGTGGTGTAATAGAATTTGATAAAACAACAACCTATATTAAAGATTCATTTGAAAAAATTAGAAATGAATATTTAAATAAAATTAAATTATTATCAGGTAACAAATATTATGTTACTGATAAAATGCCAATAAATTTTAAATGGATAGGAATTATCAAATTAATATTTCCAAAATCAAAAATAATCCATTGTACCAGAAATCCCAAAGATACTTGTTTTTCAATATATAAAAATTTATTTACTAACAAAGATTTGAATTATGCATACAATATTAACGAATTAATAAATTATTATAAACTTTATAATGATATTATGATTTTTTGGAATAAAAGCTTGTATAATTTTATATATGAAAATTTAATTAATTATTCTAAAAAAGAAATTAGAAAATTAATTCAATATTGCGATTTAAATTGGAATGATAAATGTTTAAAATTTTATAATAACAAAAGATTAATTAGAACTGCTAGCGACACACAAGTAAGAAATAAAATATATAAGACTTCCATGAATTCTTGGAAAAAATACAATATACATTTCGAAGAAGAATTCAAAAATTTTGATTAATTGTTTATTGAAACATCATCTACTATAAATTCAACATCCTTCTTGCCCTTCCATTCATTAAGTCTCATTTTACCAACAATATTAATTAATTTTTTATTTTCTTTACTAAAAAAAGGTTCTAGCGAGCTATTTTTACCATTCCATACAAATCCTTTAAAAACAGTCCCATCTTTACCTTGTAAAATTAATTTTAAGTGATTTTCTCCCACCGTATTTGATGAAATTACTTTAATATTTTCTATAGCAAATTTTGGTTCAGTATTTCCTGAGCCATAAGGAGATAAACAATCTATTTCTTCAAAAAACTTTTCGTTTAAAGCACCAGGTGTAATTATTGAATCGATGTATATATTCGCATTTTTATTTAAATCTAAATTTGTTTTTTGAAAATTTTTTATTAAAAATTCTTTAAATTTTAAAATATTTTTTTTCTTTAAAATAAATCCACCTGCCATTTTATGCCCCCCTCCTTTATCTAGAATTCCATGTTGAACGGCGGAAATAATATTACTACCTATATCAAATCCTACGATTGATCTTGCTGAGCCTTTTCCTATATCATCTTTTAATGAAATTAAAATTGTAGGTTTATTATATTTATCCTTAATTTTTGAAGCAACTATGCCAATCACACCTTCATGCCAATTTTTTCCTGATAATACTAAAACTGATTGATTGTGATTTTTTTTTGCTTCTAAATATACCTGTTCTAATAACAGCATTTCAATTGACTGTCTTTCCTTATTGGATTTGTCCAAATCTAATGCAATTTTGTAAACTTTTTGAGGATCATCGGATATTAATAATTCCGAACCATATGAACATCTACCAACTCGACCTCCTGCATTAATTCTAGGACCCAATCTAAAACCCAAGTCAAAAGTAGATGGTTCAGATACGATGTTGCATATATCATTTAAAGTTTTTAAACCTAAATTTGATCTTTTTTTGATAATTTTTAGACCCTGCTTAACTATAGCTCTATTTAAATCTACAAGAGGCACAACATCACATACGGTACCTAAAGATACTAAATCAAGTAAATTTAAGATGTTGGGTTCTTTTATTTTGTTTTTAATAAACCAATTTTCATCGCGAAGTTTTTTATTTAACCCAACTAAAAAAACAAAACAAACACCAGCGGCGCATAGATAATTTAATTTTGAAGTATCATCGTATCTATTGGGATTAACGATAGCACAAGCCTTGGGAAGCTTAGTGTCAGATTGGTGATGATCGAGAACTACAACATCAACTTTTAACTGTTGCGCAAATTCAATTGGTTTAAATGATAAAGTTCCACAATCAACAGTAAATATTATTTTAGCATTCTCATTTATTAATTTTTTAAAACCAATAAGACTGGGTCCATAACCTTCGGTTTGTCTATCAGGTATATAAGTTTTAATTTTTTGTTTAATAGATAAAAAATACCTTGCAAGTAATGCTGTAGATGAAGCTCCATCAACATCATAATCACCAAATATACCGATAGTTTCAGAACTAGTGATAGCTTTAAATGTTCTATCAACAGCATTGTTCATATCTTTTAATAATAAAGGATTTGGCAAAATATTTTTAATTTTTGGATCTAAAAATTGACTTATGTTACTAATGTTATTTTTTCTAATTGATAAAAGCTTAGCGACAGTTTCAGTAATAGAAAAATTTTCAACAAATTTATTTATATCATCAGTATTAAATTTTTTTAATATCCAGTTTTTATTGCTAACTGATGATAGATTCATTTTTTATTTTCATTTTTAATTATTTTGTTTGTTTTGCTGCTCGCGTGAAGAACTAAAGTTTCTGATAAAAAATTATTTCCAGTGTCTATAATACCTTTTACAAAATCTCCATCGGTAATACCTGTGGCACAAAATATAACATCTCCTTTAACCATATCATCAATATTATATTTTTTATCTAGATCTCTTATCCCCAATTTTTTGGCACGATTTCTTTGATCAGTGTCCTCAAAAATTAGTCTAGTTTGCATTTGGCACCCCATGCATTTCAAAGCGGCAGCTGCTAAAACGCCTTCTGGTCCTCCTCCTATACCTAAATAAATATCAATATTTTTATTTGAATATCCTACCGATATAACACCAGAAACATCGCCATCTGTGATAAAATTAATTTTTACATTCATTTTTTTTAGTATATCTACTATCGCGTCATGTCTTGGTCTATTTAATACACAAGCAGTTAAATCTTTCGGTGAAACATTTTTGGCCTCTGATAATAAATTAATGTTTTTTTCCACTCCAAAATCAAGATCTAATAGATTTTTTGGTAAATTTTTGCCAATAGCAATTTTTTCCATGTATATATCGGGTGCATGAAGTAAATTTCCTTTCCTCGATACAGCTAAAACAGATAATGCGTTCGGTAAATTTTTTGCTACAAAATTAGTTCCTTCTAGTGGATCTACAGCAATATCAAATTCATCACCAGATTTGGTTCCTACTATTTCGTTAATATAAAGCATAGGTGCATCATCCATTTCACCTTCACCAATTACAATTCTGCCACTCATTTCAATTTTGTTTAATTCGTTTCTCATTTCATCAACAGCAGCTTTATCAGCAGCAATTTTGTCATTTTTACCAATATGAAGTGAAGCACCGTAGGCACCTCTTACTGTAGTTTTAAGAAAGGTATTAATTAAAGAGCTATTTATTTTCATCTACACAGATTCAATTCTTATAAATGTAGGGTTTTTAAGAACATATCTATTCTTGTTCAAGTGAGAAAGCAGATTTTGAAAATTTTTCTCACTATTTTCATGTGTAATTATTATAATTGAAGCAATTTTTTTAACTTTATCAGGTTTTTGAATTAAATTTTTAATTGAAATTTTATTTTTAGCAAAGATTTTAGTTATGGAAGATAAAACGCCGGGTAAATCTTTAACTTCAATTCTTAAATATGAAGAACATAAATGGTCAAGAGTGTTAAAAGACGATATTTTCTTTCGTGATTTTACAGATACTCCAAAAGGATAATTAATTTCATTTTTAAGTATTGAACATAAGTCTGAAATTAGAGCTGAAGATGTGGGTCCAGGACCAGCCCCTTCGCCTTGTAAAACGGATTTACCTATTGGTAATCCATCGACAACAACTGCGTTTAATACACCATCTATTTTGGCAATATATGAATTTTTTGATATAAGACATGGATGAACTCTTTCCATTAATTTGTTTCTTTTAATTTCAGATATAGATAAAAGTTTAATTTTATATCCCAAATTTTTTGCGTACATTATATCCGTTAAATTAATGCTTTGGATTCCTTCGGTAAGAATTTTATTTTTTGAAATAAACTTATTAAATGCCAATGAAGATAAAATTCTTAATTTATCCGCAGAATCGCTTCCATTTAAATCAGACTCTGGATTCGTTTCAGCAAAACCTAATTGTTTTGCTTTATTTAATATGTCGTTAAAACTTTTATTTTTGTTTTCCATTGATGAAAGAATATAATTTGTAGTTCCATTTAGGATTCCGTATATTTTATTAATTTTATTAGCTATTAGTCCCTCTTTAATAGATCTGATTATTGGTACACCGCCAGCAACAGAAGCTTCGTATTCAAGATTCACATTATTTTTTTCAGCAATTGATGCTAATTTGTCTCCATATTTTGATATTAAAGCTTTGTTGGCAGTAATAACGTGCTTTTTATTCTTTAAAGCTTCGAAAACAAGTTTTTTAGCCATGCCTTCAGCCCCGCCAATTAACTCAACTATTATATCAACATCATCTTTGAATACTAAACTCATTGGATTTTTTACATATTTTTTTTTTGGAATTTTTATTTTTCTTTTTTTGTTAATATTTTTAACAGCTATATATTTAATTAAAGGGTAATTTCCTGTCTTAAGGTATATATTTTTAATATTTTTATTTATGATTTTATAAAAATAACCTCCTATATTTCCAAATCCAGCTAATGCTATATTAGTATAATTATTCATAGTGCTTAGTTCGGTATATCATCAATATTTGGGTATGGCTTTAATGAATCCTTTTCAATAATTTTTTCAACTAGTTGATCAAAATTACCCAAATTTAAAGAATTTTCATTATTGGTATTTTTTAACATAATTTTTTCATTTTGATCTGTCTTTTTTTCAATTTTTTCAACCTTAGTAACCTTTTTAGACTTCTTATTTTCTTTTACATCTATTTCTATTTTTTTAGCTAACTCTTTTTCTTCTTTTATCCTTCTTTTTTCTTCTAATTTAGCTTGTTTAGCCAGCTCTTTTTCTTCTCTAATTCTTCTTTTTTCTTCTAATTTAGCTTGTTTGGCCAGTACCTTTTCTTCTCTAACTTTTCTTTTTTCTTCTAATTTGGTTTGTTTAGCCAGTTCTTTTTCATCTTTTATTCTTTTTTTTTCATTTATTGATGCCTGCTTAATAATGTTTTCAATTTCTGAATTATTTTTATTTTTCTTTTTATCTATTTTCTTAATTTCAACAATCATAGTTTTTTTAAAATATGCTTCTTTTTCTTTATTATTTATACAAGGGTGATCGCCACACCAAAAAACATTTTTTTTTGCAGAACAAGTAGCTAAAAGTAAAAAAAATAGAATATAAAAAAAAATTTTCATACCAAACCCATATTTTCTCTTAATTTACATGCTATATTCATATTTTGGACCGCCTGACCTGACGCACCCTTAATTAAATTATCTAGAGCAGATATTATAATAATTTTTTTTTCCGATCTATTTTCACATACGGATATATTACAATAATTAGTATTCATAACATCGCCTGTTCCAATTGGAGTATTAAATTTGGCTATTTTAACAAAAAAATTTTTTTTATGATATTTTTTTAAAAATTTATATATTTTAAAAGCGCTGCTTGCTCCTTTTGTGTTGATGTATATAGTTGATAAAATTCCTCTAAATGTAGGAATAATATGAGGAGTAAATGTTATTTTAATTTTTCTTTTAGATACTTTTGAAAACTCTTGTTCAATTTCTGCCGTGTGCCTGTGTCCACCTACTCCATAAGCTGATATTGAATTATGTATATATTTTGTATTAAATCTTTTTTTAATATTTCTTCCGGCACCAGAATAACCAGACTTCGAGTCAATTATAATGCTATTTAAGTCAATCATTTTTTTTTTAATTAAGGGTATTAAAGGCAATTGTATAGATGTTGGGTAACATCCCGGGCATGATATTATATTATATTTTCTTAAATAATTTCTTGAAAATTCACTAATTGCGTACAATGATTTATTAATTAACTTTTTGGATTTATGATCAGCTCCGTACCATTTTTTATACAATTTATAATTTTCAATTCTAAAATCCGCTGACAAGTCAATAAGTTTTATACGGTTAGGTAAAATGTTTGCAATTTTTTGAGCCTCTCCATTAGGTAAAGCTGTAAACAAAATATCAATTTTTTCCCATTGTACATACTTGATATTAGTAATTGTAGGTAATTTTTTTTTTGATAGAGATTTATCAAAGTCAAAAATTTTTTTACCAATTGATTTACTAGCGCAAAGATATAAAATTTTAGCTTTTGGGTGTTTTAATAAAATTTTAATTAGCTCAATACCGACATATCCAGTGGCACCTGCTATAGCTATATTTAATGAATCTTTCATTTTGAATATTATATCAACTATTGTTCTTAAGATATATTGTAATTAATAAAGACTTATCTTTTAGAAAATTGAAATCTTCTTCTTGCTTTTCTGTGACCGTATTTTTTACGCTCTACCGCTCTTGAATCTCTAGTAGTTAATTTTGCTTTTTTTAACGCCTGTTTAAGATCAGGCTCCAATTCTGCTACTGCTCTTGCTATACCATGTACAATTGCACCTGCCTGACCTGTAAGCCCCCCGCCTTTAACTGAACACCTAACATCAAATTCGTTTTCCCTTTTTACTATAGCAAAAGGTCTAAATATAGCGGTTTGTAAATTTTGTTTTTTAAAATAATCATTAATCAATTTCCCATTAATATGAATTTTTCCTGAGCCTTTTTTTAACCAAACCTTAGCTATTGAAGTTTTTCGTCTTCCAGTAGCATATTTTGAATCTTTGAAGTCTAATTTTATTTTGTTATCAACAGCTTGGTTATTTATTGAACTTTCCATATTTTATAAATTATATACTTAAAACACTATTTTTAGAATTCATTTTTGCAAAATCAATAGTTTTTGGACTTTGCGATTCATGTGGATGAGATGTCCCTTTATAAATTTTTAGATTAGAAAGCTGTTTTTTCGCTAAAGGACCTGTTGGAAGCATTCTTTTAACAGCTAGCTTTAAAATTTCTTCAGGTTTATTGTTAATTAATTTATATGGAGAAGTAGATTTAATTCCTCCTGGATGACCAGTGTGTCTGTAATAAACTTTATTATTAAATTTTTTTCCTGTAAATTTTATTTTTTCTATATTTGTAACAATTACAAAGCTTCCATGATCCATGTACGGAGTATATTGAGTCACGTTTTTACCTCTTAAGACTTTAGATATATATGCAGCCAGTCTTCCAACTACTGCGTTTTCGGCATTAATCAGCACCCAGTTTTTTTTTAAATCTTTTTTTTTAATAAAACTTGTCATTCTAATTCGCGCATAAGTACTTGTATTTGTAAATAAAGTCAAATTTATTTAGCTAATAATAGTCCTATACAAACCCCCCTTTTTTTAGTCTAATGAGATTAACAGAAAAAATGACAAAAACTATAAAGAATCCGGAAACAATCGCTCTTCATGGAGGAGAGTATAGAAGTGATCCGGCAACAACTGCGGTAGCAGTTCCAATATACAGAACGACTTCCTATCAGTTTAAAAATACAGATACAGCTGCAAATCTTTTTGCATTAAAAGAATTTGGAAATATTTACACACGTATAATGAATCCAACAAATGATGTCCTTGAAAAAAGAGTAGCTGCTCTTGAGGGAGGGTTAGCTTGTGTAACAGTAGGATCAGGTCAAGCTGCTTCTACTTTTGCTATTACAAATGTTTGCCAATCAGGGGACAACTTTATTAGCTCTACAGATTTATACGGTGGCACCGTAAACTTATTTACTCATACATTAAAGAAATTAGGCATAGAGGTTAGATACGCTGATCCAGCAGATCCTAAAAATTTTGAAAAACTAATAGATGATAAAACAAGATGTATATATGCTGAAACTTTACCAAATCCATATCTGCGAGTTTTTCCTATTAAGGAAGTTTCTGATATAGGTAGAAAATATAATATTCCTTTAATTATGGATAATACAGCTTCACCAGTTATATGTAGACCTATAGAGCATGGCGCCGCTGTAGTAATACATTCATTAACTAAATTTATTGGGGGACATGGAACAGTAATTGGAGGCTGTTTAGTTGATGGCGGAAATTTTGACTGGACTGCAAATCCAAAAAGACAACCTTTGTTTAATGAACCCGACGCAAGCTATGGAGGTGCAGTTTGGGGAAAAGTTGTTCCTGAGCTTACCGGAGCAAATGTAGCTTATGCTGTACGTGCGAGAGTAGTATTGTTAAGAGATTTAGGTTCTGCTTTAGCTCCAGATAATGCTTTTGGAATTATACAAGGTTTAGAAACTGTGGCGGTAAGAATGAAACAACATTGCTCTAATGCTGAAAAAGCAGTCGCCTTTCTCAAACAACATAAAAATGTTGATAGAGTGATTTACCCAACCTTACACAAAGGAGAGATTGGAGCAAGAGCGAAAAAATATTTTAAAGGTGGAAATGGTGCTTTAGTTGGTATTGAGGTTAAGGGCGGCGTTGAATCTGGAAAAAAATTTATTGAATCGCTCAAAATGTTTTATCATGTAGCAAACATAGGTGATGCTAGAAGTTTAGCTATTCATCCCGCTACAACTACACATAGTCAATTAACAGAAGAAGAACTACTTGCAGCTGGTGTTACACCTGGCTATGTAAGACTATCAATAGGTATAGAGCATCCTGACGATATAATTGCTGATCTTGATCAAGCATTAATAGCTTCTGGTAAAGCCAAGCTTAAAGCCGTTAGCTAAAATTAGAATTTTTATATACAAGCAGTAAAGCACTAGAAATTAATATAATCGAACCAATTTGATGTATAGATGCAAAAAATATTTGTGCACCTGATAATATAGTAAGTACACCCAAAAAAATTTGTAAAAAAAGAGATATAAAAATAATAAAGCAAATTCTTTTTAAATGATTAAATTTATCATTTTTATATATGTTAAAAACAATTAAAAAAAATATGAAAATTATTAAATAAGCAATATTTCTATGTATAAACTGAACAATTGATGGAATTTCTAAAGCATTTAAAGAAAATAATTCATTTATATTAGCATCATTAGGAAAATAATTTCCATTCATTAAAGGCCAAGATTGATAAATTTTACCAGCATCTAAGCCCGAAACTAAAGCTCCAGTTCCTATTTGAATAATTATTGTAAATAAAAAAATAACAGGTAAATAATATGGAATATTATTTAAAGGTAGATCTTTTTTTTTGTTTTGTAGAATTAAAAAATTCCATAATAGTAAAATATATATGATAAAAGCTAAAATTAAATGAAGAGAAAGACGATAATGACTCACGTCAATTCTTTCAGTTAAACCGCTTGACACCATATACCAACCAATAAAACCTTGTAAAATTATAAGAAACAAAATTAAATAAAATGAAAAAAATTCATTTTTTTTAATAAATTTTTTATAAGTAAAAATTATCAATGGTATTAAATATGCAAGTCCAATAAGACGTCCCAGAATTCTGTGAATATATTCCCACCAATATATAGTTTTAAAATCACTTAATGTCATATTGTAGTTTTGCAGTTTATATTCAGGAATTTTTTTATATAAGTTGAATGCATTGTTCCAATCGTCAAGTGTGAGTGGCGGTAATACGCCTACGAATAAATCCCATTTTGTAATAGATAGTCCAGAATCTGTTAATCTTGTTAAACCACCAATTACAATCATTAAAGCAACAAGAAAAGTTATTAACAGAAGCCAGTACGAAATAATAATTTTTTTATTTTCTTGAAGCATAAAACTAATATACATATCTATTTAATAAAAAAAAATTGTATTATTGTCACTATCATGAATTATAAGAAATTATCTATCGCTAGGAAAAAAATCGATCAAATCGATAATAAAATATTTCAATTAATAAAAAAAAGAACAAAAATAGTAAATCATATGTTAAAAATAAAAAATTTAAAAAAACAAATTATTGACCACAAAAGAATAAATGAAATTTTAAGAAATATTAAAAAAAAATCCTTAAAAAACAAAATAGATCCAAAAATTACCAATTCTATATGGAAAACTATGATTTGGAGCTATGTTAATTATCAAAAAAGAAAATTTAAAAAATAAAAAAATTATTTACTATGTGGAGGTAGTTTTTTTTCAACAAACGTTTCATGTTTTCTTGTTACAGGATTATACTTTTTCATTTTTAACTTAACTTTTGCCTTTTCCCCTGCATTTGGTTTTTTTGTATAATAATAGTAAGCGCTATCGGGTTTATTCTCGGGCACCAAACGAATTTTTATTGATGTTTTTTTTGCCATTATTTAATTTTTTTTAACTCCTTAACAATTTTAGAAATATTTCTTAATTTATTTTTAATTATCTTAGTTGTGTCAAAAGTAGGACTATTTAAACCTATATTTATATTATCGTCAAGAGAATGTATATTTGTATCGTTTAATATTTTTTTGACACCTGTAATTGTTAAACCCTTCTCTTTTAATAAAAATTTTATATATTTGATAATTTTTAAGTTTTCTTTTGAATAATATCTTCTTCCACCAGCCTTTATTGTTGGTTTAATTTGCCTAAATTGAGTTTCCCAGTATCTAATAGTGTAAGTTTGAAGATTACCAGTTTTTTTATCAATTAATTCAAGTTCTTTAGCTACTTCGCCTATAGTTTTGTATGCATTATCAGTTTTATTATTCTCAATCATTTTTATTTAAATTTTCCTTAAGTAAAGATGATGCTTTAAATTTAACAACTTTTCTTTGTGTAATTTTAGCTTCAATTTTAGTTTTAGGATTTCTTCCAATTCTCGCTTTCTTTTTTAATACACTAAAAGTACCAAAAGCAGAAATCTTAACTTTATTAGTTTTAATTATCTCTGAAATCAAAGTTTCAAAAAAGCTATCTACAATTTTAGACGATATATTTTTTGAAAATCCAACATTCTTATAAATTTTATTTGCTAATTCTTTTCGATTAATGTTTTTTTTTAACATTAATCGAAATTATTATGGGCGACATTAAGCGTCAACAGTAATTAAATTAGATTCTATCTTTTCAATTAAATTGGATTTAACAATTTTACTACAAACGTCTATCGAATGGGCGAATCCTATTGAATCAGTTGATCCATGACTCTTTACTACTGGAGCTTGCAGACCCAAAAAAATAGCCCCATTATATTTTCTTGGATCTAATTTATTTTTAAATTTTTTAAGTGAACTGTAGGAAAATAAAATTGAAATTTTGTTTAGTGATTTTTTTAAATTTTTAGTTATAAAATTTGCGGTACCCTCAGCTGTTTTAAGAGCAATGTTACCAGTAAATCCATCTGTTACTATTACATCTACATTACCATCCATAATCTGGCTTCCTTCTATGTAGCCAGTAAAATTAAAATTTTTTATCTTACTTTCTTTTAATATTGAATAAGTTTTTTTCAAGATATCATTACCTTTGATTTCTTCTAAACCTACATTTAATAAAGCAATTTTAGGTATATTTTTATCAAAAAGAGATTTGCTTAAAGCTGATCCCATGCAAGCAAAATCAATTAAATTTTTTTCATTACATTCAATGTTGGCACCTAAATCAAGTACTACACCTACGCTATCCTCATTAGGCCATAAAGCTGCTAATGCCGGTTTGTTAATTCCATTTATAGTTTTTAAAAGAAGCCTTGATATAACTAATAAAGCTCCAGTATTACCAGCAGAAAGACAAATATCTGTTTTTTTTTCTTTTAGCGATTCAATAGCTTTCCACATACTAGTTTCCTTGCTTTTTTTTGCAGCCGCAAGTGGACTTTCTTTATCAGAAATTAAATCATCAGAGTTTATAATCTCGCAGTTTTTTTCTATCATACTTCTTTTTTTAATTTCATTTTCTAATAATTCTTTTTTTCCATATAAATAAAAGAAATTTTCCTTATTATTTTTTAATGACATTTCAATACCATCGATAACTTTATTTGGTGAATTTTCGCCACCCATTGCATCTACAGCAATATTAATTTTTCTAGACATAGATATATTTGAGATATTTTATTTCTTCGGCTCTAAAATTTGTTTACCGTTATAAAGACCTGTTTTTAAATCCACGTGATGGGAAAGTCTAAACTCGCCAGTTTTTTTATCTTCAACAATATTAGGAGTCACAATTTTGTGATGCGATCTCCTTTTGTTTCTTCTAGATTTAGACGTTTTTCGTTTTGGTACAGCCATTGTATATGTATATCAATATTTAAAATTTAATTCACCATTTAATACACTATCTGGATTTAAATCTAAACAAAAAATTTGGTATTTATCGAAATAATCAATTATTGCGCTATAACTTGAACTTTTGTTGTTCACGAATTTTAGAAATTTGTGTAAAAAATCTGTTTTTGATTTAAGGTCCATATCCTTATATTTTTCACAATTTAATAAAATAGAGTAAAAAGTTTTTACTAAAAACCTCATATTTTTATTTAATGTAGTATCACTAAATCCTATTTCTCGCATGTTTAACTCGATTTTTTTAAATACCAAATCAAATACATCTTGATAAAAAATCTTATAAATTTTATTTTTTTCGTATTGCTTAATTTTAATAAATATAAATGAAATATGAATAAAAATTAGATGAATTCGATTTTGAAATGTATCAATTAAATCAAATTTAGTGTAAAATATGTTACATCTGCATAAAGAAAGTATATTATTATATAATAGATTTTTATTTTGATTTGTTGGTTTAGTATATTTTAGCATATGAAAAAAATTACTTTATTAGTACTCGCTTTATTTTTAATTACTAGTTGTCAACGTAATGAATTAGTTAAAACACATGGGATATCATACTTAGAAAAAAGGGAAAAGCTAATAATAGTAAATAAATCTAACAAAAATGACGTGTTGGAAATATTTGGAACACCTTCCACCAAAGGTATGACGGATGACAATTTGTGGATTTATATAGAACGAACTATTACCAGAGGAAAACTGCTTAAATTTGGAAGAAATTACCTTAAAAAAAATAATGCTTTGGTATTAGAGTTTAATAAATATGGCATACTTGTGAAAAAAGATTTTTATAATAGAGATAAAATGAATAAAGTTTCTTTTGCTAAAGATATAACTGAAAATGAAATAAGAAGAGAAAATTTTATTTATAGTTTTTTATCAAGCGTTAGACAAAAAATGTTAACAAAAAAGAAATAAAACTAGTGAGCAATAACTGCCAAAAGTAATAAAGCTACTATATTAGTTATTTTAATCATTGGATTAACTGCCGGACCTGCTGTGTCTTTATACGGATCACCTACAGTATCACCAGTAACTGCTGCTTTGTGAGCTTCAGATCCCTTTCCACCAAACTTACCATCTTCTATATATTTCTTAGCATTGTCCCACGCGCCACCGCCAGCAGTCATTGAAATTGCAACAAATAGACCCGTTATAATAACTCCAAGGAGCATTGCTCCTACTGAAGATAAAGCTGCTTCCATTCCTGCTATGGAAAAAATAACAAAATACAAAATTATTGGCGATAAAACTGGTAACAAAGAAGGAATTATCATTTCTTTAATTGCAGCCTTCGTAAGCAAGTCAACTAATCTACCATAATCAGGTTTTCTTTTTCTTTTCATAATTCCCGGTATTTTTTTAAATTGTCTTCTTACCTCAATTACTACAGCTCCACCCGCTCTTCCAACTGCTTGCATAGACATAGAACCAAATAAATATGGTAACATTCCTCCAAATAATAAACCTACAACAACATATGGATTTGAAAGATCAAAGTTAACAGAGATATTCTCTAACGAGGAGCCGCTTACCTGTGAAAAAAATTTTATGTCTTCGGTGTAAGCAGCAAATAAAACTAAAGCTCCTAAACCAGCCGATCCTATAGCATAACCTTTTGTAACAGCTTTTGTTGTATTTCCAACAGCATCTAAAGCATCTGTCGTTTTTCTAACATTTTTTGGTAAATTTGACATTTCAGCAATACCTCCAGCATTATCAGTAACTGGACCATAAGCATCTAGAGCTACTACCATACCAGCTAAAGCTAACATTGTTGTCACTGAAATAGCTATTCCATATAAACCTGCTATATGATTTGTAAAAAGTATCCCAGCTACAATTATTAATGCAGGCAAAGCTGTAGCTTCAAGAGAAACAGCTAAACCTTGTATAACATTAGTGCCATGACCTGTTGTTGAAGATTTTGCAACGCTTATAACTGGTCTAAATTTTGTTCCAGTATAATATTCTGTAACCCAAATAATAAGACCAGTAATTATTAATCCGGTAATTCCACACAAATAAAGTCCAAATCCACTGAACTCTGAGTTAGTAGATTGAAAATTACTATCCATTCCAATAATTTTTTCAGTAATTGGATATAATATAATTACTGAAAAAACAGCAGTAGCTATAAAACCTTTGTACAAAGCGTTCATTATATTTTTGCTACCACCTAAGCGAACAAAAAAAGTACCTGCTATTGAGGTTAAAATGCAAGATCCACCTATAGCAAGTGGATAAATCATCATGTTTAAATTATCTACAAAATATATAGAAGATAAAACCATAGTGGCAACAATTGTAACTGCGTAAGTTTCAAAAAGATCAGCAGCCATTCCTGCGCAGTCACCAACATTATCACCAACATTATCAGCTATAACAGCAGGATTTCTGGGATCGTCTTCTGGTATACCTGCTTCTACTTTTCCAACTAAATCAGCGCCGACATCAGCTCCTTTTGTAAAAATTCCACCACCCAATCTAGCAAAAATTGAAATTAAAGAAGCGCCAAATCCTAATCCAACTAATGCATTTATAATTTCACGATTATCAATATTTAATTTCAGCAAAACAAAGTAATAAACCGCAATGGATAATAAAGCTAATCCAGCTACCAACATCCCGGTAACAGCTCCAGATTTAAAACCTATATTAAGTCCTGATGCTAAGCCTTTTCTAGAAGCTTCTGCTGTTCTTACGTTTGCTTGAACTGACACAAGCATACCGACATAACCAGCAGCTCCAGATAAAAAAGCACCAATAAAATATCCAAGTCCAACCCAATAACCCAATGAAAAAGTTATAATTACAAAAATAATACCGCCAACAACAGCTATAGTTTTGTATTGACGGTTAAGATAAGCTCTAGCACCTTCTTGGATAGCATTAGCTATTTCTTGCATTTTTAAATTTCCAGGACTAGCAGATAAGATTTGTTTACCAACTACATAACCATAAAGTATTGCCAGCAAGCCTGCTGCTATAATTAAGTAAAGTACACTAGTCATATATATTAATTAAACTTGATTAAAAAAAACGCAAAATGCCAAAAAAATGAATAAAACGCAACAACAATTTAATATAAAAGTGTTGATATATACTATTTATTATCATTAATACGGCTTAACTTAGAAGCTTTATCCAATATTGCATTTAAAAAGTTTTTCTGGGATCCTTGCACGAAAAAGTCTGATACTTTTAAGTATTCAGCAATTATAACTTTAATTGGTGTTTTATGCATAAACATAAACTCATAAATTGCAGCCATAATCATTAATTTTATCAATAATTCCGTCTTATTGTCGTTAATATCATTTTTTAACTCCTTATCCAGTAAATTTTGAATTAAATCTTTTCTTTCTATAGTTCCCTTAACTACATCCTTAATAAATTTCTTATATTTATGTTTATTAAAAACTATTTCTGAATCTTTATTTAAATAATAGCTATATAATTTTTGAATTACAATTACTCTAGGATTCTCCATAACTTTACTTCGATTATTTAAAAATTTTCAAAACAGAAATTGCAGCTTTTGCAGCTTCTCCACCTTTGTCTTTTTCTTTAACGTTTGATCTTTCAAGAGCTTGTTTAATGTTTAGACAAGTTATTATTCCATTTCCTATAGGTTTGCTGTGATAAATCGATAAAAATGATAATGAATTAATTGTAGATTTAGAAATGAATTCAAAATGTGGTGTTTTTCCTTTTATAACGCAACCAAGAGCAATGAAAGCATCGTACTTATTTATATATTTTGCAATTACTACAGGTATTTCAAAAATACCAGGAACAATAATTTTTTTATATGTTTTGAATCCATTTTTTTTCAAAACATTATTTGCTCCTTTAAATAATTGATTTAAAACTTTTGGATAGTAGTTTGCTGCGACAATGCAAATTTTCATTTAATAATTTCCTGTTTAGTTATTTTAATTCCATAACCGTCTAAACCAACTACTTTCTTAGTTGATCTAGTAACTAATATCATGTTTTTAATCTTTAATGCTTTAATAATTTGCGCACCTATTCCATAGTTTCTAATCAATTTATCTTGCCCGCTATTATAAAATTTTTTACTTTTGTAACCTTTTAATGTCTCAGAAACAGATTTTAAATTAGTATCTCTAATAAAAACTAGCACACAATCTTTATATTTTTTGAAATATTTTATTGTATTATTAAATGAATTAGGAAGTTTTTCTCCCATTAAATAGTTTTTTACTATATTTGATGAAATCACTCTAACTCTAGGATTTTTATTGCTACCAATTTTTCCTTTTATTAGAGCAAAGTTTTCTGATCCATCTAATAAATTCTCAAAAATCTTAATATGGTAGTTTTGCTCTTTAATTTTAATAGATGACGTTTTTTTTAATTTTATTAATTTTTCTCGATTTAATCTGTAGGCTATTAAATCATCAATTTTTCCAATTTTTAATTTATGTTTTTTAGCAAAATTAAATAACTGTTTTCCCCTAGCCATTGTTCCATCATTATTCATTATTTCGCATATAACAGCAGATGTGCCGCAATTAGATAATTTTGATACATCAACAGAGGCCTCGGTATGTCCTGCTCTAACCAATACCCCTCCATTTTTTGACACTAAAGGAAAAACATGACCGGGTGATACTATATCTCTTTGTGTCACATTTTTTTTAATTGCGGTTTTGATTGTCACTTCCCTGTCGTGCACGGATATTCCAGTTGATATTCCTTTTTTAGCATCTATAGAAACGGTAAAAGCGGTCTGAGTTCGTGAGTCGTTAATTGGAGACATCAATGATAAATTCAATTTATTTACCTGGGACTGTGTAAGAGCCAAACAAACAAGACCTCTGCCATACTTTGTCATGAAATTAATTGATTTAGCAGTAACTTTAGTTGCTGGAATTATGAGATCGCCTTCATTTTCTCTACCTTCATCATCTACTAATATAAACATTTTACCGCGCTTGGCATCGTGTAAAATTTTAGAAATTTTTGAAAAGTTATTTTTTTTCATTTAAAAATTTTTTAATATATTTTCCTAAAACGTCAAATTCAATATTAACAATATCACCTTTTTTAAGATAAATTAAATTAGTTAATTTTAAAGTGTGGGGGATTATTACAATTTGAAATTCATTTTTTAAAATTCTCGAAATAGTTAAAGATACACCATTAATTGATATAGAGCCTTTGTGAACAATATATTTTTTATATCTAGGATTTATTGAAAAATTTATGAACCATGATTTGCCAAAAGTAACAATTTTTTTAACTTTGCTAGTAGTGTCTACATGACCTTGTACAAAATGACCTGATATGCGGTCATTAAACTTTAAAGATTTTTCTAAATTAACTAAATTTTCTTTTTTTAATTGTCTAAAATTACTTATTTTCAAAGTTTCCTTTGAGACATAAAAAGTTGAAATATTTTTATATATTTTTTCTAAAGTAAGACACACTCCTGAACATGAAACTGATGATCCAATTTCACTCTTACTAAATTTAATTGGAGAAATAATCTGTAAAATACAGTTATTATTTTTTTTATGAATTTTTTTAATCCTGCCGGTATATTTAATAATTCCGCTAAACATTATTTTAATTCGTAAGAATGAAGCTTGTCTCCTAAAAGATTAACTTTTGAATAAGTGCTTTTTTTATTTTTAAAAAATAATTGCATATTTTTTTTAAAACTCAAGCTTCCATTTTTACCAATTTTATTACTTGAGATAAAAATATGAAAAATATCAAACAAATTCCTTTTTAAAAATCCAGTGATTAAATTAACTCCAGATTCTACTAATACTCTGGCAAAACCCAACGATTTAATTTTTATTAAAACATTTTCTAAGTCAAAGTTTCCATCTACATTCGTTTTAGCTTTAATAAGTTTGATTTTATGTTTTTTTAGTATGTTAATTTTTTTCTTATTTGAATTAATGAAAAAAATTATTGTTTTATATTTATAAGAAGATTTAACAATATTAGAACTTGTTGATAGATTTAGGTGTTTATCAAGAATAATTCTTGTAGGAGATTTACTTTCAAGTCCTAAAATCCTACAAGTGAGTTCGGGATTATCTTTTTTAACAGTGTTATAACTTGTAAGCACACAGTCATGGTAGCTTCGCAAAAGGTGGGCTCGGCCTCTTGATAATTCGTTAGTTATCCATTTATTTTTTGAATTATATGTATATAAATCCTTTGAAATTGCAATTTTACCGCTAACATATGGTAATAATTCTTGTTTAAACTTATAATAACTTCTATAAAATTTTTTAACTTCAGAGTCCAGGATTCCAATTTTTACTTTTATTTTGCTTTTTTTAAATTGTTTTGTGCTTTTGTTAAAAGATCTTGGGTCAGGATCTTTAATTGAAAAAAATACTTTCTTAATTTTTTTTTTTATAATTTTATTCGTACAAGGTGAAGTTTTTCCATAATGAGAGCAAGGTTCAAGTGTAACATATAATTCAGAATTGTTGAGATTGCTTTTACATAAGTTAATCGCATTGGATTCAGCGTGAGGTCTTCCTCCTTTTTGTGTAAATCCAGAAGTAATAATATGATCTTTTCTAACAATTACACATCCAACCGCTGGATTTTGCTTTGTGTTTCCTAATGATTTTTGAGCCTGCTGTAGTGCAAGACTCATGTAGTATGAATGTTTCGTGTATTTATTCTGATTTGTAAACATTCAAGTTGCCAATAAACTGTTCAAAATCTTTGGCTTCCTTAAAATTTTTATAAACTGAAGCAAAACGAACATATGCTACTTGATCTAAATTAGCGAGACCTTCCATTATGAATTTTCCAATTGTAGCTGTTGGTATATCATTTTCACCTAGCCCTTCTAAATTTCTTACGATTTTGGAAATAAATTTTTCAATAGCTTCACTGTCAATAGGTCTTTTTCTCAACGAAATATTTATAGATTTTGCAATTTTGTCTCTATCGAAAGGTTCTTTATGTCCATTGTTTTTAATTACAGTTAATTCTCTAAATTGAACTCTTTCAAAAGTTGTGAATCTTTCTTTTCTTGGACAACCACATACTCTTCTTCTTCTTATCGCGCTGCCATCTTCTGTTGGACGAGAATCGACGACAGATGTATCTTTCTCTCTACAAAATGGACACAACATAAACTATTCCTTGATCAAGTGGTTATAAATTGGAAATTTGGAGCAAAGTTCTACAACTTCTTTTTTTACTTCATTTTCAATTTTGCTATTGTCATCAGAGTTTTTTGATAATCCAACTATTACCTTTGTTATTAATTCTCCAACTTTTTTAAATTCATTTAATCCAAAACCTCTAGTAGTTGCAGCCTGAGAACCAAGTCTTATTCCAGAAGTAATAGTTGGTTTAGCTGTATCAAAAGGTATACCATTTTTATTACAAGTAATATTCGCTCTGCATAAGCTTGTTTCTGCATCTTTGCCAGTAACGTTAAAAGGTCGTAAATCTACCAACATTAAATGTGTGTCGGTGCCTCCAGAAAATATTTTAAAACCATTATTTTTTAATGTTTCAGATAGAATTTTTGCATTATCAAGAACTGACTTTATATATTCTTTATAAGATGGTTGCAGAGCTTCATGGAAAGCAACCGCTTTTGCGGCTATTACGTGCATTAGAGGACCACCTTGATAACCAGGAAAAACAGCTGAATTAATTTTTTTAAAAATATCTTCTCGATTAGTTAAAATAATTCCACCTCTGCCACCTCTTAAAACTTTGTGAGTAGTAGAAGTAACAACATCAGCATGTTCGATTGGATTTGGATACCCTTTCCCAGCAACTAACCCGGAAAAATGTGCCATATCTACCATTAAATAAGCATCAATTTTTTTTGCTATTTCTTTAAATTTTTTAAAATCAATTATTCTAGAGTATGCACTTCCACCAGCAATAATAATTTTTGGTTTATGTTCCTGAGCCAATGATTCAACTTGATCATAATCTATTAATCCAGTTTCTTTATTAACATCATAATGAAATGAGTTAAGCCATTTTCCAGAAAGAGCAACTTTAGCTCCATGTGTTAAATGACCTCCTGAGTTTAAACTCATACCAAGTATAGGGTCACCAGGTTTTAAAAGCGCTAGATATACTGCACCATTTGCTTGCGCACCAGAATGTGGTTGAACATTTGCAAATTTACAATCAAACAATTTTTTAACTCTTTCAAGAGCTAGTTCTTCGGCTTTATCGACAAACTCACAGCCACCATAATATCTTTTTGATGGATAGCCCTCAGCATATTTATTTGTCATTACTGATCCTTGAGCATCAAGAACAGCTTTTGAAACTATATTTTCAGAAGCAATTAATTCTATATGTTCTTGTTGTCTTTTTAATTCAAGTTTTATTGAGCTGTATAAATCTGGGTCTGCACTAGATAAATTGCTATCAAAAAAATTCTGATAGCTGTTAGATGTATATTTGTTTAATTTTGACATTATTATATTTTTTTAACTCTTCTTTGATGTCTGCCACCATCAAAATCTGTTTTTATAAATGCTGATACACATTTTAGTGCAACATTTCTTTTAGTCAATCTAGCACCTATAGCCATTACGTTAGCATTATTGTGTCTTCGGCTTAGTTTTGTTGATTTTATATCGTAGCAAAGAGCAGCTCTGATATTTTTGTGCTTGTTAGCAGTCATATCCATTCCTATTCCTGACCCACAAACTAAGATACCTAATTGGTTATTTTGATTTTTCATTTTTTTTGATAATGAATGAGCATAATCTGGATAATCAACTGATTCAGAGCTTTTTGTTCCTAGATCCAAAACTTTTTTCCTTTTTTTAATTAAAAACTTCTTAATACGTTCCTTTAAATTAAATCCAGCATGATCTGATGCCAAAATTACTCTTTTTACTTTCATATTTACAATTATTGCACTGATAATGCTAAAATATAACTAAATATATATATTATAACAATTTATACCACAATATTTTGATATAGATTTATAGAGAATTAATTGAACTTATAATCAGTTAAACAAGCCACTAAATGGACTCTATTTTCCTCTCCTCCATTGAAGAAGTTATGATATTTAAGATTATTAGTAATATACACAGAGCCATCAGCCGGTAAATGTTTTGCTACATTTTCAATTACCATGATACATCCCGGGTTAGTAATTATTGGAATATGCAGTCGTGGCTCCGGATCTCTATGCCAGCTTAGTGTAGATCTTGGTTGTTTCAATAAAATTCTTACTCTACCAAGTTTAAACTTTTTTGAAAGCTTGTCATATACTTCTTTGAAGTAAGTATGTTCGAAATCTTTAACAAATTCTGTATAAGAGGATTCATTTATATTTTTGTCTCTTGAACTTTCTTTTCCAGTATGATCAGGTTTTGTCCAATAAATACCTCTGGCATTATTTCCTTTAATTGAATCAGGATCTCCAGGTATTTGATTTAGACAAATAGCTCCAAAATTAGTTACACCACCGGCATCATCATATTTTTTTATCTCTAAAACTTCATTTAATGCTTTCTGAAGTTTTTGTGGATTGAATTTTAGATTCTGTACAGTATGAAAATCATTAAATATATTCATAAAATTAATTTATCAATTTATATACTATTTATAAGATTAAGAGTAGAGTTGATAGGTTGCTTTTGTCGCAATAGAATTTGTATTTGTAATAATATAAACTTTTAAAGCGAAATGAGAATGATTATCAAATGAAAAATATTGGTTCATATCCAAGTATCAGATTAAGAAGAAACAGAAAAACTGAATGGTCTAGAAAATTAGTTCAAGAAAACAGCTTATCCTCAAGCGATTTAATTTGGCCAATATTTATTAGAGAAGGAAAAAATATAAAAGAACCGATCAAATCTATGCCTGGTGTTTATAGATATTCAATTGATAAAATTGAAAAACTTATTGAAAAAGCAATTAAACATAAAATTCCGATGATTGCATTATTTCCAAACACACCTAAGGAAAAAAAAAACTTCGCAGGTTCAGAGGCATTAAATAAAAATAACATTGTTTGCAAGGCCTTAAGATTAATTAAAAAAAATTATAAAAAAGAAGTGGGCTTAATGTGTGATGTTGCTCTTGATCCATACACTACTCATGGTCATGATGGTATCTTAAAAAATAATTACGTAGATAATGATGAAACAATAAAAATTTTAATTAAACAATCGTTATTACAAGCTCAAATGGGTTGTGATGTAATTGCGCCCTCCGATATGATGGATGGTAGAATTGGAGCAATACGAAAAGCTTTAGATAAAAATGGATTTCAACTAGTACAAATTTTATCATATGCTGTTAAATATGCATCAAACTTCTATGGTCCATTTAGAGATGCAGTAGGATCAATTAAATCATTAAAAGGCAATAAAAAAAATTACCAAATGGATCCGTTCAATAATAAAGAAGCTTTGAGAGAAGTGGCTTTAGATATTAGCGAAGGTGCTGATTTTGTAATGGTAAAACCTGGCATGCCATATCTTGATATAATTAAATTAGTCAAAGAAAATTTTAAAATACCTGTATTTGCTTATCAAGTTTCTGGCGAATATAGTTTGATCGTAAATGGAATAAAAAATAATATTATAAATGAAAATGCAATACAAGAAAGTTTGGTGTCGTTTAAAAGAGCTGGAGCAAATGCCGTTGTTACATACTTTGCGGACAAAATTGCTAATAAATTAAAATAAGAAATTTGTTTTAAACATAATATTTTTCAAGAATGTTTCTAAATAATGGAAATTTTAGCCTATTGGGTATTATAAAATTTTCCATTAACAAATTTCTATTAAATGATAAGGCTTTTTTTACGTTTTTATCATAATTAATTTTTTTAACATTTTCGTAACCCAATTCTTTTATCAATGACAATTCCCAAGATATATAAAACTTAATCCAATTATCGCTTTTTAGCTCAGAAAGCATTTTTTCAAATAAAAAATATATATTTTCATTTGTTTGTCTTTCAGGTAGTAATATTTTTAATATTGAAGTTGCTGCAAGAATGCATACAGATTTTTTTTTATCATCAAAATATAATGCTGAAATTGGATCAATTAGCTCGACTTTAAAATACCCAGTTTTGTTTTCATTTTTAGTTACCCAGTTTAAATAAATTTTATTTCCAATCTGAAAATTTCTTTTTTGTTTTCTGGATGACCCTCCATAAACCTTTCCGGTGCACTTACCATGTTTTAATGTAAAAGCTTCTATTATTATAGAATTTTCATCTAAATTATTTTTTGAAAGTAAATAACCTTCATCTTGCCAGATCATATTAATATATACGTTTATATTTTAATAATTTGGAAGCACTGTCTTGTTCTGCCTCTTGTTTAGAATTTCCCGTTCCGATAAATGTTTTAGATCCATATATACGCACAGAAATTTTGTAAGTAGGATTATGTCTAGGACCCTTTGAGTCTACCAGACGATAGATAGGTAATTTTTTATAATTTTTAAGAGAATATTCTTGCAGTTTAGTTTTTGGATCCAATTTTGTTGTAGTTGATTGTTCTAATTTTTTTTTCCATATTTTTAGCACAAAATTTTTTGCAAAATCAAAACCTTGGTCAATAAAAATTGCACCAATAATAGCTTCGCAGCAATCACTAATTATTTTTTCATCTTTAATAGTAATGATCTTTTTTGTATTACCTGTAATAATATATTTATGAAGATTAATCGACCAACCTACATCACAACAAACTTTTTTGTTAACTAAATTAGCAAATCTTTTATCCAACACACCTTCGTTTTCATCAGGATATAAATCAAAAAGTTTATTAGAAAGAATTAAGCCTATGACTCTATCACCTAAAAATTCAAGTTTTTCGTTATTAAAATTAAAATTTGCACTTTTATGCGTCAAAGCTTTTGTTAACAATGTTTTATCTTTAAATTTTATGTTTAAATCTTTTTGAAATTTAACAATATTTATCATTATAAAATTTTTTTAAAGAATCTATCAATTCTTAAACTCTTGCCCCATTTCCAAAATTTAAAAAACGAACCTTCTTTTATATCGTTTGAAAAAAATATTATCCTAGCTTTTCCAACAATATTATTGAAATTTACATAACCCACATTACTTAAAAATCTACTATCTTGGGAACAGTCTCTATTGTCGCCCATGAAAAAAAAATGATTTTCAGGTATTATAAATTTATCTGTATTTACCATAGTCCCTTCACTTCTATAAACAGCTATATATTTTTTTCCATTAGGTAAAGTTTCTTCGTAAAAAACTGCCTCCATTTCTTCTTTACCGCAATAAACATTTCTTAAATTTTCAACTTTTCTTTTATTAATTTTCACATCGTTTAGATAAAGATCTTTATCAATAATTTGAATTGTATCACCCGGTAAACCTATTAACCTTTTTATATAATCAGTTCTATTGTCAGCTGGTGTTTTAAAAACAATTATATCACCTCTGTCAGGGACTTTGTAAAATATTCTATTATCAAAAATACCAGGACTAAAAGGAAAAGAATGTTGGCTATAACCGTAAGTGTATTTAGAAACAAATAAACGATCACCTATCAATAAATTTGGCTCCATTGACGATGATGGTATGTAAAAAGGTTGAAATAAAAAACTTCTGATAATTATAGCAATTATCAAAGCATATAATATAGTTTTTATATTATCTAAAATTATATTTTTACTTACCATAAGAAATTATAACAGTTGCCTGAGCCCAAGGTTTATCATCAGATA
The DNA here is from genome assembly GCA_902589505.1 of uncultured Pelagibacteraceae bacterium. GTDB lineage: Bacteria > Pseudomonadota > Alphaproteobacteria > Pelagibacterales > Pelagibacteraceae > AG-414-E02. The sequence goes on from CACITE010000003.1 coordinate 64,579, forward strand.
AAGATAAATAAATATTATATTTTTTACTTTTAATTTTTTTTTTAAGTAAAAAATCTAAATTTCCTTTTAATTTTATGGATGGTTTTCCATGAGAATTGTTAAAAACCTCAATATTTTTTAAATTTACACCTCTTCTAATTCCTGTACCAAGCGCTTTACTAAATGCCTCTTTTGCTGCAAATCTTTTTGCAAAATATGAGCTTGGATATTTTTTTTTTTCACAATACAATATTTCATTTTTAGAAAATATTTTACGTTTAAAAGGGCTGCCGCGTTTTTTCAAAGATCTTTCCATTCTCTTAATATTAACAATGTCAGTACCAATACCAAAAATTTTCATTTAACTGTTTATAATTTTTTTAAATTTTAAAATTGTTTTATTTAATCCAAAAAATATAGATTCGGAAATAATAAAATGACCAATATTAAATTCGGATATTTCCTTTATTTTTGAAATAATCTTTGTAGATTTATATGTAAGACCATGTCCAGCGTGCACTTCTAAACCTAATTTTTTTGCATAATTTGCAGAATTTTTTATTTTTTGATAACTATGTTTAGTACTTTTACCATCGTTCAAAAGATTGCAAAAATTACCAGTATGCAGTTCAACACAATCAGCTTTTAAGATTTTTGCAAGTTTAATATCATTAATTTTTGCTTCAATAAAAAGGCTAACTCTTATTTTTTTTTCTTTAAGCTTCTTAATGATTTTTTTAATAATTTTCATATTTTTTTTTATATTAAGACCGCCTTCAGTTGTAATTTCTTTTCTTTTTTCTGGAACCAGGCACACAAAATTTGGTTTATTCTTTAGTGCAATTTTTAACATCTCGTTACTGGATGACATTTCTAAATTAAGAGGTATTTTAAGTTTTCTTTTAATTAATTTTAAATCTTCATCTCTAATATGTCTTCTATCCTCCCTTAAATGAATAGTTACTGAATCTGCGCCGGATTTTTGAGCTACGATAGCAGCTTTTAAAGGACTCGGATAATTTTCACCTCTTGCATTTCTAATAGTTGCAACATGATCAATGTTAACGCCAAGTTTTTTGATAATCATTTAGATAAATTTCTACTGCCAGGTTTAATTGCTTTAACATTTTTAAGATTATCAGGAATATTTTTCGAAGAAAAAGTTTCTATTAAATATTCCATTTGTGAAACTATTTTATTTTTAATTGAAATATTTTTGTCAGATCTATCAATTATACAAGCATAACCTAAAAGATTAGCTTTGCTTTTTTTAACAATATTTGAACACTCTAAAACAGACTTGCCTGTTGTAATAACATCTTCAACAATTAGTACATTTGAATTTTTTTCAATTTTAAAATCTCTTCTCAAAATAAGTTGGCCATCAACTCTTTCAGCAAAAATAGTTTTCGTTTTAAGAAGTCGTCCAATTTCATAACCTATAATTACTCCACCCATTGCCGGTGATAAAATGGTGTCAATTTTATCATAACGTTTTTTAATTTTTTCACTCAAAGAGATGCATATTGCTTCTGCTTTTTTTGGATGACTCAACAATTTTGCGCACTGTATATACTTATTGCTATGTAAGCCTGATGAAAGAATAAAATGACCTTCTAATAACGCCTCAGTTTCTTTTAAAATTTTTAAAGATTCGTTGTAAGAAAGCATCCTTTTTCCTATGTCGTATTATTTTAAATTTATACTCTTTTAACTTTAATTCTTTTATTAAATTTTTATAATTTTTTAAGTCTTTAGTCTGTATATCAAAAATAAATTCTATGTACTCAATTTTTTTTTCAATAATTTCCATGTTTATTATATTATTTTGATGAAAACCTATTAAACCACTTACTTCTCCAAGTTTTCCTGGAACATTGGGTATTTTTATACACAGACTGCTTATGTATTTCTTTTCTAATTGAGAGCTTATATTTTTCTTATTTTGCCAATATCTTCTTATTGAAGCTCGTGCCTTTCCAGTGGCAGCAAAAGCTAGCCATTGTAATGAAGGATATGAATTTTTAGAACTTTTAATATTGACTAAATCGCCATTTTTTAAAATACTTTGTAATGGAGAGCCTCTTCCATTTATTTCACAGGAATTTAATTGATCTCCGATTTTTGTATGAACAGCGTACGCAAAGTCAACTGGTGTTGCTCCGCTTGGCAGTTTTATAACTTCGCCTTTTGGAGTAAAGCAAAAAACATTATCCTGAAACATTTGAAGTTTTGTGTACTCTAAAGAATGTTCTATATTTTTTTCCTTATCCATAATTTCTACTAGATCTCTTAACCACGCATACTCTTTTAGAGCTAAATGGCTAACTTTTTCGGAAGATTTATATACCCAGTGAGACGCAACTCCCCTTTCAGCAAACTCATGCATTAATTTAGTTCTGATTTGAATTTCTACTCTCTCTTTTTTTGGACCTATAATTGCCGTATGAATAGATTTGTAATTATTTATTTTAGGTGTAGAAATATAATCCTTAAATCTACCTGGAATAGTAGACCATCTAGAGTGAAAAATACCTAAAACTTTATAACAAGTTTCTACATCATTAACTACAATTCTAAATCCTATTAAATCAGTAAGTTGTTCAAGAGAAACTCTTTTAGATTGGATTTTTCTCCAAATAGAAAAAGGAGTTTTCTCACGCCCAATTATTTTAGCTTCGATTTCATTATCTTTTAAAATTTTTGAAAATTTTGAAGCTATTTCATTGAAATTATTTTTTCTAATTTGTTCATTTAGCGATAATTTTTCAACAATTAAATTTCTAGCTTGAGGATTAAGTTTTTGAAAAGATAAATCTTCTAATTCGTCTCTTATATGGTTCATTCCCATACGATTAGCCAGAGGTGCAAAAATTTCCATTGTTTCTTTTGCTATTCTAATTTTTTTATTTTCATTACTAACAGAATCTAATGTTCTCATATTATGTAAACGATCTGCAATTTTAACAAGCAACACTCTAATGTCTTTTGAAGTTGCTAATATGAGTTTTCTCATATTTTCCGCTTTTGAATTTTCAACAATTTTGCCTTCTAGTTCTGAAATTTTAGTAACTCCATCTACCAAATCGGCAACTTCTTTGCCAAATTCTTTTTCAACAATCTTATATGTAGCATTCGTGTCTTCTATTGTGTCATGCAGTAAGCCGGTAGCAATAGTTGCACTATCAAGTTTCAGTTCCGTTAAAATATTTGCAACAGCAACTGGATGAGTTAAATATGGATCGCCAGAATCTCTAACTTGATTTTTATGTGCATTTAAAGCAAAAGAATAAGCTTTTGTTAACGTTTCAGGATTAAAAAAACGATTATAAGTTTTTATCTTTTTAATTAGATCTTCGTGATTTAACATCAAAACACTATATCAAGATTTTTTGACCTTTAATATAGAGTTTTTATCTGCGGGTGAAAGTTTTTCAATAAAATCATCAACGGACTCTTTAGTTTTGGGATGTTTCCAATCAGGAATTATTTCCTTAAGTGGTATAAGAACAAAATTTCTAAAAATAAGTTGTTTGTGCGGAACTGTAAAATGCAAGTCGTTATATTCAAAATCAAATACTTGATTGTTATAATCAAGTAAATCTATATCACATGTTCTAGGATCATTTTTTTTACCCCTTTCTCTTTCAAGAGTTTTTTCAATAAAAATCAAAACGGAAGCTAAATCTACAGGCGGAAGTTCAGTGTCAACTTCGACTACAACATTAATGAATTTAGGGTCATTTTTATTGGGTAGAGCTATTGATTCATAGTAACTTGATTGTTTTTTAATTAAAATGCCATATCCATCAAGCGCTGAAAGCGCCATATCAATATTTTTAAATCTATCGCCATAGCTTGATGACAAATTAGATCCTATACCTAGCAAAATCATTAATAATACATCCTATTTTCTAAAAAATTTAGTTTTTTCCCTTACCCAATCTCTCTTTTTTTTGGTTTGCCTTTTGTCATATTGTTTTTTTCCTTTAGCAACAGCTATTTCAACCTTGGCTCTTCCTTTTTTAAAATATAATTTAGTGGGTATCAATGTATACCCTTCTCTATTAATTTTTCCAATAAGCTTATTAATTTCACGTTTATTTAATAAAAGTTTTCTATTACGAATTGGGTTGTGATCGTTATAACTAGATTCTTTGTAGGATGATATGTGGGAATTAATTAAAAAAATTTCACCGCCAATATCGTATGCATAAGCGTCTGATATATTAACCTTGCCATTTCTTAAAGATTTAACTTCGGATCCCATTAATGACAATCCAGCTTCAAAAAATTCATTAAAAAAATAGTTAAATTTTGCTTTTCTGTTATTAGAAATAATTTTTAAACCATTTTTGGTTTTTTTATTCATTACTGAATTAGATCAGCATAGGTCATCGCTGATCTAACGGACTTTTTAGTTTCCTCTGTAATTTTTACAAGCGGAAGTCTAACTTCGTCAGAGCATAAATTTAATAAACTTGCAGCATATTTAACTGGACTTGGGCTACTTTCAATAAATAGCGCTTTATGTAATGGCATTAATTTATTATTAATCTCTTTAGCCTTAGCAAGAAGGTTGCTATTATTTTTACTTGTTGAGGCTTCTTGAAATTCAGAGCATAATTTTGCTGCAACGTTAGCAGTAACTGAAATACAGCCTACACCACCTCTAGTATTAAACTCCAGAGCAGTACCGTCTTCTCCAGAAAGTTGGATAAAATCTGGACCCATTTTTTTTTTCTGCTCATCAACTCTTTTTAAATCTCCTGTTGCATCTTTTACGCCTACAATATTTTTTAATTCAAAAAGTCGAGCCATAGTATCAACACTCATGTCAACAACAGATCGAGGGGGAATGTTATAAATTATTATTGGTATCGAACAATTATCATTTATTGATTTAAAATGTTGGTACAAACCTTCTTGGGTTGGTTTGTTATAATATGGTGTAACAACTAAAGCAGCGTCAGCTCCTATTTTTTCTGCATATTTTGTTAATGAAACAGCTTCATCGGTTGAGTTAGATCCTGTGCCAGCAATTATCGGAATTTTGCCTTTTGATTCTTTTACGCAGAGCTCAATAACTCTTTCATGTTCTTTATGCGATAATGTTGGCGATTCACCAGTGGTCCCGGCAGGCACAATACCAGATGATCCGCTCTTTATATGGTGGTGAATTAAAGAAATATAAGATTCTTCGTCAAGTTCGTTATTCTTGAATGGTGTAATTAAAGCAACAATTGATCCTCTAAACATAAATCTTTATAACATACTTTGAAAAAGTAATTCATCTTAAATTTATGAGAAATCTTGTCAAAATAAAAGTATTTTTACTAGCATTTTTAATCATTATTCCAATGCAGTTATTGGCTGATGAGCAGATCCTGCCTCTTAAAAAACCAATAGTAGATGAAGAGAGTAAAATTAAAACCGAAAAAAAGAAGCTTATTTATCCTAAAGAAAAACCAAAAACTGCGATATCTGTTACTCAAAAAAGCCAAGAAAAAGAAATAACTGATAGTGAAGTTAATGCCGAAAAATTAATATATCCTAAAAAAAAACCTTTAGTGGTTCAAAAAAAAATAACTAAGGTTGTTAAAAAATCATCTATTTTATCAAAAAAAGATTTTCAAATAGCAAAAAGTGCATTTAAAGCAATCGATGAAAAAAAATGGAATACTGCACTAAAACTATCAAGTAAATCTCGAGATAAAAATTTAAGAAATTTAGTAAAATATTTATATTTAATTAGACCTTCAAATAATGCAAGTTTTTATGATTATGTTTCATTTATTAATGAAAATAACAACTTTCCGAGAATAAATAGATTAAGATATTTAGCAGAACATAAAATTAATATAAATACCACTAATCCTGCTTCAATTTTAAGATGGTTTGACAATAAAGAGCCTTTAAGTAATTTTGGAAAAATTAAACTTGGTGAAATCTATCTTTTAAAAAACGATACTACAAAAGGCTCCAATTTAATAAAAGAAGGTTGGATAAAAGCGAAACTATCAAAAAATGATCTTAAGTATTTAAGAAAAAAATACAAAAAAATAATAACAGTTTCAGATAATATAAAAAGAGCTGATTGGCATGCATGGGAAGGAAAACATTGGGATGTACAACGAATGTTAAGATATTTACCAAAAGATGAAACTGCACTGTACAGAGCCAGACAACTACTAATGAGCAGATCCTATGGTGTTGATAATGCAATTGCTAAAATTCCTGATAAATTCAAAAACGATATAGGACTTAAATACGATAGGCTTAAATGGCGAAGAAGAAGAGGTCGACTAGATTCGTCTCTCGAAATTTTATTTACGTTGCCTAGAGATTCTGAAAAATTAATAAGAACAGATAAATGGTGGAAAGAGAGAGCTATTTTAACACGCTCTTTAATTTATAAAAAAAAATACACTAAAGCATATAAAGTGGCAAGCAATCATTCTATGTATGATGGACCAGATTATGCAGAAGCAGAATGGTTATCTGGATGGATAGCTCTAACTTTTTTAGATGATCCAAATATGGCATTAAACCATTTTAAAAATTTTTATAATAACGTTGGTTATCCAATAAGTTTATCACGTGGTGCTTACTGGCTTGGAAGAACTTATAAAAAAATTAACAACAAACAAAAATCTGAAGAGTGGTTTATTGAAGCTTCAAAATTTCTTAATACCTATTACGGCCAATTAGCTTTTCTTGAAATAAATTCTAAGGAATCTTTTTCTTTAGATGATCAAAATAAAGTTTCCGAAAAATATGAAAAAGAATTTAATAAAAATGATCTTATTAAAATAGTTAAATTATTGGATGAATTAGACAAATCTAAGTATGCTAAAGATTTTTTAAAACATTTAGCAACATTAAATATTGATGAAGGAAGCGAGATTCTTGCTGGTAAACTTGCTGCAAGTATAAATAGATATGATTATGCAATACAAATATCTAAAAGAGCATCTTATGAGAAAAGATTTCATAATGAATTAAATTATCCAATAATAAACACACCAAAAATTGTTAATGCTAAATCTATGCCAAAACAAGAACTAATTTTATCAGTAATAAGACAAGAAAGTGAGTTTGATCAAAAAGCGCATAGCTATGTTGGAGCAAGAGGCTTGATGCAACTTATGACTTACACTGCTAAACTTGTAGCTAAACAAGCAAAACTACCTTATCAAAAAAGCAGGCTTAAAAGTGATGCTGACTACAATATTAAATTAGGATCTTATTATTTGGCAGGTTTACTTGAAATCTATGAAGGTTCATATCCATTCGCTTTATCAGCATATAATGCAGGACCTAAAAGAGTTAAGTATTGGAAAAAAATAAATGGAAATCCACAGAAAGGTCAAATCGATTATGTTAATTGGGTTGAGCTAATCAAATTTAAAGAAACCAGAAATTATGTTCAAAGGGTTTTAGAAAATGTGAACGTTTATAGATACATGTTAAGTGGCAAACCTATAAAAATTTATAATTTTTTTGAAGACAAGCCACATTATTGATGATGGCGGAGAGGGAGGGATTCGAACCCTCGGTACATGTTTCCACGTACGGTCATTTAGCAAACGACTGGTTTAAACCACTCACCCACCTCTCCTTAAGATCTATTTACCTTTATTTTAGTTGCTTTTCAATTTAATGATAGCAGTAATTTATGAAAAAAAATACTTACTACGGAATTTTGTATGGTGCGAGCGGGTCATTATGGTGGGGCACACTTGGAGTCCTTTATTTCAAATCGGCGTCTTTTGCCGGTCCTATTGAACTGGTAGTCCATAGAACTATTTGGACCGCTTTTTCTTTAATAATAACTACTTCTTTATTTAAAAAATGGGATAGCTTTTTCTCTCTTGTTAAAAAAAAAAGGGAGTTATTTTATTTATTAATTACAGGAATTTTAATTTTTTGTAATTGGTCAACTTGGATATACGCAGTAGTTACTAACAAAATAATCGATGCTAGTTTTGGTTATTTTATAATGCCAATACTTAGTGTTTTTCTTGGTATAATTTTTTTAAAAGAACCTTACAATAAACAAAAGATAATATCGGTTTTATTAGTCATTATTTCATTAATCTATTTACTTTATAATTTTTCTTCAGTGCCTTGGACAGGGTTAATTGTTGCTATTACGTGGGCCACCTATTCTCTTTTAAGAAAAAAAATAAGTGTAGAATCTGATATAGGTTTGTTAATAGAAAGTTTATTTATAACGCCATTGGCATTAATAATTTTTTATTTAATTTCTGTTGATGGAAACTATTATTTTTCATTAACAGAACCTAAAATTGCTTTTTGGTTATTTTTAGCTGGTCCTATGACCGTAATACCACTATTTCTATTCTTAAAAGGTGTTGATTTAGCTGGTTTAGGTACATCAGGTATGATTTTCTTTATCACTCCAACATGTCAGTTTTTATTAGGTGTTTTTTACTATAATGAATATTTTGATTTTAATAAATTAATTGGATTTATAATAATTTGGATAGCTGTGGCTATTTATTTACATGATTTATCTAGAGAAAAAACGCGTAATTGATATAATTTATTTAAATGAAAAAGAAATATTCAATATTTGCTCTTATTAAAAATTCGTTAAGCTATCATGAAAATTGGCAAAAAGCTTGGCGTAATCCTGAACCGAAATCTAAATATGATGCTGTAATAATTGGTGGTGGTGGACATGGATTAGCTTCTGCTTATTATTTAGCCAAAGAACATAATTTTAAAAATATTGCTGTTTTAGAAAAAGGATGGATCGGTGGTGGTAATACTGGAAGAAACACAACCATAATAAGATCAAATTATCTTTGGGATGCTAGTGCAGGACTTTATGATCACGCTTTAAAAATTTGGGAAAATCTTTCACAAGAATTAAATTATAATGTCATGTTTAGCCAAAGAGGAGTTATGAATTTGGCTCATAATCAACATGATGTAAGAGAGTTAAAAAGAAGAACACATGCGAACAGACTTAATGGTATAGATTGCGAATGGTTAAATGTCGAGCAGGTTAAAAAATTTTGCCCCATTATAAATTGCTCTCCAAATATTCGTTACCCAGTTATGGGTAGCACTTTACAAAGAAGAGCTGGTACAGCAAGACACGATGCAGTTGCTTGGGGTTATGCTAGAGGCGCTGATGCTATGGGAGTTGATATTATTCAAAATTGTGAAGTGAAAGGAATTAAAAGAAATGGTGATTCTGTCGAAGGAATTGAAACAACGAAAGGTTTTATCAGAACAAAAAAAATAGGTGTGGTTGCTGCGGGTCATTCTAGTGTAATTGCTAATATGGCAGGGATACGACTTCCTCTTGAAAGCAAACCTCTTCAAGCATTAGTTTCGGAACCGATCAAACCAATAATTGATACTGTTGTTATGTCTAATGCTGTTCATGCTTATGTAAGTCAGTCTGACAAAGGAGAGCTTGTTATAGGAGCAGGAACGGACGCTTACATTTCTTATACACAAAAAGGGACTCATGAAATAATAGAAGGAACATTGAAAGCTATCTTAGAACTTTATCCAATTTTTAGTAGACTTAGAATGCTTAGACAATGGGGAGGAGTTGTTGATATTTGTCCAGATGCTAGTCCATTAATAAGCAAAACTTCTATTAAAGGACTTTATTTTAACTGTGGCTGGGGTACTGGCGGTTTTAAAGCTACGCCAGGTTCAGGCCATTTATTTGCACACACAATAGCAAAAGATGAACCACATGCCCTAAATGCATCTTTCAACATCAATAGATTTGTAAGCGGAGATCTAGTTGACGAACATGGTGCGGCAGCAGTAGCTCATTAATATGTTTTTAATTAAATGTCCATTCTGTGGAGAAAGAGATCATAGCGAATTCAGTTATGGTGGAGAAGCTCACCTAGTAAGACCAAAACAACCTACTGAATTAAGCGACGATCAATGGGCTGAATATCTATTTATGAGAAAAAATATAAAAGGTCTTCAATACGAAAGATGGAATCATTTACATGGATGTAGACGGTGGTTCAATATGGCTAGAGATACTTCAAACGATAAAATTCATTCGGTTTATAAGATTGGAGAGAAGCCAAGTAAATAATGTCAAACAAGTATAGATTATCATCTGGTGGTGAAATTAATAGAAGTGAAATCGTTTCTTTTAAATTTAATGGAAAAACTCTTTATGGCTATAAGGGAGACACTTTAGCTTCTGCATTGCTAGCGAATGGTATTCACTTAGTAGGCAGAAGTTTTAAATATCACAGACCAAGAGGAATATTCTCTTCTGGAGTTGAGGAACCAAACGCCTTAGTTCAAATTATTAAAGATCAAGGTAAAACTGATCCAAATTTACGTGCAACACAAATAGAAATTTATGAGGATTTAAATGTCATAAGCCAAAATTGCTGGCCATCGGTGAATTTTGATATAGGCGCCATTAATAATTTTTTCTCACGTATTATCCCTGCTGGTTTTTATTACAAAACTTTTATGTGGCCAGCAAGCTTATGGAAAAATGTATATGAATATTTTATTAGAAAAGCAGCAGGTTTAGGTAAATCTCCAACAAAAAAAGATCCTGACATCTATGATCATAGTTATTATCATTGCGAAGTTCTTATTGTTGGTGCTGGGCCCGCTGGATTGATGGCAGCAAAAACTGCAGCAAAATCAGGAAAAAAAATACTTTTAGTTGACGAAAGATCTAGTTTTGGTGGAAATCTTAATTTTTCAAACAAAGATTACAATAAAATTAATGACCAGACTCCTTTTGATTGGATAAAAAAAACTTATCAAGATTTAGAAAAAAATAAAAATATAAAAATATTAAATAGAACAAGTGTAGCTGCTTATCACAATTATAATTATTTAATTATGCTTCAAAATTTAACCGATCATTTACCTGATAAAGACAAAAAAGGAAAAATAAGACAACGTTTGTGGAAAATAAGAGCAAGGAAAGTAATTTTGGCTACTGGTGCAATTGAAAGACCAATGATTTTTGATTGCAACGATAGACCTGGAATAATGCTTTCTTCTGCTGTTAGGAAGTACGTTAATACTTACGGGGTAAAATGTGGTGAGAATATAACCATTTTTACAAATAATGACGACGCTTACGAAACAGCAATAACCTTGCATGACAAAGGTGTAAAAATTAAAGCAATTATTGATATTCGAGATAATTCAGATGGAACTCTTCCAAAAAAATGTATCGATTTGGGTATAAAAATACACTGGAAAAGCACTGTTGTGTATACCGAGGGATACAAAAAAATTAATAAAATTCATGTAATGAAATTATCAAAAGATAATAACAATGTTGTTGGAAATAAATTTAAAATAGATTGTGATTTATTATGTGTATCAGGTGGTTATACACCTGCTATTCATTTATTTACACAATCAGGTGGTAAGTTAGAATATAACGAACAAAAACATTATTTTTTTCCTAAAAAAAATACTTTAAACCAAATATCAGTCGGCTCTTGTAACGGAACATTTGGATTGAAAAATATTATTTCCGAAGCACAAGAAAAAACTAACGAATTTCTTAATATTGATCAAAAGGAACAATTTAATGTTTTGGAACCGAAAGGTGAAAAATTTGAAAATATATGGCTTTTACCAACTAATAAAGTTTCTGGTAAAACTAAATCTTTTGTTGATTATCAAAATGATTCTACTTCGAATGATATAAAGCTTGCTTTAAGAGAAGGATTTAAATCAATTGAACACGTAAAAAGATACACAACGACTGGAATGGCTACAGATCAAGGAAAAATTGGTAATATGCATGCCTTAGGTATTGTCTCTGAAATTACAAATACTAAACTCGGAGAATTAGGTACAACAACCTTTCGTCCTCCCTACTCTCCAATAACTTTTGGGGCTCTTGTAGGGAGAAATGTTGGACAATTTTTTGATATCACTAGAAAGACACCTATGCATGATTGGCACGAAAAAAATAATGCAAAATTTGAAGATGTTGGTCAATGGAAGAGAGCTTGGTATTACCCTTCAAATAATGAAAGTATGTATGACGCCGTTCAAAGAGAATCTAAAGCTGCTAGGACTAAAGCGGGAATTTTAGATGCTTCAACTTTAGGTAAAATTGATATTCAGGGCAGCGATGCTTCTGAATTTTTAAATCGCGTTTACACAAATGCTTGGAGTAAGCTGGCTATAGGTAAGTGTAGATATGGCTTAATGCTGAATGAAGATGGAATGGTGTATGATGATGGAGTTACAACACGCTTAGGTGAAAATCATTATATAATGACAACAACAACTGGTGGAGCAGCGACTGTAATGGGTAAGCTCGAAGATTTTCTTCAAACAGAATGGCCCGAATTAAAAGTATATCTAACTTCAGTAACAGATCATTTCGCGACTGTTAGTGTTTGTGGTCCATATAGTAAAAAAATATTAGAAAAAGTAACACAAAATATTGATTACTCAGATATCAACTTTCCTCATATGAGTTTCAAAGATGGATTAATAGATAAAATAAAGTGTCGTGTTATGAGAATAAGTTTCACAGGTGAATTAAGTTACGAAATAAATGTTCAAGCAAATTATGGTCAATCAGTTTGGGAAAAATGTATGAAAGCGGGTAAAGATTTTGGCATAACACCTTATGGTACAGAAGCTATGCACTTATTAAGAGCTGAAAAAGGTTTTATAATAGTTGGTCAAGAAACTGATGGAACTGTTACTCCTGTCGATCTTCAAATGGATTGGATAGTTAGCAAGAAAAAATACGATTTTATTGGAAAAAGATCTTTATATAGATCTGATACAATGAGAGAAGATAGAAAGCAATATGTAGGTTTATTGACTAATGATCCAAAAGAAATTTTGGAAGAAGGAGCTCAAATTGTAGCCGAAGTTAAAAATATGCCTCCCATGGACATGGTTGGGCACGTTACTTCAAGCTATTATAGTCCAAACTTAAACAAATCTATTGCTTTAGCTGTAGTCAAAAATGGAAAGAAATTAAAAGGAAAAAAACTTTATGTTCCTATGCCAAATAAAACTATTGAAGTAACTGTATCAGATACAATTTTCTTAGATAAGGAAGGCAAGAGATTAAATGCTTAACTTTATTTCTCCAATTACAGAAAGTCACACTTATAACAATTTTTCGATGAAAGAAAAATCTCCTGTCGCAAAAATTAATTTAAGAGGTAATTTAGAAAATAAAGATTTTGTTAGTACAGTTGGAAAAATATTAGGAATGATTCTTCCAAAAGAGCCGTGTTCTATTTCTACAAAAGAAAAAATTACCTGTATGTGGTTAGGTCCGAATGAATGGCTATTAGTTTCAAATGATATGATAACAAAAGATTCAAATGATTATGAATTAGAAAAAATTTTATTTAATGATATCTCTAAAAGAAATTTAGGTTCGGTTACAAATGTTAGTGACCATTATACGATATTTAATTTAACTGGTTCGAATATCTTTGAAATACTTTCAAAAGGATGTCCTTACGATTTTAATTCAGATACTTTTACTAATAATAAAGTTGTTCAAACAATATTGAATCATATAGATGTTACTATCCATAAAAAAAATGAAAGTAATATTGATTTATATGTAAGACGTTCTTTTGCTAAACATTTATGGGACTGGTTAAAAGATTCGTCTAATCTAATTTAAATTTTTTTTTATATAACTTTTTATGTAAATAAATAAGCATATAACGTACAGCCAGTTAAAGAAGCAATAACTCCAAAAAAATGTGTCGAATCCACCATCAAAAAATTGGGCTACTAATATTGTTGGTATTGGTAAAATTACATTTCTAATAATATTCAGATACATTGAGTATGAAGATTTTTTTATTGCCATAAAAAACCCATTGCTTATAAAAAATATTGGATAGGCTGGAAAAATTAATGCTGATATTTTTAAATACAAAGATCCATAACTAATCACTTTTTGATTATCGGAAAAAATAGAAACTATTTTGTCTGCAGAAACTAAGATTATCAATCCCGAAATTATCATCAGAGTAAAGCCATAGAGCACTGCCTTAAAATATGATTCTTTGACTCTTGAATAATTCTTCGATCCAAAATTTTGACCTATGATTGATATAATTGCTGTATTCAAACCGAGTACGGGCAGTAACAATATCTGTTCAAACCGTGCTGCAGATCCATAACCCGCGGTAGCAAATTCACCAAAAATTCCAATATATGATAAAATAATAAAATTACCCACTGATATTAATAATAGGGCTGCTGAAATTGGAGCAGATTGAAAAAATAAATTAGTTAATAGTTTTAAATTTAATTTGAAACCCTTCAGAGAGATATTTTCTATTCTTTGTGATTTAGAAGCTTTTATAAAAACAATAATCAATCCAATTGACTGAGCTACCACAGTGGCAATCCCTATCCCGGATATTCCAAAAGCGGGCACAGGACCAAACCCAAAAATAAATAATGGATTTAATAATACATTTAAGAAAAAACTTAAAATAAGAACATTTCTGTAAGTTTTTGTATCACCGTCTGCATGTAAAAGTGAATTTAAAGCTACCAACATAATAAAAATGATTGAACCTGAAAAAACAACATTTGTATAAGACAAGCCCAATTGAATTACCTCAAGCTCAGAACCCATTAATTGAAATAAATACGGGGCAAAAAATAAACCTACTGCAGTAATAATAATTGATACTATTAATCCATAGATAATAGTGTGTGTAAAATATCCATGTATTTTAGTTTTATTTTTTTCACCAATAGAATTGGCTATTAATGATGTTCCACCAACTGTTACACCTACACATGCCGCAACAATTATAAAATAAATTGGAAATGACTTTGCTAAAGCTGATAAAGCTTCAGGTGATATAGTCCCCGCAAAAAATGTATCGACAACATTAAAAAGTGTTTGAAAAAGTGTACCTATGCTAGCAGGTAAAGCTATTTTTTTAATTAAGCCTGGAATAGGATCTTTTAATAAATTCATTTTTAAAATTCTTTTTGGAATATGTGCTTTTTTCCTAGTTTTTTAGCAAGATTTATTTGTCTTTGCCTCATTCTAAATCTTTCTTTTTGCGAGGGTTTTAAGTGGTCGTGACAATTTGGACATGATACTCCCTCTTCATACTTTTTTGATTTCATATCTTTTGAAGAAATTGGTTTTCTGCATCCACTACACATTGATAAAGAACCAGGTATTAAACCATGTTTAATTGATATTCTGTTATCAAAAACATAACATTCGCCCTTCCATAAACTTTGTTCTTTTTTTATTTTTTTTAAGTAATTTATAATTCCACCTTTTAACTGAAAAACATTTTTAAATCCTTTTTTTTCAAGAAAGACGCTTGCTTTCTCACATCTTATTCCACCGGTGCAAAACATTGCTATTGTTTTGTTTTTTTTCAAATTTTTTAAATAATTTGGAAATTCTCTGAAATTATCAACGTTAGGATTTATCGATTTTTTAAAAGTTCCAACTTTATATTCAAATGGCTTTCTAGCATCTAATAAAAAAGTATTTTTATCGGTTATTAACTTATTCCATTTAGTTGGCTCAATATGATTTTTAGATTTTCTTTTATATATTTTTATTCCCATAGGAACAACTTCTTTTTTTATTTTTACTTTTCCTCTGTGAAAGGGCTGATAATTACATTTAGAATAATTAACACTGTCAAAATTACTAAACATAAAAGTTTTTTTTATTTTATTTATAGCTTCATCTAAAACTCCCTTTTTTGCAGAAATCGTTCCGTTGATTCCTTCTTTTGAAATAATCATAGAACCTCTAATACCTTTGATAATAAAAAAAGCCTGCATATTCTTTTTATTTTTTTTAATATTAGATATTTTTTTAAACTTATAAAATCCTGAAATAAAATACATTACAACTTTCTACAAACTGTAAGACCATCACCAACGGGAATGATTAAACTTTCGGTTCTTTTATCTTTATTTATGTGCGAATTAAACTCTCTGATAACTGTGGTTAATCTATCTTGATTTTTGGTATCAGCAACTTCTCCGTGCCACAAAACATTATCAACTATAATCAAACCATTTTTTTCGATTAATTCTAACGATTCATTATAGTAATTTTTATAATTCTCTTTATCTGCGTCAACAAAAACAAGATCAAATTTTTGCTTGTTTTTTTTAAAATTACTTATGCTTTCAAGAGCCGGGCCAATAATTGTTTTAATTTTACTTTCTTGTTTTGCTTTTTTAAAGAAATTGGATGCAATTTTATTTCTTTCTTTACTTTTATCTAAAGTTACTAATTTTCCACCTCTGGGTAGGGATAAAGCCATGGTTAGACCGCTTAATCCTGTGAAAGTTCCTATTTCCAAAATTTTTTTTATATTAGAGATTTTAACAATTAAATGTAAAAAATGGCATTGTGATATAGAAATTTGCATTCTTTTGATATCTCCTAAACTATTATTGTATGAAATTATTTCTTTTTGAACTTCGGTTAGTTCAAGCGAATGATTGTTAATATAATTCTCAATTTCATTTGTTAATACAAGATTTGATCCCATTTTATTTAGTGAAGTTTCTTTTTAAGAATCTGGTTTACCAATTGTGGATTAGCTTTTCCTTTAGATGCCTTCATTACTTCACCTACAAAATAACCAAAAAGTTTTTCTTTACCAGATTTATATTGTGTTACTTTATCTTGATTTTTTGATATCACAGTAACTATTATTTTTTCCAATTCTTTAGGGTCGCTTTGTTGTAATAAACCTTCTTTTTCAACTATTTGTCTTGGGTCTTTATCGCTAGGCTGCATTTTTTCGAAAACATCCTTTGCTATTTTCCCTGAAATTTTTCCTGAAGTAATCATTTTAATTAACAAAGATAGATTCTTAGCGCTTACAGGTGATTGAGTAATTGAAAGATTTTTCTTATTCAAAACTGCAAATAACTCTACTGTAATCCAATTAGTTGCCAATTTTTTATCACAACCTTTAATTACTTCCTCATAATAATCAGAAATTTCCTTTTCAGATACTAGTATGTTTGCTTCATAAGGAGATAAATTATGTTCTTTTATAAATCGCTCTTTCTTTTGATCGGGTAATTCAGGTAATTCTTTTTTTAATTTATTAATTAAATCTTTATCTAAATTAAGAGGCAATAAATCTGGATCTGGAAAGTATCTATAATCATGAGCATCTTCTTTAGAACGCATAGATCTAGTAGAGTTTTTTTTTGTATCGAATAATCTTGTTTCTTGATTAATAGTTTTTCCAGACTCTAATAGTTGCACCTGTCTATTAGCCTCATATTCAATGGCCATTTCCATAAATTTAATTGAATTAACATTTTTAATTTCACATCTGGTACCAAATTTTTTTTCTCCAATTTTTCTTACTGAAACATTAACGTCAGCTCTCAAAGATCCTTCTTGCATATTTCCATCGCAAGTTCCTAGATATCGCATAATTGATCTTAATTTCTTAATATAAAAGCTTACTTCTTGAGGAGATCTTAAATCCGGCTTACTAACAATTTCCATTAACGCAACTCCAGAACGGTTAAGGTCTACGAAGGAGCTTTCTGGATCCATATCATGTATACTTTTTCCTGCATCTTGTTCTAAATGAAGACGTTCAATTCCGATTTTTTTTGTACCATATGGCATATCAAGAATAACCTCGCCCTCTCCCACTATAGGATTTTTATATTGTGAGATTTGATAACCTTGTGGTAAATCTGCATAAAAATAATTTTTTCTATCAAAAACAGAATTTAAATTTATTTTTGCATTCAAACCCAAACCAGTTTTAATGCTTTGTTCTACACAAAATTGATTAATTACTGGGAGCATACCAGGAAATCCAGAGTCAATTAAACTGACCTGAGTATTCGGTTCGCTTCCGAATTTTGTAGAAGATGATGAAAAAAGCTTAGATTGAGATAAGACTTGAGCATGAACCTCCAGACCTATAATTACTTCCCACTTGTCTTTCTCTCCACTTATAAAATAATCAAATTTTTTTTCAGTCATTAACTCCACCAAATCTTATAATTTTTCTTAAAATTGGCTCTTTTTTCTATAGCTAAAGATAAATTTAATATCGTCTGTTCATCAAATGCTTTACCAATAAGCTGTAATCCCAATGGTAAATTATTTTTATCGTATCCTGCCGGAACCGAAATTGCTGGTAAACCTGATAAATTTACTGGCACTGTAAAAATATCATTTAAATACATTGAAACTGGATCATTAGATTTATCACCTATTTTAAACGCTGACCCAGGTGTTGATGGTGTTAATATAGCATCTACGTCTTTAAACGCTTTATCAAAATCATTTTTAATTAACCGTCTAACTTTTTGAGCTTTTAAGTAATAAGCATCATAATAACCAGATGACAATACATATGTGCCTATCAAAATTCTTCTTTTAACCTCATTGCCAAAGCCTTCTGATCTAGTGTTCTCGTACATTTCGATTAAATTTTTTCCACTAGCCCTATGGCCATACTTAACTCCATCATATCTAGCTAAATTTGAAGATGCCTCTGCCGGAGCAACTATATAGTAAGCTGGTAAGGCATGCATAGTATGTTCTAATGAAATATTTTTTATTATAGCTCCAGCATCTTTTAAATATTCTATACCTTTTTTCCAAAGATCATCTATCTCGGTGGGCATTTTATCTACCCTATACTCTTTAGGGATGCCTATTTTTAAACCTTTTATTTTTTCAGTTAAATTTGAAGAATAATTCTCAACTTTTTTATCTACAGATGTAGAATCTTTTGAGTCATAACCCGACATAGCTTGTAGTAGCAAGGCACTATCTTCTACATTAATAGTCATAGGACCTGCTTGATCTAATGATGATGCAAACGCAACTATTCCCCATCTTGAACATCTTCCGTATGTAGGTTTTAATCCAACAGTTCCAGTAAAAGAAGCTGGTTGTCTGATAGATCCACCGGTGTCAGTTCCAATAGTTGCTGGTGTAAGACCTGCCGCCAAAGCAGACGCTGAACCACCTGATGAACCTCCCGGAACTAATTTTTCACCATAAGGATTTTTTACATTTCCAAAAAAACTTGTTTCGTTAGAAGATCCCATGGCAAATTCATCACAATTTAATTTTCCTAATAAAAATGCACCTTCAGACCAAAGATTGTTAGTGACTGTTGATTCGTAAGTAGGTATGAAATTATGTAGTATTTTACTACCAGCTGTAGTTTTAACATTTTTTGTACAGAACATATCTTTAACAGCAATAGGAACGCCTGACAACAAGCCTTTATAATCTTTTTTTTTATCAAAATTCTTTGAAAATTTTAATGCTTCGTCAAAACATTCAGTAATATATGTATTTAATTTTTTAGACTTTTTAGAATTGTCAATAAATGATTTTGTAACTTCTTCTGATGAAAAATCCTTTTTTTTAATTCCATTAACTATTTTTGTAAGTGATAATTCTGAAATTTTAGACATTTTATTCAATTACCTTTGGAACAACAAAAAATTCATCATTTTTTTCTGGAGAGTTTTTCAGTATTTGATCCCTGATCTTTCCATCATTGACTTCATCTTTTCTAGATGTGAGTGAAGCATTTATAATTGATGTTAATGGAGTTGTTTTATCCGTATTAAGTTTGTTTAAACTCTCAATGAATTTCATTATTGATGTTAGGTCTTTGGATAAGCTTTCCACCTTATTTTCATCTAATGAAATTCTGGCTAATTTTGATATATGCTTTACTGTATTTTTATCTATTGACATTTGAGATTATTGGCAAATAAGTAGAAAATAGCATTTAAGATGAAAACATACAATATACTCAGTATTGACGAATTTAAAACAAATATAGGAAGCAATTCAAGATTGTTGGGAATAGATCCTGGTAATAGAAACATGGGATTCGCTTTATGTGATGAAAACCTAAAAGTCGCTACACCCCTTAAAATCATACAAAAAAGTAAATTTGATGTTTTGATAAAAGAAATAAGGAAAATTATCAAAGAAAATAATGTTAAGGGCATAGTTATTGGGAATCCAATAAATATGGATGGTACAATAGGAAAATCTTCTCAGTCAGCTACCGATTTAGCAAAGAAATTATCAATAAATATTACCATTCCTGTAACTATGTGGGATGAGCGCCTTTCAACTGAAGGAAGTTTCAAATTAACTAAAGAATTAGGCACAAATGTTAGTGATAGAATATCTAAATTAGATAAAAATGCTGCAGCTTTTATTCTACAAGGAGCAATTGATTACTTATCAAAATAATTAAAATACTTGCATAGTTGCCCTTAAAGGGTTATAGAGTTGATTTTAATGGCTATAATTAAAAAACTTAAAGCTGTTAAAATTGATCAAAATCACCTACTAGGTATTCAGGATATCTCTTTTTCTCAAGTTACAGAAATTCTCAAACAAGCAAAAACTTTTATTACTTTAAACAAAAGTTCCTCAAAAAAAATGGATATTTTAAGAGGAAAAACTCAAATAAATCTTTTCTTTGAACCTTCAACAAGAACGCAAAGCTCATTTGAGCTAGCAGGGAAAAGGTTGGGAGCTGATGTTATGTCAATGAATATAGTTAACTCCGCGATTAAAAAAGGAGAAACTCTTATAGACACTGCTATGACATTAAATGCTATGCATCCAGATATTATTGTAATAAGACATCAAGATTCTGGAGCTCCAAATTTATTGTCTCAAAAAGTTAATTGCTCCGTAATAAATGCTGGAGATGGAAGACGCGAACATCCTACGCAAGCTTTATTGGATGCTTTAACAATAATAAATAGAAAAGATAAAGTTGAAGGATTAAAAATAGCTATTTGTGGAGACATTTTACATTCTCGAGTAGCAAGATCAAATATTTACTTAATGAATATGCTTGGAGCTGAGGTTAATGTTGTTGCTCCAAGAACTTTGTTACCTCATTCTATTGAACGACTTGGTGTTAAAGCTTTCACAGATATGAAAAAGGGTTTAGATAATTGTGATATTGTTATGATGTTAAGACTACAAAACGAAAGAATGCACGGTTCCTTTTTGCCATCAGCTCGTGAATATTATGAATTTTTTGGTTTAACCCCAGATAAATTAAAATTAGCAAAAAAAAATGCTTTAATAATGCATCCAGGACCTATGAACAGAGGTGTAGAAATTGATACGAATTTAGCTGACGACATAAACAGAAGTGTAATAAGAGAACAGGTTGAGCTTGGCGTAGCTGTTAGAATGGCCTGTTTGAAAATTTTTTGTAAAAAAAATTAATGAAAGAAACATATTTAACTAACGCAAGAATAATTGATCCAAAAAATAACTTGGACGAAATTGGAGGTCTAATCATAGATACTAAAGGTTCAATTAAAGCTGTAGGAAAAAAAGTTGCGAATGGTAATTTGCCTTCCTCTGCAAATAAAATTGATCTTAACAAAAAAGTCCTAATACCAGGGGTAGTTGATATGAGGGTTTTTGTTGGAGAACCTGGTTATGAATATAAGGAAAATTTTAGAACACTTAGCGATGCCGCTTTATCTGGAGGTGTAACCTCTGTGGTTTCAATGCCAAACACTTCTCCTACAATTGATAATGTTTCAATGGTAGATTTTTTAAAAAGAAGAGGAAGAGATAAATCTAAAATAAATATCTTTCCAGCTGCAACATTGACAAAAAATGCTGAAGGAAAACAAATGACCGAATTTGGTCTTCTTAAGAGAAAAGGCATTATTGCTTTTACGGATGGCGTGAAAACAGTCCAAGACCCTCAAGTGATGACAAGAATAATGAACTTTGCGAGTCAATCTGGATCTCTAATTATGCAGCATGCTGAGGATAATATATTGTCTAAAGACGGGTTGATTAATGAAGGAGAAATATCAACTCGACTTGGTTTAAAAGGAATTCCTTTTCTTGCTGAAAAAATTATTGTTGAAAGAGACCTATCTTTTCTAGAAGAATATTTTTGTAGATACCACATTTCTCAAATATCTTCGGAAAAAACTATTTCTGTTATAAAAAAAGCAAAAAAAGATGGAAAAATTTTTACTACTGGGGTCTCTATTAATAACTTATCTTTAAATGAAAATGATATTGGCGATTTTAAAACCTTTTTAAAACTCTCGCCTCCTTTAAGAACTGAAAAAGACAGACGTGCTCTTGTAGAATCAGTTAATGATGGAACAATTGATGTAATAGTGTCTGATCATAAACCTCAAGACGAGGAATCAAAAAGATTAACTTTTGCTCAAGCTGCTACTGGAGCTACTGGTGTGGAAACCCTACTCCCCTTAGCATTAGAACTTTTTCATAATAAATCCATTAAGATTAAGCAGTTAATAGCAGCAATAACCACAAACCCAGCAAAAATACTCGGTATAAACAAAGGAAATCTTGATAAAGGAAATGATGCTGATTTGTGTGTAATTGATATAAATAAACCTTGGATAGTAAATAAAGACAAGCTTAAATCTAAATCCAAAAACACTCCGATTGAAAATAGAAAATTACAAGGTCAAGTGCTTAAAACTTTTGTCAAAGGTGAGTTATCTTACGAAGTTTAGTAATTTATTATGGATTTTTTTTTAGTTATTTTGTTTTCATATTTAAGCGGATCAATACCTTTTGGCCTCTTAATAACAAAAACTTTTACAAAAATTGATATAAGAAAAATTGGATCAAAAAATATTGGAGCAACTAATGTGCTTAGAACAGGAAATAAATATTTGGCAGCATCAACGCTTCTTTTAGATGCGCTAAAAGGATACGTGCCTGTACAAATATGTATAAATTATTTTCCAGAATTGGTTTTATTATCATGTCTTGCAACTTTTTTAGGTCATGTGTTTCCAGTTTGGTTAAAATTTAAAGGTGGAAAAGGTGTCGCCACTTACCTGGGAGTAATTACTGCGTTATCTATCCAGTTATGCTTCATATTTACATTTACATGGCTGGTGGTTTTGCTTATATTTAAATATTCTTCATTATCATCTATGTTTGCAGCCTTAACAGTTTTTATAGTAAACTTGATCAGAGAGACTTTTATTTCTTCGGGAGGTTTTATAGTTAACTTTCAGATTCCAGACTCCAAAATACTATTTATTTTTTTCATTATGATTATATTTACTCATCGCGAAAATATTTCAAAATTGAAAAACAAAACTGAACAAAAAATAAAAATCTAAGTAAACAGCCGTTTTTTTGATATTTCTTAAGTCATAATTTGACAAATCAAATTATATTTGACACTAAAGTTTCTAAGGAAATATAAATGAAGCTTGTTGTTGTAGAAAGCCCAGCTAAAGCCAAAACAATAAATAAATATCTTGGTAAAGATTATAAAGTTTTAGCTAGTTACGGTCACATTCGTGATCTACCGTCCAAAAATGGTTCGGTTGATCCAAATAATAATTTCCAAATGCTTTGGGAAATTGATGCATTTTCAAAAAAATATTTAAAAGAAATTACAGATACAGCCGCTGATTCTAACAAAATTATATTAGCTACAGATCCAGATAGAGAGGGTGAAGCTATAGCATGGCACGTTAAAGAGGTTTTGAGCCAGAAAAAACTTTTGAAAGATAAAAAAATTGAAAGAGTTGTTTTTAATGAAATTACAAAAAAAGCGGTTACTCATGGAATTGATAATCCAAGACAGATTGAGCCTCTTTTGGTCGATGCTTACATGGCAAGAAGAGCATTAGACTATTTAGTTGGATTCAATATTTCACCAATTTTATGGACTAAACTACCTGGATCTAAATCTGCTGGACGTGTTCAATCAGTAGCCTTGAAATTAATTACTGAAAGAGAACATGAAATTGAATTATTCAAACCTATAGAATTTTGGACTTTAAAAGTAAACTTTAAAGATAATAGTAATAACTTAATCACATCTAATATTACTCAATTAGAAGGAAAAAAAGTTGAAAAATTTTCTTTTAAAAATAAAGAAGATATTAATGAAGCTATTGAACAAATAAAAAAAATGAAATTTGCTATTTCTGATATCTCTACAAAAATTGTAAACAGAAACCCCTCTGGCCCTTTTACCACATCAACATTACAACAGGTATCTTCTGGAAGATTAGGTTTAGGTGCGTCAAGAACTATGCAAATTGCTCAAAAGCTCTATCAAGGAATTGAAATTGATGGTGAAACTATAGGTTTGATTACATATATGAGAACTGATGGAACAAACATATCTGGAGAAGCTGTGTCCAACTTTAGAAATTTTATTAAAAACACATATGGAAACGAATATCTTCCTGAAAGCCCTTTAAATTATTCTGGTAAAAAAGCAAAGAACGCTCAAGAAGCACACGAAGCAATAAGACCCACTGATATTGACAAATCGCCTGACAAAGTAAAAAAATATTTAAGCCCTGAACAATATAAATTGTATGATCTAATTTGGAGCAGAGCTTTATCATCCCAAATGCAATCTGCTCAATTCGATAGAAATACAATAACAATTACTTCTGATAACAATGATACTATTTTAAAAACTACTGGATCAGTAATTAAATTTGATGGATATCTAAAAGTTTATAAAGATCCCAAAAAAGAAGATGGCGAAAGTATTTTGCCTAAAATGACAAACGGTCCTGTTAATATAGAAAGTCTTTTAGATGAACAGCATTTTACACAACCTCCGCCTAGATATTCTGAAGCTAGTTTAGTAAAAAAACTTGAAGAATTAGGTATTGGGCGACCTTCTACATACGCAAGTATTATTTCTGTAATATCAACTAGAGGCTATGTTGAAACATTGAATAAAAGATTTCATCCAACTGATAGAGGAAAATTAATAACTGCTTTTTTGGAAAAATTATTTTCTAAATATGTAGATTATAATTTTACCGCAGGGTTAGAAAATCAATTAGACGAAATTACCTCTGGTAAAGAAGGATGGATTAAAGTTCTAGAAATGTTTTGGAAAGATTTTAATAAAAATGTTACTGAAGTTAAGGAAAAAAGAACAAGAGAAGTTTTAGACTTATTAAATGATAGCCTAGGTACCCTAATATTTGACAGAGACAAAGATGGTAATATTGATAGAAAATGCAAGCTATGCGCGAATGGATCATTAAGCTTAAAGAATAGTTTTCGCGGGGGCGCATTTATTGGTTGCTCCAATTATCCCGAATGTAAATTTACAAGACCATTGTCTAAAGCAAAGGCTGCACAACAATCTCAATTGGCAGAACCAAAATTAATAGGAAAACATGGAAATGGAAAAGACATGTACTTAAAAGTAGGTAGGTTTGGACCGTACATTCAATTTGAAAAAATACCAGAAGCTGCGGATGAAAAAATTAATGAAACAAAAAAAAATAAGAAAAGAAAAGAAAAAGAAAATAATAATTTAAAAAATGTTTCTATACCAAAAGGTATTTCTATTGAGTCGATAGATTTGGATAAAGCAAAATTTTTATGTTCACTTCCTAAAAGCCTTGGAATAAATCCAGATAATGAAAAAGAAATATTTTTAAATTCTGGCAGATTCGGACCGTATTTAAAATGTGAAAATAAATCTGCTCGCTTAGATCAAGTTGAAGAAATATTTACCATTGGTTTAAACAGAGCAATCACACTAATAGCTGAAGCTAAACCTGGAAGAATGTCGTCATCGATGATTAAGGATCTTGGTGAACATCCTGAAGATAAAAAACCTGTAAGAGTTATGAAAGGAAAATTTGGTCCATATATTAAATATAAATCTTTAAACGCAACAATACCTGAAGAAAAAGATCCAAATGAAATTACAATGGATGATGCATTAGTTTTGATTGAAAAAAGAAGAGAATATGATAAAAAAAAGAAAGGAAAAAAAAGAAAATGAAAATATATAAGTTGCTAATACCAGCTGTTATTTTTGTGATGATTCAAACAACCGCATTTACTGAAACAAAAAAAAATTGTGATACAATTAAAGCCGACACTGGAGTTAAAATCTATGAAAAATGGAAATGCAAAACCGGAGATTCTAAAGACGGATTGGGCAAAAAAATTAAAAAGTTTTTTAAGAAAAAAAATTAAACTGTGAATTCTATTACCGATAACCTGAAAAAATTAAATATTACATTGCCCAACGCCCCCTCTCCCGTTGGTGCTTATGTTGCATTTAAAAAAACTGGTAATTTGCTTTTTATATCAGGTCAGCTTCCTATTTCAAATGATGGTAAAATAATCAAAGGAAAGATAGGAAAAGATCTTACGTTAGAAGATGGACAGAAAGCATCGAGATTATGTGTGATAAATATTATATCTCAAGCAAAAAAAGCTGTTGATGGTGACCTTGGTAAAATAAAAAATTGTATTAAAATTACAGGTTTTGTAAATTCTACGGAAGATTTTATTAGTCAGCCGCAAGTAATAAATCCTGCTTCTGAAATTTTAACATCTGTATTTGGGGATAATGGAAAACATTCTAGAGCAGCAGTAAGCACTAATTCCCTTCCTTTAGGTGCAGCAGTAGAAATTGACGCTATTTTTGAAATAGAATAAGAACTATCGACCAATTGAGAAATATGAAAAACCTATGTCTTTCATTTTTTGAGGAGAATATAAATTTCTCATATCATAAATTTTAAATTTTTTACCTTTAGATATTTTTTTAAAATCAATAGTTTTAAATTCATCCCATTCTGTATGAATAATTACTAGATCTGCTTTGTAACAGGCATTTTTTACATCTTTGCAATAAATTACATTTTTAATTTTTTTGAATTCACTTTTTTTTCCTGAGGGATCATAGTAGGTAATTTTTGCACCTTTTTTTATTAAATATGGCACCAGAATTAAACTTGATGATTGTCTCATGTCATCAGTATTTGGTTTAAAAGTTACTCCAAGTATTGCTATTTTCTTATTTTTTATCTTATTAGATAAAATTGATCTGACTCTTTCTATTAATAAAGTTTTACGTTTATTATTAGATTTAATGACAGATTTAATTATAGAAAGATCTGTCTTAAATAAATCGGCTGTTACTGTTATTGCCTTTGTATCTTTTGGAAAACAAGAGCCACCATATGCTGGTCCAGCTCTTAAAAAACGACCCCCAATTCTTTTATCAAGCCCCATGCCAATAGAAACATCTTCGACATTAACATTAGCTTTTTCACATAAATTAGCTATTTCATTTACATATGAAATTTTAGTAGCAAGAAAAGCGTTTGATGCATATTTTATCATTTCTGCCCCTCTTCTATTGGTGGCAAAAAAAACTGCACCTTTTTTAATTAGGGGTTCGTATAAAGACTCTAGTTTTTTAGTTATTTTTTTATTGTTTGAGCCGACAACAATTCTATCTGGAAATCTAAAATCCCGAATAGCTTCGCCTTCACGTAAAAATTCAGGGTTTGAAATAACTTCAAAAAGTTTTTTGTTCTTTTTTTTTGATAATATTTTTTCTATTTTATCGCCTGTTGTAATTGGTACAGTTGATTTAGTAACTATAATTTTAAATTTATTGACACATTTGCTTAATTCTTTAGCTACATTAAAAACGTGACTGAGATCCGCCGAACCATCTCTTTTTCTAGTTGGTGTGCCAACACAAATAAATATAATATCAGAATTTTTAACAGCTAAACTAATATCGTCTGTAAATTTTAATCTTCCAGAAGAGTGATTTTTTATCACCAGCTCTTTTAAACCAGGTTCATAAAAAGGTATGTGATTATTATTTAATAAATTAATTTTGCTTCTATCTTTATCAACACACCAAACATTATTTCCTAAATCGGCAAAACATGCGCCGCTTACTAAGCCAACATATCCAGTACCTATCATACATATTTTCATAATTATAATTTTGCTATTTTCAAACTTGAATCAATATAACCTTTCATTGTGCCGCAATCTAAATACTTACCAGAAAAAATATGACCCAGAAATTTGTTTTTTTTGTGTATTAGCGTTCTTATTGCATCGGTAATATGAATTTCATTATTTCTACCAGGCTTTTGTTTTTTTAATATTTTGAAAATTTTTTTTGGTAATATATATCGTCCAATTACCGCATAGTTGGATGGCGCTGATTTAATTGATGGTTTTTCGATAACATCATTAACTAAAAAATTACGTCTATTGATTTTTTTTAAATCAAATATACCCCATCTAGATACATTTTCTTTTTTAACTTTTGTTGAAGCTATAACTGATGAGTTATATTTATTATGAATTTTAATCATCGATAATGAACAATTATTTTTTACAATTAAGTCATCAGCTAATAACATTAAAAAGTATTTTGACTTAATAAGCTTTTGGCATTTAAGAACAGCATCGCCAGTTCCTTTTGGCGAATTTTGATAAACAAATTTGATTATTTTTTTATATTTTTTTATTTTTTTATATTCATACTTTATTCTTTTATCATTGGGTTTTTTTTTAATTATCTTTTTAAAAAAATTATCGTTATTAAAATATTTTTTTATAAATGGTTTTTTGTTGGAAATAATCAGTATAACTTCTTTAATACCAGATTTAATACACTCATCTAAAATATATTCGAGTCCTGGTTTGCCATTTATAGGCAATAATTCTTTGGGAAAAATACTTGTAAGTGGTAGTAGTCTTGTACCTTGTCCAGCAAGCGGGATAATAGCCTGTTTAATCATTGCTTCCTTTTACATATAATATTTAATATTTACAAATGAAAATATTCTATAAAAAAGACAATCTGCTAAAATATATACTTAATGAAAAGGATTTGGGTTTTGTTCCTACAATGGGGGCTATACATAAAGGTCACTTAAATCTAATTAAAAAATCGAAAGATCAGTGCAAAAAAACTTTGGTAACTATATACATAAATAAACAGCAGTTTAATAAAAAGATTGATTTTTTAAAATACCCAAAAGTGTTAAATAAAGATATCGCCATTCTTAAAAAAGCAAAAATAGATTATTTATATATTCCCAAATCAAAAGAAATATATCCAAAAGGAGCAAATAAAAATATTAAAATAAGCTCATTTAGTAATAAATTATGTGGAAGATTCAGACCGGGTCACTTTAAAGCTGTGGTAGATGTAATTGAAAGATTTATTAAAATAATATCTCCTAAAAAAATATATTTAGGTGAAAAAGATATGCAGCAATTAAAAATTGTTGAGCATTATATTAAAAAAAATTATAAGCACATAAAAGTTGTTGCATGTAAAACTGCTAGAGAAAAAAACGGAGTCGCATATTCATCGCGAAATAAATTACTCTCGGTTAAACAAATGAAAATATCTTCAAAAATATATAGATTAATTCTCAATAATAAACAAAAATTAGTTAAAAGAAAAATTCCAATAAAATTAATTAAAAATAAAATATTTAAACTTGGAGTCAAAAAAATTGATTATATAGAAATTTTAGATGTTAATAATTTGATAAAACCATACACAAAAAATAAAAAATATAAAATTTTTATTGCATACTATCTAGGTTTTGTAAGATTAATTGATAATATTTAGCCGTAAAAAAAATATGCTCCCAGGCCTAAAAATGAAAGAAAACCGATTACATCTGTAATTGTTGTTACAAAAACACTTGAAGCTATAGCTGGATCTATATTAAATTTTTTTAATGATATTGGAACTAATATACCAAAAAGACCTGCCACAATCATATTTAAAATCATTGATATAGAAATCAAAATAGATAAATTAAATTCCTTAAACCACAACTGAACTATTGCGCCAGTAATTATCGCAAAAATTATACCGTTTAAAACTCCAATGATAAATTCTTTAGTAATAATTTTCCCGAAATTACCAGACGATAGCTCTTTAGTAGCTAAGGCTCTAATTGTTACAGCCAAAGTTTGCATACCAGCGTTTCCTCCCATTGACGCTACGATCGGCATTAAAAATGCAAGAGCTACCATTTGCTCAATTGATGCCCCAAACTTACTTATCACCCACGTAGCAAGAAGTGCAGTAAATAAATTAAGCAACAACCAATTAAATCTCCTTTTTGTTTTTTTCATAATGCTATCTGTAATTACTTCGTCTCCAACACCGGCAAGCCTTAAAACATCTTCTTCTGCTTCTTCTTTTAAAACTGTAAAAACATCATCACCGGTAATCATACCAACTAATTTATTTTCTTTATCTACTACGCCAGCAGAAATAAGATTATAATTTTCAAAAGTATGTCCTACTTCTTCTTTATCCATATTTACTGGTATCAAAACCTGCATTTCATTCATTATTGAATTCATTTTTGAATCTCTCGGGGATCTAAGAACTCTTGAAGATGGAACAGTACCAACTGGTTTAAAGTTGTTATCGACTATAAAAATTTCGAGAAACTCTTCCGGTAAATCTTTATTTTCTCTAAGGTAATCAATTGTTTGGCCTACTGACCAATTGCTTGGAACCGCAGTAAATTCTCTTTGCATAATTCTAGCTGCCGAATCTTCGGGATAACTCAGACCTTCTTGTAAAACAAATC
The DNA here is from genome assembly GCA_902589505.1 of uncultured Pelagibacteraceae bacterium. Lineage (GTDB taxonomy): Bacteria > Pseudomonadota > Alphaproteobacteria > Pelagibacterales > Pelagibacteraceae > AG-414-E02. The sequence continues at coordinate 95,017 of CACITE010000003.1, forward strand.
TATCTTTTGGTGACAGTTTTTCTAGAACAGAATTTTTCTTTTTATCATCTAAATTTTCAATAATCTTTAATGCGTTATCAGATTCTAAGTGTTTTAAAATATTAGCTATAGACTCTGTCGAAAGAAGAATAAAGACTTCGGTCTGTATTGATTCGTTTAATTCAATAAAAATTTCTGGATCGAGATTAAAACCTTCGAGTTCAATTAATTTAGCCCTATTTTCAGGAACCAAATTCTCTATAATATCAGCAGAATCTGCTGGATGCAGTTCTTTGAGATTTCTGTCTATAAAATCAGTATCATTAGCCTTAATTTTCTTGTTAAAGACATTGATTAACTCTTTATTAAACTCAAAATTAACTTTTTTATCATTTATTTCTTTTGTAAAACTCATAAATGCACATAATTATTTATTTTCGAGACTGTTTAGTTGATTTTATTTAAAACCACAAACTTAAAATGAAGATTGAAGTTAAAAATAGCATAAAACCAGTTAATTATATTGATTCTATCAAACTACTAGAAAAAAGAGTGCATGATGTTTTTTCAGGTAGAAAAAATGAACTTTTATGGATTCTTGAACACAACACTGTTTATACTGGTGGCACAAGCTCAAATCACAAAGACTTAATAGATCACAACATTCAAATTGTAAAAACCAAAAGAGGAGGCAGATATACTGTTCACTCCCCAGGTCAAAAAATTGTATATTTTGTGTTGAATTTGAACAAAAGAAAAAAAGATATAAGATTTTTAATTAATAATATTGAAAATTGTATAATTGATATTCTTCAGCATTATGGTATTAAATCGTACCCTGATAAAAAAAATATAGGTATTTGGGTCGGGGAAAAAAATAATTCTTCAAAAATTGCTGCTATAGGAATAAGAGTTACCAAATGGATTGCCTATCATGGGTTTGCATTAAACGTATCCAATGACCTTTCTAAATATAAAGGTATTGTTCCTTGCGGAATAAATGACAAAACAATCACAAGTCTTAAAGAAATGGGTATTACAAATTACACTAATATAAATAAAATTATTGAGAAAAGTTTTTTAAATACTTTTCTTTAAGTGTTTTTTTAAACTTGTCCGGTAAATCTGATGAAAAACTATATTTAATTTTATCAATTGAAAAACTTATCTTATGAGCGTGCAACATCAAAGCTTTATTATGCTTTTTATCAAAATTTAAATTATATTTACTATCACCTAAAATAGGGCATCCGTGTATTAACAGTTGCTTTCGCAATTGATGTTTTCTTCCTGTTTCCGGGATAAGTTTTATAAAGGAATAATGATTATTTGAATCAATAATTTTAAAGTGAGTAATAGCAATATTTTTAATTTTTTTACTTCCTTCATAATGATATAATTCATCCTTAAGTGTTCCCTTGACATTATTAAGATTGCCAAAAATTATACCTAAATATGTTTTATGAATTTTTCTTATACGAAAAAGTGTAGTGAATAACTGCGCAAATTTTCTATTTTTTGCAACAATTAAAATTCCAGAGGTTTCCTTATCAATTCTATGAACAGCATATGGTTTTGACCCGATAAATTCTTTTGTATGTTTAAGTATATCCAAAATATTTTTTTTCGATTTAGTTCCTGATTGAACTGAGATACCGGCGGGTTTATTTATTACAACAAAATTATCGTTATTTTCGATAAAAATATCTGATGATGTAGATAAATCTTGTTTTGTTGGTCTATAATGTCTTTCAATTTTATTAATTTTTTTATTAAATGTAATATTAAAAATTTCAATTTTATCATTAATTTTTAATTTATAAGAACTTTTAATATGCTTGCCATTAACTTTAATTTTTCCTTTTCTTAAATTTTTTTCTATTAATGACTGGGGAACTTCACAAATATTTCTTCTAAACCATCTATCAAGGCGTGAATTAACAAAATCACTATTAATTGTATAACATTTTATCATGAAACAAATAACCTAATGTTGTAAATTAAAACAATGGTAAAATTTGTAAATATTTTATTTTTTAGATTTAGTTTTTTTTTCGTTTTCTTTAATTTTAGTTTGTGATTCTTTAGATTCTTTTAGTGGTGTTGCCGGTTTTTTTATTATATCAATTTTTTTTGCTTCTTTATCTCTGTCTACAAGTTCGATAATTGCCATTGGCGCATCATCTCCATATCTGTAACCAGCTCTTATTACTCTGCTATAACCACCATTTCTTTTTTCATATCTCTGCGAAAGAACTTTCGAAATTTTATCAACAGATGTTTTTGATTGTAATTCAGAAAACAAATTCTTTTTTGAATTTAAATTATTTTTTTTACCTAAAGTTATAACCTTATCAATTTGTGGCTTAAGTTCTTTTGCCTTTGGTAAAGTTGTTGTAATTTGCTCATACTTAATTAATGAATTTAGCATATTTTTAAATAAAGCTTTTCTGTGCTCTGATGTTCTATTTAATTTTCTATGTTCCAATTTATGGCGCATATATATACTAATTACTTTCTTCGAGTTTTTTTGATAATTCTGAGATATTTTCAGGTGGCCAATTTGGAACTTCCATCCCTAAATATAATGACATTGAATTTAAAACTTCTTTAATTTCATTAAGAGATTTTCTACCAAAATTAGGAGTTCTTAGCATTTCTGGTTCTGTTTTCTGTACGAGGTCCCCTATATAAATTATGTTGTCGTTCTTTAAACAGTTCATCGATCTTACTGAAAGCTCAAGTTCATCAACTTTTTTGAGTAAATTTTTATTAAATTCTAATTCAGTAGATTTGACTGGTTTTTCTATTTCAACCGGTTCATCAAAGTTTATAAATAATGATAATTGATCCTGAAAAATTCTAGCAGCATAAGCTACTGCATCTTCAGCTGGTAGAGATCCGTCAGTTTCAACTTGCATTATCAATTTGTCATAATCCAGAGATTGACCTTCTCTAGCATTTTCGACTGAATATGAAACTTTTTTTACTGGTGAAAAAAGGGAGTCGATTGCTATAAGTCCTAATGGAGCGTCATCTTTTTTATTTTTTTCGGCCGGGCTGTAGCCTTTTCCATTGCTAGCAATTAATTCCATGTGAAACTTTGTATTCTCATCCAAATGGCAAATAACTAAATCTGGGTTTAAAATTTTAACATCAGGATTAGCTTGTATATCTTTAGCTTTAATTACACCAGGTCCCTTCGCGTCAAGAATTAATTTTTTAGATTCTTTGGACATAAGTTTAAGAGATAGTGATTTAACGTTCAAAACTATATCAGTTACATCTTCTCTTACACCCTTAATCGAAGAAAATTCGTGAAGAACTCCATCAATTTGAATTGCGGTAATTGCAGAACCTTGAATTGATGAAAGTAAAATTCTTCTTAGTGAATTTCCAATTGTAAGCGCATATCCTTTTTCAAGTGGTTCAGCAGTTACAGTAGTTGTTGTTTTGTCTTCGTTACTTTTAATATTTAATTTAGCCGGTTTAATTAGTGCTTTCCAATTTTGTGCTATTGTTGAATTTTCCATATTTAATTTATACCCTTCTTTTTTTTGGTGGTCTTGATCCATTATGTGGCATAGGTGTTGTATCCTTAATAGAAAGAATTTTAAAACCTCTAGATTGCAAAGCTCTTAAAGCAGTTTCTCTACCAGATCCTGGGCCTTTTAATTTTACAGTTAAAACTTTCAATCCGTGCTCTTGTGCTTTAGTTGCAGCATGATCAGCGGCTATTTGTGCAGCGTAGGGTGTTGATTTTCTCGAACCTTTAAATCCTTTAGAGCCTGCTGACGACCAAGCAATAACATTTCCACTATCATCTGCTATTGTAACTATCGTATTATTAAATGTTGCATTCACAAAAGCAATTCCGTTAGTAATATTTTTTTTTATTTTCTTTTTTGGTGCTTTAACTTTTTTAATAGTGTCCGTATTTTTTTCTACAGCTTCAACTTTTTTTTTATCATTATTTTTGCTCATAAAATTATTTCTTTAATGGAGTTAATTTTTTTCCTGCTATCGCTATCGCCTTACCTTTTCTAGTTCTTGCATTACAATGAGTTCTTTGTCCTCTGACTGGTAATTTCTTTTTATGTCTAGATCCTCTATACGAGGCTAAATCTACAAGTCTTTTTATATTTAACGACACTTCTCTTCTTAAATCACCTTCAACTTTATAATTTTGATCAATAAACTCTCTAATTTTTAATATTTCATCATCGGTTAGACTATTTGCTCTTTTGCTTTTTGATATATTTAATTTAGTACAAATATCATTGGAAAATTTTTTTCCAATTCCATGTATATATGTTAAAGCAACATGAACTACTTTATTTTGGGGAATATTTACACCAGCTATCCGAGCCATAATTTTATTGAGATCCGCTATCTAAAATCGTTAGTTATATAAATACATGTTGTAAAGTCAAGCATCTATAGAAGCAATAATAGCACGTATTTCCTTGCTAATTTCATCTATTTTGCCCATTCCGTTAATTTCATGAAGCAAATTTTGCTTCCTGTAAAAATCTAATATCGGTAAAGTTTTTTCCAAGTAAGTTTCAAATCTATTTTTAATTGTTTCTTCGTTATCATCAGATCTTTTTTCTAGAAATTTGTCGTCACATTTATGATTTTTTTCAGTAGCAGGATTAAAATATTCATTAAAAATTGATCCGCATTTAGAGCAATTCTGTCTTCCCAAAACTCTTT
>CACITE010000004.1 GCA_902589505.1 uncultured Pelagibacteraceae bacterium
CATCTAACTTACTCGATAGTATAAAAACTAAAAAAATTATTTTTAAAGTAAAAAAATTAGAGACAATTAAACCAGAAAATTTAAACGGAATAAAATTTTCTTACAATTCAAAAAATGAAATAATAGCTTTATATGAGAGAAAAAAACACAGGATTGATCAAATAATCAATAAAATTCAAAATGCCGGTATGGAAATTTATGATATTTCAACTGATGAAGGCAATTTAGAAGATGTATTTATTGATCTCACAAAAAGCTAGATTTAATTAAAGAAAGTAGTATTGTGTCAAAATGGAAGCAATTAAAAAAATAGAAATAAATAAAATTGCAAAAATTATTTTAATATCAATATTAGGCACTTTGCTTTTGACTATTTCTGCCAAAGTTAAAATTCCATTTTATCCAGTTCCGATGACAATGCAGACTTTCGTAGTTTTGTTTCTTGGAATAACATTGGGATCAAAAGTTGGTTTACTAACTATATCTCTTTATTTGTTTGAGGGAATTTTTGGTTTACCAGTATTTGCAGGTACCCCAGAGAAAGGAATCGGTTTTGTATATTTTACAGGCCCAACAATGGGTTATTTAATTGGTTTTTTGTTTGCTTCTTATTTTGCTGGTTGGTTTAGTTATGATAAAGGACTTATAAATACTTTTTTCAAATTAATATTTTCGGTAAGCATTATTTATATTTTTGGTTTAATTTGGCTAGGTACTTTAATTGGATGGGATAAACCTATATTTCAATTTGGCGCTCAACCATTTTTACTAGCAGAATTGTTTAAAATATTACTATTAATGTTTTTAGTACCGATTTTATTAAAAGCAAAAAAATTACTTTGGTGATCTTTTAGAAAGTATTCTTTGTAAAGTTCTACGGTGCATTTTTAATCTTCTGGCAGTTTCAGAGACATTACCATTACATAGTTCAAAAACTCTATGAATATGTTCCCACTTAACTCTGTCGGCAGACATGGGATTTTCTGGAGGACTAGCTTTTAATTCGGGTGATGCTAAAAGAGCATTCTCAACATCATCAGCATCCGCTGGTTTCGGGAGATAATCAATAGCGCCCGCCTTAACTGCTGCAACCGCTGTTGGAATGTTTCCATATCCTGTAAGCATCACTACCTTACTGTCTTTCTTCAGCTTCTGAATCTCCTTAATTACCTCCAATCCATTACCATCACCTAATCTTAAATCAACCACAGCAAACGCTGGGATTGTATTTTTCGCCTTATTTATTCCGTCTTTTACACTGTCTGCTTGAGTCACCTTAAAGCCTTTTTTTTCCATAGCGCGAGCTAATCTGTCCCTTAAAGGATTATCGTCATCAACAATAAGTAGCGATTTATCAGCAAAATCGGCGATTTTTTGGATCTTTGTTTTTTCTTGTTCCGTTCTCATTTTTTATATTTTTAATTTAATCTACTAGTTACTTAAGGTCAAAAAAAAAAATTTCAAGATAGGAAATTGACACTCTGAATCGCTTAAGATTATTTGTTGACATAACCTCTCATTTCTATAAAAAGCAAATTAAGAAGTTTTTTTATTTTTTTGTTAAATAAAAAAGGGGACAAATGAGATGCAAAAATTTAACTCGGTTGATGAACTGGTTAATATTGTTCGTCCAGTAGACCCGATTTATTGCATAAGACCTAATTCGATTAAATCAGCTTGTAATTGGTTTAAAAGTAACTTTCCAGGAAAAATACTTTACGCTGTAAAAACTAATCCTATTGAAAAAATAATAAAATGCATTGGAGAAAATGGTATTGACAGTTTTGATGTTGCGTCAATTAATGAAATTAAATTAATTAAAAAAATTTTTCCTAAAGCAAGAGCTTATTATATGAATACTGTTAAAAGCCGCGCGCATATAACAGAAGCTTATTCAAACTACAAAGTTAGAGATTTTGCTTTTGATACAAAAGATGAACTTCAAAAAATTATGGAAGCTACAAATAATGCAAAAGATCTAATCCTTTATATCAGAGTTTCTATATCAAACGAACATGCGGAAATTGATTTGTCTCAAAAATTTGGTGCTCTCCCTAGTGAAGCATTAGGTTTATTAAGATTAGCTAAAGCACATGCTAAAAAGGTTGGTTTAAGTTTTCATGTAGGTTCTCAATGTATGCATCCAATATCTTACGCCAAAGGAGTTAGAGAGCTAGGCAATATAATTAAGAAAACAAAAATAATTCCTGATATCATAAATGTCGGAGGAGGATTCCCTTCAATTTATCCTGACCTAAACCCTCAACCTCTTGAAAGTTATATAAATGAAATTAAAAAAGCTTTTGATCATCTAAAATTAGATAGTAAACCTGAACTGTTGTGTGAGCCTGGTAGAGCTCTTGTTGCTGAAAGTGGATCTTCGATAGTTAAAGTTATTCTTAGAAAGAAACAAAAAATTTATATCAATGATGGAACTTATGGAAGTTTATTTGATGCAGGAGTTTTAAATTTTGTTCTGCCAACAAGAATGATTCCTAATGGAAGAATAACTTCTAAAAAATTAACTGCCTTCAGCTTATATGGTCCCACTTGTGATAGTGCGGATTTTATGAAAGGACCTTTTGTGTTACCTAATAACTTAAAAGAAGGTGATTATATAGAAATTGGCCAGCTTGGTGCTTATTCATTAACTTTTAGAACTAAATTTAATGGCTTTTATTCTGATAAAATTTTTGAAGTACAAGATAAACCTATAATGTCAATGTACGAAAAGGATAGCTCTTCTCGTTATCTCGTTGCTTAAATGAACAACCCAAAAAATCCTAAACTAGGTCATAACAAAAAGACCTTTCTAGAAAAACCTGTTGAGCATATTGATATCACTTCATTTGATTCAAGAAAAATTATTGATTCCATGGATAAAATGTCTTTTACTTCGAGGGACACTTCTAGAGCGTCAGGTATTTTTAATGAAATGTTATCAGATAAAAATTGCACAACTTTTTTAACTTTGGCTGGATCAACTTCAGCGGCAGGTTGTATGAAAATATATTCAGATATGATTAAATATAATATGATTGATGTGATAGTTGCTACTGGTGCATCAATAATTGATATGGATTTTTTTGAAGCATTAGGATTTAGACACTATCAAGGTTCCCAGTTTCAAGACGACACCCAATTGAGAGAAAATTATATTGATCGAATATACGATACATATATCGATGAAGAAGAACTTCAAGCGTGTGATAAGACTATATGTGATATAGCTGATGGTCTTGAACCAAGACCATATACTTCAAGAGAATTCATAAAAGAAATAGGCAGATATTTAAAGAAAAATTCAAAAAAAAAAGGATCATTAATTGAAACCGCATATGATAATAAGGTGCCAATATTTTGCCCCGCTTTTACAGATTCTAGTGCTGGATTTGGATTAGTTATGCATCAAGAAAAAAATCCAAAAAAATGCCTAACCATAGATTCGATAAGAGAATTTAGGGAATTAACGGAAATAAAAATTAAATCTAAGAATACAGGACTTTTTATGATTGGCGGTGGTGTTCCCAAAAACTTTGTTCAAGATACAGTGGTTTGTGCTGAGCTTTTAGGTAAAAATGTTGATATGCATAAATATGCTGTTCAAATCACAGTTGCAGACACAAGGGATGGCGCTTGTAGCAGTTCAACTCTTAAAGAAGCAAGTTCTTGGGGTAAAGTCGATATTTCAAAAGAACAGATGGTTTTTGCCGAAGCAACCAGCGTCCTTCCTCTTATAGTTAGTGATGCGTATCATCGAAATCATTGGAAAGAAAGAAAACCCAAAAATTTTTCAAATATATTTGGTTAAAAATTGAAATATCTTTCAAATAAAAAAGGATTCTTAGGAACTGACAATAAAAGCAAAAAAGAAGAAAATGTCATTATTGTTCCGTTTGGATTGGAAAAAACTGTTAGTTACGGCGGAGGAACAAGTAAAGGACCAAAAGAAATAATTAAGGCCTCTCATCAGGTTGAGCTTTTTGATGAAGATTTAAATAAAGAGCCATATAAGCATATTGGTATAAAAACTTTAAAACCATTTCCTATAAAAAAAAATATTTCTGATGCGCTAAAACAAATTGAAAATATTAATAAAATTATACTTGCTAATAATAAATTTCCTTTAGTTTTAGGTGGAGAGCATTCTTTAACATCAGGAGCAATTAGGCCCTTTGTAAAAAAATTTGGCAGGATTTGCTTATTACATTTTGATGCACATGCAGATTTAAGAAATAGTTACAATAATAATAAATTTTCTCATGCTTCTGCCATAAGAAGATGTCTGGATAATCCAAATGTTAGTGTAATATCTTTTGGTATAAGAAATATTTCATCAAGCGAAATTCCTTTTTTAAAAAAAAATAAAAATAGAATAAAAATTTTCTGGGCAAAAGATAAAGCTCAATGGAACTTGTCACAATTTAAAAAAATGATAAAAAATAATAAATTATATTTAACATTTGATGTAGATGGATTAGATTCTAGTTTAATGCCTGCAACAGGTACTCCTGAACCTGGGGGTTTATTTTGGGATGAAACAATTCAAATAATTAAAATTGCAGCCAAATTTTCTAAAATAGTGGGTGCAGATATAAATGAACTTTCACCTATAAAAGGTTTTGATTGCTATAATTTTTTGGCTGCCAAATTAGCTTATAAAATAATTTCTTACGTCTTCGAATATAAAAAATTTAAATAGAAAAAAGATTTTTTGTTTCCCATTCAATATTTACCATTGCTCCTTTTAAATTAGGACATTTACCAAAATTTACGCGCGCCTTCATTCTTTCTAAAAGTGTTTTTCCTATAAAAGTCCCTAAGCCTAACCCAGATTTTGAACTAATAATTTTACTTTTGGAACGTATATATGGTTCGCCTAATACATTTAAAATATCTTCTGAAAAACCTGGTCCATCATCACATACGCTTACTTTAGTAATTTTGTCGTTACTTTCTAAGTTTATATCTACTTTTGAACTACTATATTTAACCGCATTACCTATGAAATTTCTTAATCCATAAGTGATCTCTAGCGTTCTCCCTATTTGAGGATTAAGTTGATTTTTTTCAACAAATAATGATAATTTTTTTTCTGAAATTTCTGTAAATGATCTTATAATTTCAGAAACCAGTTCTTCTATTTTTATATCAGTCAAAAAATTATCTTCTTTGAATTGATCTTTAGATAAATTTTTTAAAATGTCCGAACATCGTTTTGTTTGTGATAAAAGTAAATCAATATCTTTCGTGTATTTTGGATTATTTCCAATTTCCTTTTCTAACTCTCTAGCTACAACAGTAATAGTAGATAGAGGTGTTCCCAATGAATGGGCGGCTGCAGCGGCCTGCAATCCAATAGATTCTAATTCGTGTTCCTTGGCTAAAATTAATTCTAGTTTATTTAAAGCTTCAGTTCGTTTTCTAGATTCTATTCCAAATCTTATTCCAAAATAAGTTAAAAAAACTAGCGTTATTATTATAGCAATAGGTAGAGTATATAAGTATGTATCTGGTACATGAAAATGTAATTCACCATAATGAGGCAAAGGAAAATTATAAATTGTTAAAGCAATTAAAATTGTTATCGTAGTTATGGATAAATTTATTGTACTTCTTAGAGTTAAAAAAGTTGAAGATACAATAGCTGGGACAATTAATAAAATTGAAAAGGGATTTGTTATGCCTCCTGTTAGAAATAATAGTGAAGCAAGTTGAATTAAATCATAGAGTAAAAAAATTGTAGAAGTAAAATTATTTAATTGATTTTTTTTGAATTTAAATTGTAAATAAAAATTGGTTAAAACACCAATTAGGATGATTAATGAACATTGAAGAAATGGAAGTTCAAACTTAAAGAAAAAATAAACTATATTTATTGTTAAATATTGCCCAACTAATGCTATCCATCTTAGAATAACTAAGGTTCTTTTATCTAGCTGAATATTATCTTTTGATTTAAAAAAATCCGAAAATTTCATTCGGAAATTATATATCTAAATTTGAAACTTCTAAAGCTCGATTAATTATAAAATCTTTTCTTGGACCAACCTCATCTCCCATAAGCACTTGAATTAAATCTTGATCTTTTTTTGATTTAGCTTTTGTGTCATTTGAATATTTAATCAGTAATAATCTCCGTGCTTTAGGGTTTAAAGTAGTTTCCCACAATTCCTCTGGATTCATTTCACCTAAACCCTTAAATCTTTGTATTTTGATTTTACTTTTTTCTCTTTCAATAAATTTACTAAATTCCTTATTATTTTTCTTAATTTCACCTTTTATTTTATCTGCAGATTTAACTAAAAAATTTTCTAATTCCTTATCATCTTTCAAATAATGATTTTTTGAACCTTTGGTAATTTTATAAAGAGGCGGTTGGGCTAAATAAATATGATTTTTTTCTATAAGTTCATTAAATGGATAGTTATTAAAAAAGGTTAGTAATAAAGTTCTAATATGGGATCCATCTACATCAGCATCCGTCATAATAATAATTTTGTCATATCTCAAATTTTCTATATCAAAATCCTTTGAACCAGTGCCCAGAGCATTTATTAATGTTACTATTTCATTTGAAGACATCATTTTTGAAAAAGCCTTGGTCTGTAAATCTTGACCATTGCCGTTTTTTAATTTTTTTCCATTAGTATCAATATAGGTGTTAAGTATTTTGCCTCTTAAAGGTAGAACAGCCTGAAATTCTCTATTCCTTCCCTGTTTTGCTGAGCCGCCCGCTGAATCTCCCTCTACTATAAATAATTCAGTTCCTTCTGCTTTTCCAATTTGACAATCAGCAAGTTTTCCTGGAAGCCCTGATAATTCTAGAGATCCTTTTCTTCTAACACCTTCTCGAGCCTTACGTGCAACATCTCTAGCAACAGCAGCTTGAACTATTTTTAGTAATATTATTTTTTTAATTCCTGGATTTTGATCAAACCAAGTTGATAATTTATCACTTACTATAGATTCAACTATAAATCTAACTTCAGATGAAACAAGTTTGTCTTTTGTTTGTGATGAAAATTTTGGATCAGGTATTTTGATTGACAAAACCCCTGTCAAACCTTCTCTCGTATCATCACCTGTAAGAGTAATTTTATTCTTTTTTAAAAGATTTCCATCAGTTGCATATTTATTAATTACTCTTGTTAATGCGCTACGAAAACCTAACAAGTGTGTTCCACCATCTTTTTGATGAATATTATTAGCAAAGGGCAACATGTCTTCTGAATAGCCTGCGTTCCACTTTATTGAACACTCTACCTCAACATTATCTTTTGATCCCGAAATATAAATTGGTTTTTTAAACAAACTAAGATCATTTTTATTTACTAACGTTGGTTTATTTTTATCTAAAAACTCAACAAATTCTTGAATACCACCTTCATATTTGTTTTTATATTCTTTTTCTTTTTTTCCAGTTTTGTCTATTAAAATAATGGATAAGCCTTTATTTAAAAAGGCAAGTTCTCGCATTCTTTTTTGCAAAATTGAAGAGTTAAATTTAGTATTAGAAAATACTTCTTTTGAGGGCAAAAAATTTATAAGGGTTCCTGTTTTATTCGTTTTTCCTTTAGCTTTTAAAGGAGATAATGCTCTTCCATTTTTAAATTCAACAAAATATTCTTTTTTATCTCTAAAAATTTTTAAAGCTAATTTTTCAGATAAAGCATTAACCACGGAAACACCTACTCCATGTAGTCCGCCTGAAACCTTATATGAATCGTGATCGAATTTACCTCCAGCATGTAGCTGAGTCATGATTACCTCTGCGGCTGATTTTTTTTCTCCCTTGTGAAGATCTACAGGTATTCCTCTTCCATCATCCTCAACAGAGACTGACTGGTCGGAATTTATTGTGACTTTGATGTTTTTGCAATGACCTGCTAAAGCTTCATCGATAGAATTGTCAACCACTTCGTAAACCATATGGTGTAAACCTGTACCATCATCGGTATCACCAATGTACATTCCTGGTCTTTTTCGAACTGCCTCTAAACCTTTAAGTACTTTTATGGACTCGGCACTATATTTTGAGCTTTCCTGTTGATTCTTTTTGATCATATTAATGAAATTATATAGTTCATTTTAACATTTTTTTTTAAGTAATTAAATGTGTCACAAAACTATCACTTAAATTGACGTTGGTATTGAATGATTAGCAATCGAAAAATATAAAAATAATCTATTATTATCTTTAAACGAAAAAAATCAAATTTTCATCGGCATTACAACATGAAAGCTATTTTTATCTGAAAAATCACTAATTAGGGCAGGCGAACCAGCATCTTTTAAATAAATAACGATTGATTCATTTTCAATTTGGGATGAAATATCTGTTAAATACCTACTATTAAAACTAATACTTAAATCATCTGAATTAAATTTAGCATTAATATTTTCAATACCCTCGCCACTAATAGGATTATTAACTGAGAGATGGACAGCATTTTTTGAGATGGCCATTTTTAAACCCTCTTTTCGGTCTGAAGAAACCGAAGTTACTCTTTCAATAGAATTTTTTAGCTCGTTTAGCTTTATTTGTAAAATTTTATTATTTTCTTTTGGAATAACCTTACTGTAATCAGGAAATCTACCATCAATAACTTTTGAGATTAAGACACTTTTATCCATTTCAAATTTTATTTTTGATTTATTATTTGATATTTTTATTGGACTAACAGTTTGTTCCAATAATGAAATCAACTGAAAAATAGTTTTTTTAGGTAATATAATTGGCTCAATATCAATACCAGAATCAATCTCCAAACTGCTAGATGAAAGTCTGTGGCTATCAGTAGCCACGCCACAAAGAAATGATTTATTTTCTAATGTTGTTTTATGTAAATAAACTCCATTAAGATAATGTCTTGTTTCATCATTTGAAATTGAAATCTTAGTCTTATTGAGAAGTTTAAGTAATTTATTTGGTAAAACTTCAAATTTTTTTTGGCTTATATTTTCTTCTGATAGCGGAAAATTATCAGGAGGTAGGCATAACAAATTAAATTTAGAATTTTCTGAAATTAACTTAAGTTTATTTGAACTTTGTAGAGATAGCTCTACCTTTGAATTTTGGTGTAATTTTCTTAGTATATCATAAAGTATACTAGATGAAGTTGTCGTAGATCCTTCTTTTTGAAGTTCCTGCAAGTCCATTTCTTCAAAGTAAATTATGTCTAGATCTGTAGCACTGATTTTTAATTTGGAATCCTTAGCTTCTAATAAAATATTTGATAAAATTGGAAATGTAGTTTTTTTTTCAATTATGCCATTAGCATTACCTAGTGCCTTTAAAAAAACGTCTCTATTAATAGAAAATTGCATACTAATTTTTAAAGAAATTTCTTTTTTATTTCTATTATACTTTGTCTAATTTCGTTATCCTTTTTTATTAACTCATCAATCTTTTTTACTGCATGAATTACAGTAGTATGATCACGATTAGAAAATTTTCTACCAATATCTGGTAAAGAATTTGTAGTATATTGTTTTGACAGGTACATTGCTATTTGCCTTGGTCTTGCTAACGATCGTGATCTTCTTGCTGATAACATTTCTTGTATATTCAAGTTAAAATGTAAAGCTACTATATTTTGTATAGATTCAACATTTATAGATTTGCTATTATAATTTATAAAATCTTTCAAAATTTTCTTACATTCGTGAATAGTTGGCGGTTTAGTATTAATCTTACTAAAGGCTAATACTCTATTTAGAGCACCAACTAATTCTCTAATACTCGAAGTAATTTCAGAAGCAAGGAATTCGAAAACTTCATCACTTAAATCACACTCCTCTTTAAAATTTAACTTAATTTCTTTAAATTTATTTTTTAGTATTTTTACTTTTAATTCAAAATCAGGTGGCTGAATATCTATTACCAAACCACCAGACATTCGAGATTTAATTCGTTCTTGAATTTTATCCAAATCTGCAGGAGGTTTGCTTGATGATATAACAATTTGCGAACCTCTCTCAATTAAAGCATTAAATGTATGAAAAAATTCTTCTTGGATTGCTTCTTTCCCACTCACAAATTGAATGTCATCAATTATAAAAATGTTTGCCATTCTGAAAAGATCTTTAAATTTAACCATTTCATTACCTCTAATGGACTTAATAAAATGGTACATGAATCTTTCAGCAGAAATAAACATTACTTTTTTTGTATTTCCAACTTCTAGCCCAATAGCATTTAATAGATGCGTCTTTCCCATTCCAACAGGACTGTAAATAAATAGTGGATTATAGTGTGCTGTTTGAATACATATTTTACGCGCAGCGGTATAAGCAAGCTCATTACTTTCTCCAACAATAAAATTATCAAATCTACTATTTGAACTAAATCTATTGTAATTGGAAAAAGAATTTTGGATCGATGTTACCTGTTGTTTATTTGTAAAATCAAGTTTTGTTGATTTATCTTGAATTTCCTCAATTGAAAACTCGATTCTTTCAATACTTTTTTTAATAGTTTTAATTATATCAAGCATTTTATCTGCATATCTGGAAACTATCCAGTCTCTTACAAATCTTGTTGGTGCAGATAGAACAACATAGTGATTATATTCTTTTTTCAAATTTATATTTTTTATCCAACTTTCATAAATATCATTGCCATATGTTTGTTTAAATTTTTCAAGAACTTCATTCCAATTAATTAAATTTTCTTCTTCTGCTAAAGGAATATTAGTATTTTGTTTTGTTAAAATTTTTGTCATAAAAAATTTATTTGAGCTTAGTTTCTATTTTTTTTTTAACTAGCTTTCAATATTTACAGGTTGTATTAGAAAAAAAAAATTTTTATTTGGTTGTATTAGAAAAAACTTCTATAAAGTTGTATAAAAAAAATTTAAAAAATTTTTTATATGCAACTTTTAATACATTAACTAGATATAGTTTTTTATAATAAAATAATTCTTGATATAGTTAGACAATTTCGTTAGTAAATTGCATCTACAAACTTATCAACTAACAATTGACTAATTTATTTTTTTCTTAATTTGTTTATTTTTTTTGTAATTCTAGAAATTTTTCTTGACGCAGTTTTTTTATCAATTACACCAGTTTTAGCAACTTTCATCAATTGAGAGTAGAATTTAGGGAGAAATTTTTTAGCTTCATCAATTTTTCCTGATTCAAGATATATTGCCATTTTTTTTACTGCTGTTTTATATTTACTTTTTCTTATTTTATTTACTGAGGTCTGTATTTGAGTTTTTTTTGACCGTCTTATTGCAGATATTGTGTTTGGCATAAAGCGGTGAGTTTATATCCTTTTGATTCATATTGGTCAATATCAATTTAAATTTGACAACTTGGACAATAAAAGGTTGATCTATTTGATATAATTATTTTTTTAATCCTTCCTTTACACGAAATACGAGAACATTTTTTATTTTTTTTATCATAAACTCGAAAAAACTGCTGAAATTTTCCACTTTCCCCTAAAGTATCTTTAAAATCTTTAACAGAAGAACCGCCTTTTGAAATCGCAAATTTTAGTATTTTTTTTATATTTAAAATTAAGTTTTTTTTTTCATTTTTACTTAAATTATTGCAACTTCTAATAGGTGCAATTTTTGATAAAAACAAGGCTTCATTCACATAAATGTTTCCTAGCCCGCTAACAAAAGTTTGGTCCATTAATAAATTTTTAATATTTTTTTTTCTATTTTGGACTAGTTTTTCAAAATAATGCACGTTAAATATTTTACTTAATGGCTCTATTCCAAGCTTTTTTAAAAAAGTTATGTGTTTAAATTGAACAGTTTTATATAACTTGAAAAAACCGAATCTCCTAACATCGTTATAAACGATTACTAGACCATTATTTAATTTAATATAAATGTGGTTATGCTTAGATTTTATATTTGTATCATAATAAAAACTTGTTTTAAATATCGCATTATCCCGATTTCTTAATAAAAGTAATTTTCCACTCATACCTAAATGAATTAAAAGAATTTTTTTTTTTAAATGAAAAATTAGATATTTTGATCTCCTAGAAATCTTTAATATTTTTTCGTTAATTAAACTTTTGCAAAATGTTTTGGGTATTTTGTATCGTAAATTTCTATTATTGATTTTAATAGCAATAATTTTTGCTTTATTAATCATTTGAAACAATGATCTTCTAACAACTTCTACTTCTGGAAGTTCCGGCATAATACAAATATATATATTGTGAAAAAACTCAACATGTGATCTATTAATTTAAATGAAAACTCATCAAAAAAATAGTATTAGGCTAGTAACTAAAGTTTTCCAAGACGTTGTTGATAAATATGATCTTATGAACGATATAATGTCTTGTGGAGGCCATAGATTTTGGAAAAAAGAATTCATCAATTTGCTAAATCCTCAAAAAAATACACAACTAATTGATGTTGCTTCTGGAACGGGCGATATTGCAAAACTATATTTAAATAAAACTAATTATGAAGGGCATGTGTTTTGTGTAGATGAAAATAAAAAAATGCTTGAATTAAACAAAAAAAAACTAAGAGCAAATAAAAATGTTAAATGGTTCTGTAACAATGCCGAGAAATTGCCATTCAAAAGCAACTCTTTTGATTACTATACAATTAGTTTTGGTATTAGAAATGTTAATGATGTAAACACCGCTTTAAAAGAAGCTTATCGCGTTCTAAAACCGGGTGGAAGATTTTTGTGTCTTGAATTTTCGAAAGTAAAAAATGAAATTTTATACAGATTTTATAAAACCTACTCAAAATCAATACCATTTATTGGAAAATTTATAGTTGGAAAATCAGAACCATATGAATATTTAATAAATAGCATTGAAAAATTCTCATCTCAGGATGAATTTTTTAAACAGATTAAAAAACAAAATTTTTCAAATGTATCTTACAGAAATTTAAGTGGTGGAATTGTAGCTATTCACTCAGCTTGGAAAGTATAAAAAATGTTTAAAAAAATATTTATGTTGTTTAAAATTGGTAGAAAACTATCAATTTCTGGAGCAATTTCATCAGTCTATGAAATTTATAACCCACCAATTACAATTAAAGTACTTTTTTTCATAATTGGCTTCAATTTTGGAAATAAAAAAAATAATAACAACTTATCTACAGGAGCAAAATTATGTAACGCTCTTCAAGAAATGGGCACGACTTTTATTAAATTAGGTCAATTTTTAGCAACCAGACCTGACATAATTGGTGAAAATATTTCAAAAGAATTGGAAAAGCTTCAAGATAGACTAACACCTTTTGATCTAATAACAGCAAAAAATATACTTAAGGATGAACTTGGAAAAGAAAATTTTGAGCAAATTACAAATATTTCAGAACCAATTGCTGCAGCTTCTATAGCTCAGGTACATTTTGCAGATATAAATGTTTCGGAAGGTAAAAAAAATGTAGCAATAAAAATATTAAGACCGAATGTTGAAAAAGTTTTTAATGAAGAATTAGATGCTTTAATGTTTTTGGCTTACATAATTGAAGGTCTTATAAAAAAAACAAAAAGACTGAAATTAGTAGAAGTTGTTCAATTGCTTAGAGAAATTACAAATGTTGAAATGGATTTAAGATTTGAAGCAGCAGCAGCAAGTGAACTTTATGAAAATACCAAAAATGATTTAGGTTTTAACGTGCCTAAAATTTATTGGAACCAAACTAGTAAAAAAATACTTTGCTTAGATAGAATAAATGGAATTTCGATAAGGGAAGTAGAAAATTTGAAATCAAAAAATATCGACACAAAAAAACTTGCAAAAAATATTATTCAACATTTTTTGCGACATGCTGTCAGGGATGGATTCTTTCATGCGGATATGCATCAAGGGAATTTGTTTGTGACTCAAGATGGAACCATAGTGCCTGTCGACTTTGGTATAATGGGAAGATTAGATAAAAATAATAGAAAATATCTTGCTGAAATACTTTATGGTTTTATCAAAAGAGATTATGCAAAAGTTGCGGAAGTGCATTTTGTTGCTGGATTAGTTTCAAAAAAATTTTCAAAAGAGGAGTTCGCTCAATCTTTAAGATCAATTGGTGAACCAATTTTTGGTCAATCGGCTAAAAATATATCTGGTAGTAAATTATTAAATCAACTGTTTGAAAATACTGAAAAATTTAATATGCAAACGCAAATTCAATTATTGCTTCTACAGAAAACTATGGTTGTTGTGGAAGGTGTAGCAAGAAAACTTGATCCGGATACAAATATATGGAATATATCAAAACCTGTACTTGAGGATTGGTTAAGAGAAGTAAAAGATCCAATCAATAAAACTAGCGAGGTAATAGAGGAAGCTTCAGAAGTGTTAAAAAAATTACCTGATTTACCTAAAATAATGGATAGAGCAAATGACGTTATGACCTTGATAGCAGAAGGTAAATTTAATCCAAATACTTTGGCTTACTACAGTTTGAAAGAGGAAGAGTTAAAATTAGAATTAATGCGCAACAAGATATTAGGCGGGGTATTAGTGCTTGTAATTTTTATTCTCATAGTATTCAAATAAGAGACTTATGAACGAATTTTTAAAAAACAAAAAAATTCTTTTGATTATTGGCGGTGGAATTGCTGCATATAAATCTCTTGATCTAATTCGCTTGTTAAAAAAAAATGAATGTGAGGTTAAAGTCGTTTTAACTGCTTCTGGTGAAAAATTTGTCACTCCCCTCTCAATAGCCTCTTTGTCTCAAAACAAAGTGTATCAAGATATTTTTGACAGTGAAAAAGAAGCAGAAATGGATCACATATCACTATCAAGATGGTGTGATATAATTTTATTTTCACCAATTACAGCTAACTCTATGGCAAAACTAGCTTCTGGAAGAGCCGACGACTTGGCATCAACACTTATTTTAGCTTCAAACAAACCAATAATTCTAGCCCCAGCTATGAACGTTAGAATGTGGCTTCATAAATCTACGCAAGTTAACTTTCATAAATTACTAGATTTTGGTTATCTAACAATAGGACCTTCTATAGGAGAAATGGCATGTGGAGAATACGGCGAGGGAAAAATGTCATCTCCAAAAGAAATATTTGAATTTATAAAAGATTACTTTTCTGAAAGGAATATTATAAAAAGTAAAAATTTAAAAGCGCTTGTTACCGCTGGACCAACAAAAGAATATTTAGATCCGGTTAGATTTATTACAAACAATTCAAGCGGTAAACAAGGTTATGAAATAGCAAGATCATTATCAAAATTTGGTGTAGATACTACCCTAATATCCGGACCATCTAAGTTAAAAAAACCTGAAAATGTAAATATTATTAGAGTTGAAACTACTGAACAAATGTTTGAAGAGACAAAAAGAGTTTTGCCCGTAGATATAGCCGTATGCGCAGCAGCAGTTTCGGATTTTAAGCCAGAAAAATATGAAAAAAATAAAATTAAAAAAGATACTATAAATTTAAATTTAAAAAGAAATATAGATATATTAGAATTTTTAGCCAAAAATAACCAACAAAGACCCAAATTAGTAGTAGGATTTGCAGCTGAAACAGAGAATATATCTGAATTTGCTAAAAAGAAAATAAATAGAAAATACTGTGATTGGATTGTAGCAAACGATGTTTCTAATCCAGAAATTGGTTTTGGTTCTGATTACAATGAAGTTGCTATTATTTCTAAATCGGGTGAAGTGATAAAATTGGAAAAAAATGCAAAATCTTTTATAGCAAATTATATTGTAAAAAAAATAATTAATCATTTTGTCCAATAAATTATATGGTTAAAATATTAGTTAAGAAGTTTGATAAAAATATCAAACTACCAGCCTACAAAACTTCTGGTTCCTCCGGCATGGACCTTGTGGCATATATCAAAAAAAAAATAACTATTTATCCGGGTAAAACAGCAATGATTTCGACTGGTATTGCGGTGGCTATTCCAAAAAAATACGAAATTCAAATAAGACCAAGATCAGGCCTTGCAGCTAAAAATGGTATTACGGTTTTAAATACACCAGGTACAATCGACTCGGATTATAGAGGTGAAATAAAAATTATCTTAATAAATTTGAGTCAAAAATCATTTGTTGTCAAATCGGGCGATAGGATTGCGCAAATGATTTTATGCCCTGTAGTAAAAGGTAAACTTAAAGAGGTTAAAAATCTTCCAAAGACAGTAAGAGGTGGTGGAGGTTTTGGATCAACAGGAAAATAAAATAAATAAATGAAATTTAACAAAAAACAAATAGAAAGATATTCAAGACAAATAATACTAAAAAAAATTGGTGTAATTGGACAAAAAAAACTTTTAAATTCTAGTGTTTTAATCGTTGGTGCGGGAGGCTTGGGTTCGCCTATTGCAATCTACTTAGCTGCAACAGGTGTTGGTAAAATTGGAATTGTCGATAAAGATAAAGTTGAAATTTCCAATCTAAGTCGACAAATTATTTTTACAATGCATGATATTAGGAAAAAAAAATCACCTACTGCTATAAATAAACTAAAAAGAATTAACCCAGATTTATTTTTAAAGTCATTTAATAAGAATTTAACTAAAATAAACATAAACAAAATTGCTAAAAACTATAATATAATAGTAGACGGAAGTGATAATTTTAATACAAGATTTTTGATCAATGATTACTGCTTAAAAACCAAAAAAATTCTTGTTTCTGGTGCTATTAGTAAATTTGAAGGCCAGGTTTATACTTTTGATTTTTCAAAAAAAAAATCTCCTTGTCTTAGATGTTTTATCCCTATAATGCCATCTAACCCAGATGTTGATAATTGCGAATATGAGGGCATATTAGGCACTCTAGGAGGGTTAGTGGGTAGTATTCAAGCTACCGAAGTGATTAAAGAAATTTTGAAAATCGGCAATTCTCTTTGCGGTTATATATTAATTATTGATGCATTAAATCTTACCTTTAGAAGAGTAAAACTTAACAAACGTTCAGATTGTTACTGTAATGAAAAAAGAAAATAAAAATTATTTTACTTTAATACTATTATTTATAATTCTATTTTTTCACACTAATACATTTAGTGGTGAAAATTTATTTTTTTTAACACTTAAAAATGAAGAAGTAAACTTACGACAAGGTCCCTCATTTGAATATCCCATAAAATTTATATATAAAAAAAAAAATTTACCAATTGTTGTAATAGATAAGTCAGATAATTGGAGAAAAGTTAAAGATTTTGAAAACAATTCTGGCTGGATACACATTTCGCAACTCTCAAAAAAAAAATCAGGAATAAATACTAAAAATCATTCTATCGTTTATAAAAAGCCTACAATATATTCGAAACCTATAGTAAAACTTGAAATAGGTAGATTAGTTTTGATAAAAAAATGCAAAAAAAAATGGTGCAAAATTAAAACTGATAATTATAGTGGTTGGATTTTTAAAAATGCTCTATGGGGCAGAATTAAATAAAATCTTCCATTAAAGATTTTCTACTTACTTCTGTTATAGTGGTGCTGTGACTATACAGGTTATGATCTATACCAATATTGATTTTTGTATTCGAATTATTAAATAATTTTATTTGTTCATTCGAAAAATGAAAATGAATAAATTGGACTGATGAAGCTTTTCCCTCTTCTGAAGTTCTATCAACATCTGTTTCTGGTATCCCTTTAATTTTTTCGTTACCTATTTTCATGTAAACTGTTTCCTCTATTCCACCAATTTTTCCCAAAAAATCAGCTCTAATAATTGGATTGTCTATTTCAAACATTAAAGTTGCAACAAGTTCTTTGCCTTTAGGTATTAAAGGATTATAAGCAGCCAACTCATCTTTTAACTGCTCGTCACCACCTTTTTCAATATAAAGCATTTCTTGAATTTGAGCTTTCATTGTTTCGTAAGATTCAAAATAAAAATTAGCATATGGTCCAATTGGAATTCTTCTGTTTTTTTTATAATGAACAATTTCTTTTCTTAAAGCTTTCCTTTTTTTAGAATATTCTTCTAGTGGTATTAAATCATCCTTTGTAATTTCTCTGATTTGTTTGTTCATAATTATAATTTATAAGACTTTGCTAATATTTCTATAGGATGTAAAGCCTCATCATGTAATATTTCGGTATCCTTGGATAATTGACTTAAATGCTTTCCTGCAAGAGGGCAATCGGAAGCCATGTATTTATTTTTTTTATTATCAATTTGTCTTGCTGTTGGCCTTCCTACTTTAACAGCTAAATCGTATGTACCTTTCATTACACCAAAAGTTCCTCCGTGTCCTGCGCACCTTTCTACAACATCTAATTTAATATTTGGAATTAGCTTAAGCATATCTCTAGCTTTTATTCCCATATTCTGAGCTCTGGCATGACATGCGTTATGGACTGTTACGCCTCCATCAATTTCTTGTAATCCATCTGCTAGACCTTCTTTTTGTGATATATCAACAATGTATTCATCAATATCAAAAACGTTTTGTGCTAATTTTTTTATATTATCATTTCTAGGTAAAAGTAACGGCCATTCAAATTTTAACATCAAACCACAACTTGCAGTCAAAGTTATCACTTTATAACCCTTGTCGATCCAGTCTAATAAATCTTTGGAAATTTTTTTTGCTTGCTCTACAACTTTTGGAAGATCTGCCTGTTCTAAAAATGGCATTCCACAGCAACCTGGATACGCATGTTGTACTTTTACTCCATTTTTTTTTAATACTTTTAAGGCGGCAATGCCTGTATTTTTTTTATTATAATTTACAAAACAAGTAGAGTAAATAACGACTTTTCTATCACTTGTTTTTCCATTAATAATATTTGAAATATTTTTTCTAAAGAAATTAGCAAATGTTTCTGAATTATACTTTGGTAGTTTAACTCTTTTATCTATTTTGGTCACAAATTCTAAAATTTTTCTGAATAACTGATTTGTATGATCTGTTGCCCAATTTATAATTTTTGCAAATAACACTCCAATTTTACTATTTCTATCAATATGTGCTAACTGATAAGGAGTTTTTGGAAGCTGATTTTTTTTTCTCTGTGCGGCTCTATATCTTAACATTAAATGAGGAAAATCTAAATTAAACTCATGTGGTGGTACATAAGGACATTTGGTCATAAAACACATGTCACATAATGTGCAAGCATCCACTACCGGAGAAAATTCTTTACTTTCAAGGCTTTCGACATCTTCGTTTTTTGAATTATCTATTGCATCAAATAACTTAGGAAATGAATCACAAAGATTAAAACATCTTCTGCATCCATGACAAATATCAAAGACTCTTCTCATTTCATCATCAATTTTTTTTGGGTCTAAAAAATCAGGATGATTAAAATCTATAGGATGCCTTATAGGTGCTTCTGTGCTTCCTTCTTTAGACATTATTTTATAAATTTTTTGATGGAGCCGGAGCTCCATCAAATATTGATAGTTACTTTATTGAATCTAGGGTTTTTTGAAACTTGCCAGCATGTGACTTTTCAGCTTTAGCTAAAGTTTCAAACCAATCAGCTATTTCTTCAAAACCTTCATCTCTAGCAGTTTTTGCCATACCAGGATACATGTCAGTATATTCGTGAGTTTCTCCAGCAACTGCAGCAGCTAAATTATTTTTAGTTTCTCCTATTGGTTTTCCTGTAGCAGGATCTCCAACTTCTTCTAAAAATTCTAGATGACCGTGTGCATGTCCAGTTTCGCCTTCAGCTGTCGATCTAAAAACTGTTGCAACATCGTTGTACCCTTCAACGTCTGCTTTTTGTGCAAAATAAAGATACCTTCGGTTTGCTTGGCTTTCCCCAGCAAACGCAGCCTTTAAATTTTCTTCTGTTTTACTTCCTTTAAGTGCCATAATTTTCTCCTTTAAGTTACTTTATAATGAT
Organism: uncultured Pelagibacteraceae bacterium; assembly: GCA_902589505.1. Classification (GTDB taxonomy): domain Bacteria; phylum Pseudomonadota; class Alphaproteobacteria; order Pelagibacterales; family Pelagibacteraceae; genus AG-414-E02. Next base: position 19,802 of record CACITE010000004.1, read on the forward strand.
TCTAAACTATAAGTCAACTAACCATATAGGTATATTTAAAAACAATACAACAGCTTAAAAAATTTAATTTTGTTTTTGATTATTATTCGCAACTTTAATGGTAATTTCTATTTCTTTAATTTTTTTCCCATTGGGGATTTTTGGTAAATTACTTATAGAAATATTTTCATTTTTAATATCTGCTAATTGTGATGTTTCTTCATCATAAAAATGGTGATGATTTTTTGTGTTGGTATCAAAAAAAGTTTTGTTACCTTTTAAAGAAATTTCTTTAAGATATCCTTTTTTTTCAAACGCATGCACTGTGTTATATAATGTAGCTAGAGAAATTTTTTTTTTAATATTTTTTTCTGCAATTTTTTTTAATTGATCAATTGTAAAATGAAATGTTTCTTTTCTATTAAATAAAATCTTACATATTGCAAGCCTTTGTCTTGTTGGTCTTAGACCAGATGCTCTAAGTTTCTCTATATTAAATTTCAAATGTTCCATTTTTCTCAATAAATAGTGATTTTATTACCTTTTTAATTTATAATCGTTCTAAACTAAATATATGTAATAAAGTATTTTAATCAAGTATTAATTTATCTATGGCAAAAAAAAATAGTTATAAATATGAGGAATTAATTGAATGTGCAGATGGAAAATTATTTGGTCCAGGAAATGCCAAATTACCATCGCCGCCAATGTTAATGTTTGATAGAATTACAAATATTGATGAAAAAAATGGTTTATACAAAAAAGGAATGATTGAGGCTGAACTTGATATAAAGAAAAAAATGTGGTTTTTTGATTGCCACTTTAAAGATGATCCTGTTATGCCTGGATGTCTTGGATTAGATGCTATGTGGCAATTAGTCGGTTTTTTTTTAGGATGGAAAGGTGAGCCGGGAAGAGGGCGTGCTCTTGGAGTAAGTAGTGTTAAATTTACCGGTGAAGTTCTAACAAATGCCAAAATTGCAAAATATCAAGTTAATATGAAAAGAATTTTGAAAAAAGAAGGTGCTGTTGTAGGATTAGCTGATGGAGTGCTTCTTGTTGATAATAAACAAATTTATGAAGCGGAAAATTTAAAAGTAGGATTGTTTAAACAATGAAAAGAGTAGTTATAACTGGAATTGGCGTTGTTTCTTGCCTGGGAAATAATCAAGAAGAAGTTTACCAATCTTTGTTAAATTCTAAATCAGGAATCACCTTTTCCGAAGAGTATAAAGAATTTAATTTAAAAAGCCATGTTCATGGTATGCCAAATATTAAACTTGAAGATTATGTTGATAGAAAAACAATCAGATTTATGGGACCAGGATCTGCATATAATTATATTGCCATGAAAGAGGCTGTTAAAGATTCTGGTTTAGAAGAAAAAGATGTAAGTAATATTTTAACTGGTATGATTATGGGCTCTGGAGGTCCTTCAATTAAAAATGTAATTCTTGCAGCTGACAAAACACGTGAAAAGAATCCAAAAAAAATGGGTCCTTTTGTAGTTCCCAGAACCATGTCAAGTACCGCATCAGCAACTTTAGCTGTTCCATTTAAAATTAAAGGAGTAAATTATACTATCAGCTCGGCTTGTGCCACTAGCGGACACTGTATTGGAAACGCAATGGAAATAATACAACTAGGAAAACAAAAAATAGTATTTGCTGGGGGAAGTGATGAAGTTCATTTTGCAATGACAGCTATGTTTGATGCAATGACCGCGTTATCATCCAAATATAATGACACACCAGAAAAAGCTTCTCGGCCATATGACAAAACTAGAGATGGATTTGTAATATCTGGAGGTGGAGGTGTTTTAGTTTTAGAAGAATATGAACACGCAAAAGCGAGAGGGGCAAAAATTTATGCTGAAGTTACTGGATATGGTGCTACATCTGATGGTTATGACATGGTTGCTCCTTCTGGAGAAGGTGCAGTAAGATGTATGAAAATGGCTTTAAACACAAGTAAAAATAAAATTGATTATATAAATACTCACGGTACTTCGACTCCTGTAGGAGACATAACAGAACTTAAAGCAGTTGGTGAAGTATTTAAAAATTCAATTCCAAAAATAAGTTCTACCAAATCACTTTCTGGCCATTCATTGGGAGCGACTTCGGTACATGAAGCTGTTTATAGTCTAATTATGATGAAAAATAATTTTATATCTGCCTCGATTAATATAAATGAAATAGATGAAGAAGCCAAAAAATATCCAATAGTAACAAAAGTTGAAAAAAATGTAGATTTAAGAGCAATAATGTCTAATAGTTTTGGATTTGGCGGAACTAACGCAACATTAATTTTTGAAAAAATTTAATTTATGAGCTTATTAAAAGATAAAAAAGGTTTAATAATGGGTGTTGCAAATGATCGCTCAATTGCATGGGGTATAGCAAAAAAATTATCTGAGCATGGAGCTGAACTTGCTTTTACATATCTAGGTGATGCTTTAAAAAAAAGAGTTGTACCTTTAGCTGAATCATTAAAATCTAATTTTACTCTAAGCTGCGATGTTGAAAAAAAAGAAGATGTAACAAGAACATTTGATGATATTAAAAAAAAATGGGGAAATTTAGATTTTGTTGTTCATGCAATTGCTTTCTCAGATAAATCAGAACTCACGGGAGAATATTTAAATACGTCACGAGAAAATTTTTTGAAAAGTATGTTGATTTCATGCTTTTCATTTACAGAGGTTGCAAAAGAAGCATCAAAAATTATGAACAAGGGTTCAAGTATGCTAACTTTAACTTATGAATCTTCCAAAGTAATTCCTAATTATAATGTTATGGGTGTTTGTAAAGCAGCTTTGGAAACTAGTGTAAAATATCTAGCAAGAGATTTGGGATCAAAAGGAATAAGAGTAAATGCTATTAGCGCAGGTCCTATTAAAACATTAGCAGCTTCTGCAATAGGAGATGCAAAATTTTTATATAAATGGAACGAAGATCATTCTCTATTAAAGAGAAACGTTGATATTAATGATGTAGGAGGTTCAGCCTTATATTTGTTAAGTGATTTATCTGCCGCTGTAACTGGCGAAATACATTATGTCGATGCTGGATATAATAAAGTTGGAATGCCAAATCCAAAAAATATTACTTAACTAGCTTCTTTAATTGAAAGTTTTACTTTACCTCTATCAAAACCTATAACTTTTACAGAAACTTCATCTCCTTCTTTTACAACATCAGAAACTTTGTTAACCCTTTTGCCTGCCAGTTGAGAAATATGAACTAAACCATCTTGTTTTCCTAAAAAATTAACAAAAGCACCAAACTCCATTATCTTAACAACTTTGCCTTTATAAATTTTTCCCATTTCAGGTTTTGCAACAATATTTTTAACCATTTCCATTGCTTTGCTTCTTGATTTTTCATCTGGTGCAGCAATGGTAACTTCACCTGTATCTTTAACATCCACTTTGGCTCCGGATAGTTCTACAATCTCTCTAATTGTAGCTCCTCCTTTTCCTATTACAGCTGCTATATCCTTTTTATCAACCATAACAGTTTCTATTTTAGGTGTATGTTTTGATACTTCTTTTCTTGATGATTTAATTGTTTTATTCATTTCATCAAGAATATGTGCTCTTCCTTCTTTGGCTTGATCAAGAGCTTGCTTCATAATCTCAAATGTAATTCCAGTAATTTTTATATCCATTTGTAATGATGTAATGCCATCTTTTGTGCCTGCCACTTTAAAATCCATATCACCTAAATGATCTTCGTCACCCAAGATGTCAGATAAAACAGTAAATTCTTTTTTTTCTTTAATTAATCCCATTGCAATTCCAGCTACAGGTTCAGCTATTGGAACAGCAGCATCCATAAGTGCTAAAGATGCGCCGCAAACAGTAGCCATTGAAGAAGAACCATTAGATTCTGTTATTTCAGAAACTACTCTTAGAGTATAAGGAAATTTTTCTTTATCAGGTAAAGATGAATTTAAAGCTCTCCACGCTAGTTTTCCATGTCCTACTTCTCTTCTGCCTGTGCCTATTCTTCCTGTTTCTCCAACTGAAAAAGGAGGGAAGTTGTAATGTAACATAAATCTTACTCTTTTTTGTCCTTCTAGACTTTCTATTCTTTGTTCATCTTCTGTAGTACCTAAGGTAGTTGTGACCAGTGCTTGTGTTTCTCCTCTAGTAAACAATGCGGATCCATGTGTTCTTGGTAAAATACCCACTTCACATTTAATAGGTCTTACATCAGACAAACCTCTGCCGTCTATTCTTTTTTTAGTTTTGAGTATTTTTGTTCTTACAATATCTTTTTCTAGATTTTTTAATTGCAATAATATTTCAAGCTCAGAATATGTTTCATCTCCTTCGAACAAAGATTTACATTTTTCAGTCGCTAAATTAACCAATTCTGATCTTTTTTTCTTGTCTTTTTCCGAAAATGCTTTTTCTAAATCTTTTGTTAATTCTTTAGAAATTTTTTTGTTTAGCTTGCTGTAATCCTTCTCTTCTATTTTCCAATCTTCTTTTGCACATTTTTTTTTAAGATTTTCTATTGCTTTGATTACTGGAGAAAAATTTTCATGCCCAAATTTGACTGCATCTAACATTTGTTTTTCGCTTAAACCTGAAGCTTCAGATTCAACCATTAGTACAGCATCTTTTGTTCCTGCAACAACTAGATCTAATTTTGATTCTTTTAATTGTTCTTTTGACGGGTTTAAAATAAATTTATCATTTATATAACCAACTCTGGACGCAGCTATAGGGCCTTGAAATGGCAAACCTGAAATTGCTAAAGCCGCAGATGATGCAATGATTGACAATATGTCAGCTTCATTTTCGTTATCATAAGAAAGCACTGTTGGTAGAACTTGAACCTCGTTTCTAAAACCTTCTGGAAATAATGGACGAATAGGTCTATCTATTAATCTTGAAATTAATGTTTCAGATTCAGTAGGTCTTGCCTCTCTTTTAAAATAACCTCCTGGTATTTTGCCCGCCGCATAATATTTTTCCTGGTAGTTTACTGATAAAGGAAAATAATCTATTTCTTCATTAACTTTTTTTGCTCCTACTACTGTTGCAATAACAACCGTATCTCCACAAGTTGCAATTATAGCTCCATCAGCCTGTCTAGCAATTTTTCCTGTTTCTAAAGTTAATTTCTTGCCGTCTAATTTTATTTCTTCTTTGTGAATTTTAAACATCTATTTTCTTAGTTTCAATTTTGTTAATATATTTTGATATGATTCAACGTTGTTTTTTTTAAGATATTCTAATAAACGTTTCCTTTGATTTACTGCTCTTACTAATCCTCTTGTTGAGTGTTTATCATTTTTATTTTTCTTAAAATGTTCAGTTAAGTTGTTTATTTTTTCACTCAAAAAACCAATTTGAACTTCTGAAGAACCTACATCTTTTGAATGAATTTTAAGAGAATCAATTGTTTCTTTGCCTTTTTTTGACATAATTATTTATTTTCCTTTATTAACTTTTCTATTTTTTCTGCATAATCAAATGATTTATCTCCAACAAAATAAACCTTTGGTAAAAATTTCATATCAATTTTTTTTGACAAAGCTTTCCTAATTAGATGTGAAAATTTAGTTAAAATGTTCACTGTATTCTCTGTATCCTTTCCGCCCAAAGGTATAACATAAGCTCTAGCATTTTTAAGATCTGCACTCATTCTTACTTCAGTTACAGTAATGTTTTTTGTTACTAAACTAGGAACCTTTGCTTCATCTCTTAAGAAAATTTGTCCCAAAGACTGCTTTACTAACTCTCCTACCCTCAATTGTCTTTGTGAGTACGGTGTATTGCTGTTTTGCCTAATCATTAAATTCTTCTTTCTGTCTCTATTATCTTATAAACCTCTATTACGTCTTTTTCTTTAAAATCGGCAAAATCCTTAAGGGTTATACCACACTCTAGGCCTGCGGCGACTTGTTTTGCAGCATTTTTTTCTCTGAAAATACTGCCAATCGAGCCTGTATATAATACATTTCCATCTCTAATCAACCTTGCATTTAAATTATTTATTATTTCCCCATCTATAACTTTCGATCCAGCCACCTTACCAATCTTGGAAACTTTGAAAATTGCCTGAACTTCAGCAGATCCAACAAATTGCTCTTTTACATCTGGTTTTAATAAACCTGATAATGCATCATTCACAAAATCCAAAACTTCATAAATTATATTAAAAAATTTGATGCTTATTTTATGTGTTTCGGCTAACTTTTTTGCTTCTTTGTTTGGTCTCACATTAAATCCTACAAGAACAGCGTTTGATGCTCTTGCAAGAGTTACGTCTGTTTCGGTAATTACACCAATATTTGATAAAATTATTTTTGGAACAACCTCTTCATGTTTAATTTTTTCAATTGCATTCTTTAGCGCCTCGCAAGAACCATGGACGTCTGCCTTTATTATTATTGATAACTCTTTTGGTATAGAAGAATCGTTGAATGCAGATTCTTTGGTTGTTGAAATTAATGGTGCTTGTTTTGATTTTAAATCTTTAATTCTATATTCATTTATCTCTTTAGCCTTTTCTTCAGAATCTACTACAATAAAATCATCTCCTGCAAATGCTGAGTTATTCATACCAAGAATCTCTACTGGTGTTGATGGCAACGCTGACTCATTGTTGTTACCCTGATCATCTATCATAGCTCTTACTTTGCCCCAAGTATTTCCACTTACAAAAAAATCTCCTTTTTTCAAATTTCCACTTAAAACTAACACAGTTGACACTGGACCTTTTCCTTTATCAATCCTAGATTCTAATATTACGCCCGTCGCTGAACCTTCAAAAGATGTTTTTAAGTCAAGTAAATCTGATTGAAGTATAATATTTTCTTTAAGTTTATCTAAATTTTTTTTTGTAGTTGCTGAAACTTCTGCAAATAAAGTATCCCCACTTAATTCTTCTGCAATTAATTCATATTGCAAAAGCTCATTTTTTATTTTTTGTGGATCAGCGGCAGGTAAATCGCATTTATTTATTGCTACAATGATAGGAACTTTAGCTGATTTAGCATGCTTTATTGCTTCTATTGTTTGTGGTTTAACTCCATCATCTGCCGCAACAACAAGAACAACAATATCTGTTACTTTTGATCCTCTTGCACGCATTTCAGTAAATGCTGCATGGCCAGGAGTATCAATAAAAGTAATATTTTTACCTTGAGATGTATTAACTTTATAAGCTCCAATATGCTGAGTTATGCCTCCATGTTCGCCTGCAACAACATTTGTTTTTCTAAAAGCATCCAGTAATGAAGTTTTGCCATGATCTACATGTCCCATAACTGTTACAATTGGGGATCTAGTTTTTAAATTTTTTTTCTCCTTGTTGCTTGTTTTTAGGATGTTTAAATCTGGTTTTTTTTCTCTTATAGGTATATTTCCAAACTCTTTAACAAGATATTCTGCAGTATCAGCATCAATATTGTGATTTATTGTTGCTACTACACCCATTCCTAAAAGATGTTTAATTATAGTGCTGGCTTGCATAGCCATTCTTTTTGAAAGTTCTTGTATTGTTATTTTATCAGGAATATTTACTTCGTGGACAACTTTTTTATTTTCAACCTTATCTTTTTGAGCATCTTGATTTTTCTTTTCTTTAAGTCTCGCACGTCTTACGGATGCTAAACTACGTTCTCTTCCTTCTAATGCATCATCATTAAGAGCTTTAGACAATGTAAGTTTGTTTTCTCTTTTTGAAGAAAAACTTTTTTCTTTACCGAAATTGCTTTTTTTTTGTTGTAAATTATTCTGCTCAACATCTTTAAATCTTTTTGTTGCTCTTTCTTCAGCTTTTTTTCGAATATCAAAATTTCTATTTAATTGTGTTTTCTTAGCAAAAAAATTACCTGAGGTTTTGGTTTTATTAAAATTATTATTTTGTGTTTGGTGTTTTTTTTCACTCCATCTTCTTTGAGGTTTTTTTTCTATAACAACAGACGTTTTATGTCTGTTTTGTGCATATTGTGGCGCATTATAAGTTTTTTTTGATGAAACACTTATAGTAAGTTTTTTTTTCTTTATTTTGTCTTTTTCCATAAAAAAACATGTCCTCTATTTAAAAACGATATTTCTAGCATTTACAATTAAATCTTCAGCTTCACTATTAGTAAGTGCAAACTCTTCGAGATATCCATCGATTTTGAATCTAACACCCTTCTTTTCATCATAACCTCCTATTAGTTCATCAATAGAAAGTTCCGCAAAATCTTTTAGAGTTTTAATTTTTTTTTCACCTAGCGTAAGCAACATTCCTGGTGTAAGCCCTTTAAAGTTAATTAAATCGTCGTTAACACCCAGATCTTTCAATTTTTTACCAATATCTTCTTTTTCTTTAATCAAATATTCTTTTGTTCTTTCCTTTAATTCTTTAGCTGTATTTTCATCAATTCCTTCTATTTTAGAAATTTCCTCTAAATTTGCTTGATCTAGCTCTTCTATGGAAGAAAAACCTTCTGCAACTAAAAGCTGACCCAAAGTTTCATCTAGTTCTAAATTTCTTACAAAGACTTCAGTTTTATCTTTAAATTCTAGCTGTTTTTTTTCTGACTCCTCTTTTTCTGTTAGTATATCTATTTCAAAATCAATTAATTTTGAAGCCAATCTAACATTTTGCCCTCTTCTTCCTATTGCTTTACTTAAATTTTCTTCGGTCAAAATAACTTCTATTCTTTTGTTTTGATCATCAATTACAACTTTTTGAATTTCTGCTGGCGCTAGCGCACTCACTACAAGAGAGGCCACATCTTCGGACCAGTGTACTATATCTATTTTTTCCCCACAAAGTTCGTTTACTACAGATTGAACTCTACTTCCTCTCATGCCAACACAAGCTCCTACAGGATCTATTGAAGAATCTTTTGAATTGACACAAATTTTAGCTCTACTTCCTGGATCCCTTGCTGATGATTTAATTTCAATAACTCCATCATAAATTTCTGGAACTTCTTGAAAAAATAACCTTTCCATAAACTTTGGATGAGCTCTCGATAGAAAAATTTGCTGTCCTTTATTCTCTCTAATTACATCATAACAGTATGCTTTGACTCTATCGCCAGTTTTTAAAACTTCTCTTGGTATTTGTTCTTCTTTTCTAATAATTGCTTCAGATCGATTTAAATCTATAATGACGTTTCCATACTCCAATCTTTTTACAATACCACTTAAAATCTCACCTTTTTTATCAATAAAATCATTGTATTGCCTTTCTCTTTCTGCGGCTCTGACGCTTTGTGTTATTACTTGCCTCGCAGTTTGTGCAGCAATTCTTCCAAAATCCACAGGTGGCAACTGTTCAAATATTTCATCACCAACTTTAATATCTTTTTTATCTTCTATTTTTTTTGCATTTTCTAATGAAATTTCGTTATTAAAATTTTCAGGTTTTTCAACTATGGTTAACACTTTATGGAGGCTTATATCTCCGCTATTTCTATCAATCTTTGCTCTTATATCATTTTCAGTACCAAATTTAGTTTTTGCTGCTTTTTGTATAGCCGATTCCATCGAACTTAATATAATTTCTTTATCAATGGATTTCTCAATAGCAACGGCATTTGCTATCCTTAAAAGCTCCATTTTATCTGATCTTTGATTTAACATAATATTTATAAACGTTTCCTCTAAAAAAAAATGGGCAAAAGCCCATTTTGTAATATCCAGGTAACTTAATGATTATTTAAATTATATTTTAGCTTTTTTCAAGTTCTACTTTTTAAAAACTGAAGTTTTGTCTGTTTTTTCCCACGAAAATGAACCATCTGATCTTGGTTTTCTTCCAAAATGACCATACGCTGATGTGCATTCATATATAGGTTTATTCAATAATAGCATCTCTCTAATTCCTCTAGGGCTCAAATCAAAATTGTCTTTTATTATCTTTTCTACATGCTTTGATTTTTCTTCATCTCCATCAAAAAGATCCACATAGATAGATAGAGGTTTAGAAACTCCAATAGCATAAGCAAGTTGTATTAAACATTTGTCTGCAATTTTTGAAGCAACAACATTTTTTGCTACATATCTTGCTGCATAAGCAGCAGATCGATCCACTTTACTAGGATCTTTACCAGAAAAAGCTCCACCGCCATGTGGAGCCGCACCTCCATAAGTATCTACGATTATTTTTCGTCCTGTTAAACCAGAGTCTCCATCAGGCCCACCAATAATAAACTGACCTGTTGGATTAACATAAAATTCTTCATCTTTTAAATTTGATAAAAGTTTTTTAGGAATAGATTTTTCCAAATAAGGTCTTACAATTTCTTTAACTTGCGATTGGTTTACTGTGGGAGAGTGTTGTGTCGAAATAACCACCGAAGTAACTTTTACCGGTTTTCCATTTTCATACATCATCGTCACTTGGCTTTTTGAATCCGGTTCTAATTTATTGGCTTTTCCACTTTTTCTGTCTTCGGCCATCAATTCTAAAATTTTATGTGAGTAATATATCGGTGCTGGCATTAACACTTCTGTTTCATTACATGCATAACCAAACATAATACCTTGATCGCCAGCTCCCTCGTCTTTATTTCCTTTTGAATCAACACCCATAGCAATGTCTGAAGATTGAGAATGTAAGTGAACATCTATGTTACAATTTTTCCAATGAAATCCTTTTTGCTCATAACCTATATCTTTTATACAACCACGAACTTTTTCGATTAAATCATCTTTTTTTATTTCCGGCCCTCTTGTTTCACCAGCTAACACTACTTTGTTAGTCGTCGTTAATGTTTCACATGCCACCCTTGATAGAGGCTCTTTTGATAAATATGTATCAACAACCATATCCGATATGCGATCACAAACTTTGTCAGGATGTCCCTCTGATACAGACTCGCTAGTAAATAAATAAGATTTTTTGCTCATTAAATTTTAAATTTTTTAAAAATTAAAAGTAGAAATATATATAAAAAAATCATTAAAAAAAATATTTTATTTCCAAGATTTGAGAATAGAGTTGAGCTGTAATAATTGGGAAAATTTAGCTCTATATTTCCTGACTCTCCCGTATTAAGTGATTTAATAATTTTTCCATTAGGATCAACAAATGCTGAGATACCCCTATTTGCAGATCTTCCTATAAAAACACCTTCCTCTATTGATCTATAAATTGTTTTTGTAAAATGTTGATATGGCCCGATTGATTTACCAAACCAAGCATCTTCTGAAATATTAACTACTAGGTCAGGTGATTGTTTTTTTTCTTTTATTTTTCCTGAATAAATTATTTCATAACAAATTAACGGTAGTATTAATTTTTCATTAAACTCGCTACCTAAGTTTATTGTGTTTCTAATATCTCCGGGCGAAAATGAATTATAACCTGAAGTGATTTTTTTTAAACCAAATCTTGATAAAAATTTTTCAAAAGGTAAAAATTCACCAAATGGAACAAGATTTATTTTATTATATAAAGATAAAACTTCCAATTTATGATTCAATAATACCAAACTATTAAAATATTTTTTATCACTAACATTTTCAAGATTTGTATAGTTATTTATTCCTAAAATTATTAAATGATTTTCAGAAAATTTATCTTCGAATAATTTTTTATATTTTTTAATTTCTTTTATATAAGATTGATAAAATATTCCTTCTGGCCAAATAAATAAAGTTTTTTTATCTTTTTGTGGATCGCTAATTTTAATTAACCTTTCTAATTGAGACTTTTCACTTTTGGTATTGTAGTCCTTTAAAGAGAAATTAGGAGAAACTATCTTTACACTTATATAATTATCAAATTCGTATTTACTATTATTAATCTTCAATATTCCATATATGTAATTTGAGACAAAAAGTATTAAAAAAAATATAAGAGGAAAAAAATTTTTTAAAACAACTTTTTTTTGGAAAAACAAAAAAGGAATGCAAAATATTGTGACTGAAATTAAGCTTAATGAATACGAGCCAATTAATGATAAAATTTGTATAGTTTCAAGTGACGATGACCAAGTATATGCAATTAAATTCCAAGGAAAACCAGTTAAAATATTTCCTCTTAAAAATTCAAATAATGAAAATACTAAAGAAAAAAATAATATGAATGAAAAATTTCTTTCAGCAAAAAAGCCTACAAGTAAAATTGATAGCCCAAAAAACAGTGATAAAAATAAAGGAATTAATACAAGCGCTAATGGAATGAAACCTTTAAACATATCGTCATGAGTTAAAGAAATAGTAATCCAATAGTTACCTAACAAAAAAAAGCCAAAGCCAAAAGCACAACCTAAATAAAAAAAATATTTATTTGATTTTTTTTTTCTATATTTAGTTTTAGTTTTTTTTTTAACCACTAAAATTAAAAATAATAATAATGAAAATGTAAAAAAGTTTATAAATGTAAAATTATAAGGCGCAAAACCAAGTGTTGTTAATGCACCGAGTATAAATGGAGCAAAAAATATAACAAAAAATTTATTATTTATTAAATTAGTCAAATTGATTTTAAAATCCTTTTTTCAATTTTATTCATTTTAAAATAATCTTTATCACTAACATGATTGTATCCAATTAAATGTAAAAGTCCGTGAATCCACACTTTATCAAATTCTTTTGAAAAATTACTTTTTATTGACCTTAAATTAATAATTTCATAAGAAACGGCTATATCTCCAATGTATATATTTTTATCTTTTATTACTTTCAAATTTTTTAATGGATAATAAGGAAATGACAAAACATCTGTTGTCTTATTACATTTTCTAAATTTTCTGTTAAGTTTTTTCATTTTTAATGAATTTGTTAATAAGATGGTAAAAGTTATTTTTTTTCCTTTAAAAAATTTTACTATTTTAGAAATTCTTTTTAGTTTTTTATAAAAATATTTTTTTAAGTTTTTAATTTTTTTTTGCCAAGACTTATTATCAATCTCAACATTAATCTTTATCATTGGCATTATGTTGATAAGCTTCTACAATTTTTGTTACCAATGGATCTCTCATTACATCCTTGTGTGTAAAATTTACTACTGCTATTTCTGTAATATTTTTTAATATTTTTTGAGATTTTATTAATCCTGATTGACTCTTATTGGGCAAATCAACTTGTGAAGGATCACCGTTTACTACAAGTTTTGAATTTTCTCCTATTCTAGTTAAAAACATTTTAATTTGAGTTTCTGTTGCATTTTGTGCCTCGTCTAAAATAGCAAATGAATTTTTTAGAGTACGTCCTCTCATAAAAGCAAGTGGCGCTATTTCAATTGCGCCAGATTCTATTTTTCTTTGAATTTTATCATAATCTAATAAATCGTAGAGTGAATCGTACAATGGTCTTAGATAAGGGTCTATTTTATCTTTCATATCTCCTGGTAAAAAACCTAATCTTTCTCCTGCTTCAACGGCAGGTCTTGATAATATTATTCGTTCTACCTTTTTTTCTAGCAACATAGATAATGCTGCTGCAACAGCTAAGTAAGTTTTTCCTGTTCCCGCAGGTCCCATAGATATTACTATTTTGTTTGTTTTAAGTGATTTAACATACTCTTTTTGTTTTTGTGATCTTGCTATTACAGATCTCTTTGGGGTTTTAATTACACCTTCTAGAGATTGAATATTTGATCCATTTATTTTGTCTTTTATCATTTCACCATTTAAAGCAGCGATTAAATCATTTTTATCTATTTTTTTGTCAGATCTAAAGCGATCGATTAAATACTCTATAGCATTTTTAACTTTATGATTTGCATTTTTTTCACCTTTAATAAGGATTGAATTGCCTCTAAAAAAGATTTTAGAACCACTTTTTTTTTCCAATTCTTTAAAATTTTGGTCAAATGAACCAGCTATTTCCATTAAAATTTTATTATTAAATATATTTATATTTATTGAATCATCATCTCCATATGTAATAGAGATTTCCTTATTATTTCTGTTTTGTTTATTTACTTTAATCAAAATTAAGCCGCTTTCACTTTATTAATTTTATGACTACTAAATAAATTCTTTTTGTTACAACTCGTTATTTTTACTTTTACAAGTTCTCCAATTTTAGAATCATCTGCATCCAATATAACGGGAATCATAGTTTTTGTTCTACCAAAATATTTTTCTTCTTTCTCTAATTTGTTTTCAATCAACACTTCGCAATTTTTTGATAAATATTTTTTATTATTTTTATATTGAAAATTTTCAAGAATATTTTGTAATATTTTAAGCCTTTTTATATTTTCTTCAATATTATTTAGCTCTTTTTTAGCAGAGGGTGTGCCGGGTCTTGGACTAAAAATAAAAGAATATGAATTTAAAAAACCTACTTTTTCAACTAAATCAACTGTATCTTGAAAATCTTTCTCAGTTTCACCAGGATACCCCACAATAAAATCGCTTGAAATTTTTATATTTTCATTAGCTTTTTTTAACTTTTCAATAATTGAAAAATAATATTCCCGATCATGTTTTCTATTCATTAACTTAAGAACTTTATTAGATCCGCTTTGAATAGGTAAATGAAGAAGTGGCATCAATTTTTCGCAATTAGTGAAACACTCGATCAAATCATCGGTCATATCTTTTGGATGTGAAGTTGTAAACCTAATTCTTTTTAATTCAGTAATATTATTTAAGGCTATTATTAGCGAAGAAAGTTTGTATTTATTATTAAAATTATAAGCATTAACATTTTGGCCAAGTAAAATAATTTCCTTTACACCATTGCTAACTAGATTTTTTGCTTCGTTAATGACCTGACTAAACGATCTCGAATATTCGGGTCCTCTGGTATAGGGCACTACACAAAAATTACAAAATTTATCGCATCCTTCTTGGATTGTTATATATGAAGAAGTTTTATTTTGTGAATTAGAAATTTTTTCTAGTAAATCAAATTTATTAATAACATCAAATTCAGTTTCATTGATTTTTTTCTTTTTTCTTTCATAATCTAAAATTAAATCTCCAATTTTATGGTAAGATTGAGGTCCTATTACCATATCAATATACGGCTCTCGCTTAATCATTTCATTTGATTCAGCTTGTGCAACACAACCAGAAACAACTACTAGTGGCTTTTTTAAATTTTTGAAATCCTTTCTAATCCTTCCAATTTCATCATATACTTTTTCAGTTGCTTTTTCACGAATATGGCATGTGTTAAGAACAAAACAGTCTGCTTCTTTTTTTACTAAAGTTTTAGTATATCCAATTAATGAAACAATGTCATAAATACGATTTGAATCATATTCATTCATTTGACACCCGAAAGTTTTGATAAATATTTTTTTAGACAATGTTTTTATTTTTTAATTTTAGAACCATACAATTCTAATCTGTGATCAACAAGTTTGTAACCAAGTTTTTCTGCAACTTTTTTTTGTAGTTTTTCGATATCCTCATTAACAAATTCGGTTATCTCTCCTGTGTTAACATCTATTAAATGATCATGATGTTGTTCTGGAATTTCTTCATATCTCGCCTTGCTGCCTTTAAAATCATGTTTTGCCACTACTCCAGCTTCTTCAAATAATTTTACTGTTCTATATACAGTCGCGATACTAATTTTGTTATCATGCTTATTAACTCTTTTATGCAGTTCGTCCACATCTGGATGATCATTTGAATCGGACATGACTTTGGCTATAACTTTTCTTTGATCAGTTAGCCGTACACCTCTCTTAACACATAAATCTTCTATAACACTTTTCATATATTGCTATTTTATATTATAACTAAAAAACATTTTTTCAAAAAGAGTTTAACTCAAATATAATGGTTTAATCAATTCCTCATCTAATAAGCCTTTTAATTGAAGAAATTCAAGCTCATTATAATCTAAGTCGACAATATTTAAATTACTTAGTTGAAGCAATTTTTTATCAAAATGTTTGGTTACATACCTTGGAGTTACAATAAAATTATTTTTGTATTTATTTACTATTTCATCAATACTTACTTCTTCAACTTTTGAAATATCTTTAAGCTTTTCATCAAATTTTTTAATAAAATATTTTTCTCTGAATTTGATTAAACAAAAAATATAATCTTTTTTGTTAAAAAATTTAGCACAAGACCATATAAAAGTATTATATCCGAACAAATTCAAATTTTTTGCCAAACTAATTCCTTTAGCTGTCGCTAAAGATCCTCTAATTCCAGAAAAATTTCCCGGTCCTTGATTCACAAAAATTTGAGATAAATCTTCAAATTTTATATTATTTTCTTTAAAAAAAATTAAAATTTCGCTCATAAACAAATCATTTCTCGATTTATCACTTTGCAAAATTTTTATAAATGTTTTATTTTTAGACTTTACAAATAACGAACCTATGTCGGTACTAAAATTTATTGATAAAAAATTCATAATATTCATATTGATACTACTATTATTATCAATAAGTAAATCCTTTGCTATAAATTTAAATTCATTTAATACTGATAAGGGTGTAATAGCTTTGATGTATCATCGATTCAATGAAAATAAATATCCTTCCACAAACATAAGAAACGAAATTTTTTTAGAACATTTAAAAGAAATAAATAATTCTGATTTAGAATTTATTTCTTTTAATAAGTTTAGTGAAATTATTAAAGTTAAAATGGAGAGAAATTATTTACTTTTAACAATTGATGATGCTTTTGAATCTTTTTATTTAAATGCTTGGCCTGTACTTAAAAAAAGAAAAATTCCTTTCGTCCTTTTTGTAAGCACTAGAGAAATTGGTAAATATGGGTACATGACTTGGGCGCAAATAAAAGAGATCGAGTCCAGTGATTTAGCCACCATAGGAAACCATAGTCATTCTCATGAGTATTTAATAGATTGGAAAGAAAATAAAATAAAAGAAGATTTAGAAAATTCTATAAATATTTTTGAAAAAGAATTGGGCTATTCTCCTAAATTATTTTCTTATCCTTTTGGAGAGTATAGTACTAACCTTAAAAATATTGTAAAAGATTTAAATTTTGAATTTGCCTTTGGACAACACTCAGGTGTGATAGACTCGAGTAAAGATTTTCTTGAATTGCCAAGATTTCCAATAAACGAAAAATATGGAGAGTTAAAAAGATTTAAGTCTATTTTACAAACTTTACCTTTCCCATATGAAAGTATTACTCCAGAAAATAGATATCTTATCAAAAACGAAAACCCTCCAGAAATTAAAATAAAATTTTTTGAAAATTTATTAAATATAAAAAACGTTAATTGCTATTCCAATGAAGGAAACAAATGGAGAAAATCTCATATTGAGCATATTAGTAATCATGAAATAAAAATATTAATAAAAGAAAAGTTTATTACAGAAAGAGGGAGAATTAACTGCTCACTACAAGAAAATTCTGGAAAATGGAGATGGTTAGGCGTTCAATATGTTATTGCTGAATATTAATGCTGAACTTTTATAGTGCTAGACCTTTTTTCAAATTCGTAGGCAATAAATTAGCTTTATCAAAATCTGTTAAAGAATTATTTTCTATAACTGTTCTAATAATTTTTACATACTCTTCTCCAATTCCAGCATAGTTTTTTATATGCTCAACTAAGTCCAAACCTGTAATATCTTTGTTTTTTTCTCTTAACTGCGCTCTTGTTTCTCTAAATTCTTTATATGCATTATGAGTATTTAAATTATTTTTATATGCTCTAACTGAAGCTTTAAGAATTTGAAACTGCAGAACTCTATGTGTTTTTTTAGGATCTTTGTTTTTTGGCTTAATGCCTTTTTTACTCCACGTCCATTGTCCAAATAAAGCATTTCCCTCTAAAGCAAACCTAGATGTTCCCCAACCGCTTTCGTTGGCTGCTTGCGCTAAAGCTAGGGACACCGGTATTGTATCCATTCTCATTTTAAGTTTAGATAAATCTTGGTCATCAATTTTATATTCTTTAAACCTTCTTTTAAGCCAAACTCGTTCACCTACAGTATTAAAGTTTTTGCCTAATATTTTAAAAAGTTTTTCTCTATCTTCAGTAATTTTTTTGTTCTCATCAAGTATTAAAGGTAAAACAATTTTAATAAATAATTCTCTTTTTTTTCTTGTATCTCCAAGAGATTTAAGATCCCTTGGAAGTTTTGTAAGATATATAGGCTTTACTTTTTGTCCAGCTCTAACACCTTTTAAATCGTAACCTAAATCATCAAACAGATTACTAGTAGTTTCAGAATTTAAACTTACTGTGTTATCGTAATTCTGATTGGCTTTAGGTAGTTCAATTTTTTTTTCTTCTTTAGATTTTTTAGATATAGGTTTTTTATACTCTTGAGCTACATAAGTAAATTTGACTTCGTTAACAACACTTTTAATATATGGTCGAATACTAATCAAACAACCCAAAAAAAAGATGAATGCGAATGTTAAATAAACATTCCTTATAGAATTTTCTTTTATTTCTTGTTTTGCTAAAGCTTTATCACTAGATCGGTTTACTGGTAATTTAATTCTATGTTTAATTAGCAATAATTCTAATTGAGAAATAGTTAGTCTTTTTGCACTTCTTGCATAACTTTTTATCTCAACCACACCATATAGTTTGGCAAGATGCAGCAATTGGTCACGGTAAGACTTAAACAGTTTTTCTATTTTTTTTCCCATTTTTTATAATGCCTCAACACTTTTTACTTCAGGTATATAATGACATAAAAGATTTTGTACTCCTTGCTTTAATGTCATTATAGAGCTTGGGCATCCTGAGCAACTTCCTTTAAGTTCAACGGTAACCACGCCATCTTTAAAGGATTTAAATGTAATATCTCCTCCATCCCTTGCGACTGCCGGTCTTATTTTTGAATCTAAAATTTCGTTAATTTTATTAATTATATTGTTTGATTCATGTTTTGAATCTTTATTATTTTTTTTAAATTTTAAATCCTTACTCACTACAGCTTTTACACCTTTTGAATAATGATCATTAATTTCGGAAATAATTCCATGTTTCAAATCATCCCAATTTAAATTTTTTTCTTTTTTTACTGTAATAAAATTTTCTCCAAGAAATACCATTAATGTACCTTCAATAGATAATATTCTGTTAACTAAAGGCACTTTAATACTTTCATCATTTTTTAAAAATTCAACTGGACCTATTTCAGAAACTGTTTTACCTGGTAAAAATTTCAAAGTATCTGGATTCGGTGTATGTTCTGTTTCAATCAACATAATGCTTACCTATATATACTATATAAAAAATTTAACATTAAGTGAACTTAGTTAAACCAATAATTTCATAAATTTCTTTAAGATTGTTTTTTGCCATCAAATCTGCCTTTTTTGCGCCTTTAGCCAAAATTTTATCAAGATAACTTTTGTCTTTTAGTAGTTTTTTTATTTCATTTCCAATAGGACAAATTTTTTCTATTATTGATTCGCTAAGTTTGCTCTTAAAGGTTGAAAAATTTTTTCCTCCAAATTCTTTCAAAACTTTACTTAATTCAATTCCATTTATACTTGCGTAAATGGATATGAGGTTTAAAGCTTCGTGTCTATTTTTAAGCCCATTTATTTCTGAAGGAATAGGATCATTATCAGTTTTAGCTTTTTTTATTTTCTGATCAATTAAATCTTTATCGTCTTTTAAATTTATTCGACTTTGATCAGAAGTTTCTGATTTGCTCATTTTCTTGGTGCCATCTCTTAAACTCATTACTCTAGGAATTTCTTTTGGTATCAGTGGTTCTACTATTGGAAAATAATCCTCACATTTAAAGTCGTGGTTAAATTTTTTTGCTATATCTCTAGTTAGTTCTAAATGTTGTTTTTGGTCTTCCCCAACCGGAACATGAGTTGCCCTATATATAAGTATGTCAGCTGCCATTAAATTTGGATAAACCAATAAACCAACACTTGCATTTTCTTTGTTTGATCCAGCTTTTTCTTTAAATTGAGTCATTCGATTCATCCATCCAATTCGCGCAACACAATTAAATATCCAAGCAAGCTCGCTGTGTGCGGCCACACTTGCTTGATTAAATATAACATTTTTTTCGGGATCTAATCCTGAAGCAACAAAACTGGCAACTGTTTCTAATATATTTGATTTTAATTCTTTTGGATCTTGATAGTTAGTTATTGCATGCAAATCTACTATACAATAAACACATTCAAATTTACTTTGTAAATTAACAAAATTTTTTATAGCTCCCAAATAATTTCCCAAATGTAAATTTCCTGTCGGTTGAACTCCTGAAAATACCCTTTTTTTGTGCATAAATAAAATTTACTATTTTAATTTAATATCTTTAAACTTAAAAGCTCCCGAAAAATTTGAAATTAAAAAATAACACACTAAGCTAATCGCTACTATAATGAATAAGTAAATAAATTTCCAACTTTCATTATAGTTAAATTTATCTGAAAAAATGCCCAACAGTAAATATAATACTAAACCCATTACAACCACTGATAATATCATTCTAGGAAATTTACGAATAAACTTTCTATCAAAGATATATAAATTTCTTTTCTTAATAAAATAGTAATGCATAAATACATTAACCCAAGAAGAAATTGAAGTGGCTATAGGTATTATAATAAAACCGATTTTGCTAAATAAAGATAAACTTATAATTATATTTAAAAATACAGACACAATTGATAAGTAGAAAGGTGTTTTTGTATCATTTCTAGCAAAAAAGAAATTTGAAAAAATTTTTAATGTCGCAAATGCAGGAACTCCGAATGCAAAAAAAGTAAGTGCGGTTGCAGTATTAACAACACTTAAATTATCAAAAGACCCATAGCCAAAAAGTGAAGTAATAATCTCTTTTGATGCTAAAACTAAAGCTACAGATGCAGGCACTGACAAAAACAAACATAGTTCTAATGCTCTATTTTGCAAATTTTTAATTTGTTCAAAATTTTTATTTTTAACATGTTTAGATAACTCAGGTAGCATTACAGTACCAACAGCTATACCTGAAACAGCTAGATTTATTTGATAGACTCTATCAGCATAGTAAAGATAAGAAACCGCACCTGCTTGAAAAGAAGCTATTATAGTACCAACTAAAATATTAATTTGGGTTACGCCTGATGAAAAAATGCTTGGAAGTAATTTATTAAAAAATAATTTTACTTTTTTATCTATTTTTATTTTAATACTTAAAATAGGAAGAAAGTTTTTCCTAACAAAAAATAATAGTAATATTAATTGTAAAAAACCAGCAATTGAAACTGCATATGATAATGTCAAAACATGAGATATATCGATCCATCTTGATAAAAATAATGATCCAATTAATATTATGTTTAATATTATTGGTGCTGCTGCAGCAGCTGCAAATTTATTATATGAATTTAGTATTGCGCCAAAAAAAGATGCCAAACATATGAAAAAAAGGAAAGGAAAAGTAATTCTACTTAAATATGTTGCAAGCTCTAATTTTTCAGGATCTTTATAAAATCCTGGAGCAATTAAAAAAATTAGTTGTGGCATAAAAATTTCCGCCACTAGTACGAGAAAAAATAAAATAATAAAAAGGATATTAAATACATTTTTTGCAAAATTATCTGCCTTAACTTTATTTTTAGTAAGTTCTCCTGCGTAGCTAGGAATAAAAGCAGCATTAAAGGTACCTTCAGCAAATAATCTTCTAAAAGTATTTGGTAGCCTAAAAGCTACAAAAAAGGCATCTGCAAAAAGGCTGGTTCCTAAAAAAATAGCAATTAAAATATCTCGAACGTAACCAAGTATTCGACTTATTAATGTAAAAAAACCAAATGTAGAAGTAGAAGATATTAAGTTCATCTTGACATGTAAGCCTTATTTTTGTGACAATTGTAAGATACTTGCTTTTTAAATGAAGAAAAAGTCCAAAATAGAAAGATACACAGACCAAGAAGCTTTGGATTATCACAATAGTGGAAAGTCTGGAAAAATAGAAATTCTGTCTTCGAAACCCATGACAAGCAAAAGAGATTTGGCTCTTGCTTATTCGCCTGGAGTAGCTGCCCCAGTAAAGGTAATAGCAGAAAATCCTGATGCTGCTTATGACTACACTACAAAAGGAAATTTGGTAGCTGTTATAAGTAATGGATCAGCAATACTTGGTTTAGGAAATCTAGGTGCGCTTGCCTCAAAACCAGTAATGGAAGGTAAAGCAGTATTATTTAAACGTTTTGCAGATATTGATTCTATAGATTTAGAAATAGATTCCTCAAATGTAGAAGAAATTGTAAATTGTATATCTGCGCTTGGAAAAAGCTTTGGAGGAATCAATTTAGAGGATATAGCAGCACCTGATTGTTTTATAATTGAGGAAAAACTTAAAAAAAAATTAGATATTCCAATTTTTCATGATGATCAACATGGTACTGCAATAATAACTTTGGCAGCTTTAATAAATGCTTTAGATATATCAAAAAAATCAATCAAAGACATTAAAGTTGTTGTGAATGGTGCTGGTGCTTCTGCAATGGCATGTTCAAATTTATTTAAAAGTAACGGTGTTTTAAATAAAAATATTATAATGGTAGATAGAAAAGGTGTTTTATACAGAGGTAGGGATAACCTCAACCAATGGAAATCTGCTCATGCAATTGAAACAAAACATAGAACACTTGAAGATGCAATTAAGGGAGCTGATGTTTTTTTAGGTTTGTCGACTAAGGGTGTCTTAACAAAAACTATGGTAAAAAGTATGGCAAAAAATCCAATCATTTTTGCCTGTGCAAATCCCGATCCTGAAATTAACCCTGAGGATGTTCAAGAAATAAGAAATGACGCAATAGTTGCTACAGGTAGATCTGACTATCCAAATCAAGTTAATAATCTAATTGGTTTTCCTTATATTTTTAGAGGTGCGTTAGATGTAAGAGCTAAAACAATTAATGAAGAGATGAAAGTAGCTGCTGCACACGCTATAGCAAAACTTGCAAGAGAATATGTTCCTGATGAAGTTGTGGCCGCAATGGGTGGCGAGAGACCAATATATGGAAAAGAGTATATAATCCCATCTACATTTGATCCAAGATTAATTAGTGTGATACCAGTTGCGGTAGCAAAAGCAGCAGTGAAAAGTGGAGTAGCTAGAAAAAAAATAGAAAATTTTGAAACTTACAAAGAACAATTAAAACAAAGACTTGATCCATCAACAACTATTATGCAGGGTGTAAATACTCAAATAAAAAAATCTCAAAAAAAGGTAGTTTTTGCTGACGGTGAAGATGAAAATACATTAAAAGCCGCAATAGCTTTTAAAAGCAATGGTCTTGGAATTCCAATATTAATAGCAAAAAAAGATATAGTAAAAGAAAAACTTAAGGAAATTGGTTTAGATGAAAATTATAAAATAGAAATAATAAACTCCACTGATAAGGAAAAAAGACAAAAATACGCGAAGCTTCTTTATAAAAAATTACAACGTAAAGAAGGACTGTTGGAAAGAGACTGCGATAGATTAGTTAGAAACGATAGAGTTATTTGGGGCACTTGTATGGTGTCGAGTGGAGATGCCGATGCAATGGTTACTGGAAATACCAGACGCTATACATCAACATTAGATAAGGTTGAACGCGTAGTTGAAGCAAGATCAGGAGAAATAGTTTTTGGTCTAAATATAATGGTTAATAGAGGTAGAACAGTATTTGTATCCGATGTAGCCGTACATGAAATACCCACTGCAGAACAACTAGCTCAAATAGCAATATCCTCTGCAAGAGTAGCAAGGCTATTTGGTTTTGATCCAAAAATCGCATTCTTATCTCATTCTACTTTTGGTACTCCAAAAACTAGAGCAACAAAAAATCCAAGAGATGCTGTTGAAATATTAAAAAAGGAAAAAGTTGATTTTAAATTTGATGGTGAAATGCAGCCAGATGTAGCTTTAGATGAAAAATATAAAGATCTTTATCCATTTTCAGAAATAGTTGGTAATGCTAATGTTTTAATAATGCCCGGAAGACACAGCGCCGCAATTTCATTTAAAATGTTAAAAAGTTTAAGTGCTGTTAAAGTAGTTGGACCTTTGTTAGTAGGATTAGGCGAACCTATTGAAATAGCCCCTTTAAGATCGTCTACTAGCGATATATTAAATTTAGCTTCTGTAGCAGCTTATTCTTCAGACATAATTGACTACCAAAAAAATAAAAAAAATTAATCTACTCTTTTTGCCTACTTAAATCAGAAACCATAAGTATACTAGTTACAAGTTTTTTCAAATCTACTATTTGCTTTGCTTCGCTAATGATTTCTTTTTTTTCATCTTCATTATGTGCAATTCCAAAAACGTAAGTTTTTTTATTAACAGTATCAATATTAAAATTAGCTGCCTTTACTTTTTTATTTAGAATTAAAGCTGTTCTTAATTGAGAGGTTATCAGAACATCTACGGCAGTATTTTTAAATGAAAATTTCTGTTTTATTGCAATATTATTTTTTACTGATCTTGCTCCTTTAGTTTCCCAAGCCAACTTAGTGATTTTTAGTTTTTCCTCAGGCTCATTAACTTTTCCCCCTAGAAATATTCTTCCATCTAATACTTTTACAGAAATTTTTAAAATGTATTTTTTATCAGTTAAAGCGAGTCTTGCTTGCAAATTTTTTTGCATAATTGAATCATCTATTTGAGTCCCCAATGTTCTTGGATCCAATGCTACACTTACACCAGATCCAAAAACTCCACTTGTGGAAGATCCAACGCAAGCACTTAATAATAAAAGCGAAAAAACTATTATAAATATTTTTTTCATTTATTTTTTTTCAATTCTAGACAAAAATTATAAATTATTTTTTTTGATAATTTTTCTCTTTTTGTAAAAAAATCTACTACATCTTTGTGGCTGTATTTTTTTAACATTTTTTTTATTTCTATTTTAACTGATTCGTTAATTTCTTTCTTAATATTTATTGCTTCTTTTTTTTTTGATAAAACAATTGTTAGCTCACCTTTTAAATTTTCTGGAATATTTTTAATTGATTCAACTTTACCTCTAATAAATTCCTCGTGAATTTTTGTCATTTCCTTTGCTACAAGTATATCTCTACCAGAAAAATATTTTTTAAAATGGGAAATGTAGAAGTTAAATTTTGAAGCAGAAATAAAAAAAATTATTGAATAGTTTAAATCATATAAATTTCTTAAAACTTTTTCTAACTCATTTAATTTCTTTGGTAAAAAACCATAAAATAAATATTGATCAGTAAATCCAGAAACACTTATAGCAGCTGTCACAGCAGAGGGACCAGGAATTGGATATACACTTAAATTTTCTTTTATACATTTATTAATGAGGACAATTCCAGGATCAGAAATAGCAGGGGTACCTGCATCAGAAATCAACGTTACAATTTTATTTTTTTTTATTAAATCAATTATATTATTACTAACTTTTTCCTCATTAAATTTATGATAAGAAAAGAGTTTACCTTTTAGTTTAAAATGAGAAAGTAATTTTACTGATCTTCTTGTATCTTCACATAAAATTATATTAGATTTTTTTATTACATTTAAAGCTCTGAGAGTTATATCTTCCATATTACCTATGGGAGTAGATACTACATACAACCCTGGATTAATCGTTTGTTCTTTATTCTTGTCCATTTGATGCCTAAATTACATTTTATGTTACCTAAGCTTATTTGAATTTATGAAAAAACTTACCTGTCTTTCAATACTAACCTATTTGTTATTTATAATAAATAGCGCTGAAGCTAATCAAACTTTAAATGAAGACAATTTAGAAAATGAAAGAATTCTAAAAATAGGTGTTCTTTTACCTTTGTCTGGTGAGTTTAAAGATACCGGAGAGTCATTTTTGAAAGCAATACAATTGGCCTTATATGATATTTCAAATAAAGATATAAAAATTTACCCAAAAGATAGTAAAGGAAATGCTTTAAGCAGTTATAAATCGGCTAAAGAATTTCAGGAACTTGGAATTAAAATTGTAATAGGTCCAATATTTCATAAAAGTTTGGAAAGACTTGGAGAACTAAATAAAATCACTTTTATTTCATTAACTAACAAAACTGAAAATATTCCAAAAAATACTATTGCATTCGGCATCAATATCGACTCACAGATGGAAACTTTGAAAAACTATTTTAAAAAAATGAAAATTTCTAAAACTTTACTTTTGTCGCCAAAATCAGAATTTATTTATCAATCAGAATCTGTCGCTAAAAAAGATATATTACAATTTTATAGAGTTTACTCATACGACGCTAATCCAAAAAAAATTACCGGGGAAATAGAAAAAATTACAAAATATCGAGAAAGAAAAAAAGATTTAGAAAGAAGAATCAAAATATTAGAAAAATCAGATTTATACAAACATAAACAAGAATTAAAAAAGTTAGAATCGATGCATACTTTGGGTAGTGTAAATTTTGATTCCGTTGTAGTTATAGATTTTGGAGAAAGATTAAAAAGTGTTTTGACTTCTTTTATGTTTTCTGATGTTTCGAGTAAAAAAATTAATTTTTTTAGTATTAATCAATGGTTCGATGAGACTTTTTTTAACGAAAATGCCATGCAAAATTTACATTTTCCATCTATTGATTTTCATAATTTAGAAAAATTTGAAAAAAGATTCGAAAAAAGATTTAAAGAAAAACCAAATAAAGTTTCGATTCTCGCTTATGATGCTCTAGGCTTAATATACTATTGTTGGATAAATAATAATTTAAATTTCAAAGAAGACCTTTTGTACAACAAAAAAGGATTTAAAGGTCTGCATGGAAAATTTATTATTGAAAATAATATAAGCAAACAAAAGTTAAAAATTTATAAAGTTGAAAAAAAAAAATTTATTAAAGTTAATTAGATAAAAAATTTCTTAATTTTAAGGTAAGCCTTAAATCTATGGTCAATGGACATTTTTAATTTTGGGTTCATTTCACCAAAAGTTTTATTATATCCATTTGGAATAAAAATTGGATCATAGCCAAAACCATTTTTTCCTTTTTTTGACTTTGATATTGTTCCCTCAACAGAACCTGAACTTGAATAACTTTTTCCGTTAGGCCAAAAAATAGTCATGCAGCAAATAAATCTTGCCGAATTTATGTTATCCCAATTGTCTTTAAATTTATTCATTTTTTTCAAAACTTTTTTAATTGCTATGTTAAAGTTATTTTTTTTTCCACCCCAGCGTGATGAATAAATACCCGGCTCTCCTTCAAGCAAATCTACTTCTAATCCAGAATCGTCTGCTAAACAAATCATATTAGTTTTTTTTGAGAAATATGATGCCTTAATGTATGAATTTTCCTTAAAACTTTTTCCATTTTCTTCTGGTGAAGAGAGATTAAAGAAGCCAGTTTCAAATTTTTTAATTTTTTTTGGTAACAAATAGCTTATTTCTCTATATTTTCCTTTGTTATTTGTGCCAATCAAAATTTTTTTAATTTTTGACATTTTGTACTAGATTTTTTTTTTTTAATTACCATATATCAAAGTAATGACAAAATCAGAAAAAAAAGATAAAGAAAAAAATCTCTCTGAAGAAAATAAAGAAACTCTAAAAAATCATCAGGAGCAAGAAAAAGGTGATGAGATTAAAGAGGAAACCCCTGAAGAAAAACTAAAAATAACTCAGGAAAAGCTTTTGAGAACCATGGCAGAAATGGAAAATCAAAGAAGAAGATTTGAGAAAGAAAAACAAGAAGCATTTGATTTTGGGGGATTCAACCTTGCAAAAGAATCGTTAGCTCTTTTGGATAATATTGACCGAGCAATTACTTCTTTTAAAAATGATGAAAATCTAAAAAATAGCAAAGATTTAAACAAAATTATTGATGGTATTGAAATTGTAAAAAATGACCTGGTATCAACCTTTAAAAAAAATGATGTCATGCATATAGAATGTATGAACAAGAAATTTGACCCAAATTACCATCAAGCAATGCTAGAAATTGAAGATGAAACAAAAGAATCTGGAACAGTGGTTCAAGAAATACAAAAAGGTTATATGATAAAAGATCGCTTACTCAGACCTTCTTTGGTTGGTGTAACCAAAAAAAGAGATAAAACAGGAGAAAAAGCCAAAAAAAATGAGAAAAAAAATGATTAAAAATACTGAAAATCTGACTTTTTTTGCTTGTAGTAAACAAAAAAGCCCCCATATAGAAGTTAAAGGAAAATACTAATTATGAGTAGAGTTATAGGAATTGATTTAGGAACAACTAATTCTTGTGTAGCTGTTATGGAAGGTACGCAAGCAAAAGTTTTAGAAAATGCTGAGGGTGCAAGAACAACACCTTCGGTTGTAGCATTTGGTGAGAACGATGAAAAATTGGTTGGTCAGTCAGCAAAAAGACAGGCTGTTACTAATCCTGAGAATACACTTTTTGCAGTTAAAAGATTAATTGGTAGAAATTTTGAGGACGAAACAGTAAAAAAAGATGTTTCAAAAGCTCCTTACAAAATTATAAAAGCTGAAAACAACGATGCCTGGTTGGAGTCTAGAGGAAAAAAATATTCACCTTCACAAATATCTGCTTTTATTCTTCAAAAAATGAAAGAGACAGCAGAGAAGTATTTAGGTCAAGAAGTTAAACAGGCTGTTATTACAGTACCAGCATACTTTAATGATTCACAAAGACAAGCTACAAAAGATGCTGGAAAAATTGCTGGTCTAGAAGTGCTTAGAATTATAAATGAACCTACTGCGGCATCACTAGCTTATGGATTAGATAAAAAAGGGGGAAAAAAAATAGCTGTTTATGATTTAGGTGGTGGTACATTTGATGTTTCAATACTTGAAATTGGTGACGGTGTATTCGAGGTTAAATCAACTAACGGTGATACCTTTTTAGGTGGAGAGGACTTTGATGATAAAATTGTTGATTACCTGGCTAATGAATTTAAAAAAGACAATGGTATAGATCTAAGAACCGATAAGTTAGCTCTACAAAGACTTAAAGAAGCTGCAGAAAAAGCAAAAATTGAACTTTCATCCGCAGCACAAACTGAAATTAATTTACCTTTTATTACTGCGGATAAAACCGGTCCAAAACATATAAATATTAAATTAACAAGAGCAAAACTTGAGGCGCTTGTAGAAGATTTAGTCAAAAGAACACTTAAGCCATGTGAGGTGGCATTAAAGGATTCTGGATTCAGTGCAGCCGAAATAAATGAAGTAGTTTTAGTTGGTGGAATGACAAGAATGCCGAAAATCGTTGAAACTGTTAAAACCTTTTTTGGGAAAGATCCAAACAAGAGTGTAAACCCTGATGAAGTTGTTGCAATGGGAGCAGCTATTCAAGGTGGAGTCCTTCAAGGAGATGTTAAAGATGTTCTTCTTTTAGATGTAACTCCTTTATCTTTAGGAATTGAAACATTGGGAGGAATTTCTACAAAATTAATAGAAAAAAATACAACAATCCCTACTAAAAAAAGTCAAGTATTTTCAACTGCCGAAGATAATCAGCCAGCAGTTTCTATCAGAGTTCTACAAGGCGAAAGAGAAATGGCGGCTGATAATAAATTGCTAGGTAATTTTGAATTAGTTGGAATACCGAATGCTCCTAGGGGAGTTCCTCAAATTGAGGTAACTTTTGATATTGATGCAAATGGAATAGTTAGTGTTTCCGCAAAAGACAAAGGGACAGGAAAAGAACAAAAAATTCAAATCCAAGCTTCTGGAGGATTAAGCGATGAAGAAATTAAAAATATGGTTAAAGATGCAGAAGCAAACAAAGAAGCAGATAAAAAGAAAAGAGAGACAGTAGATTCAAGAAATCAGGCAGATACAATTATACATACGACAGAAAAAAATTTAAAAGAACATGGAAGCAAAATTTCTGATGCGGAAAAGAAAGCTATAGAAACTGGAATTTCTGATTTAAGAAATGCACTTAAAGGAACCAATACTGAAGAGGTAAAGAAAAAAACTCAGGATTTAGTTCAAACTTCAATGAAACTTGGAGAGGCTATATATAAAAGCCAACAAAAAAATACTGAACAAAAAGGTACTAAACAAAAAACAGATTCAAATACTAAAGGTCAAAATAAAGAAAATGTTGTAGATGCAGATTTTGAGGAAGTAAAAGAAGATAAAAGCGATAAAGATAAAGAAAAAAGAGTCTAAGGCTTAAAGACACAAAGACGTCGTTTAAAATATGTCAAAAAGAGATTATTATGAAGTCTTGGGCATCGTTAAATCAGCATCTGCTGAAGAAATAAAGAAAGCTTATAGAAAATTAGCTTTAAAATACCATCCAGACAGAAATAAAGGTGATAAAGCTGCAGAAGCTAAATTTAAAGAGGCCAGTGAGGCTTACCATGTTCTTTCTGACAAGGGACGAAGAAATAACTACGATCAATTTGGTCATGCAGCTTTTGAAGGAGCTGGAGGACGAGGTGGCTTTTCAAATTTTGATTTTTCGAATATTTTTTCAGATATTTTTGGTTCAGATCCTTTCGATGATTTTTTTGAGGGATTTGGTGGATCAAGAAGCAGGCGAAGATCGTCCGATTTTAGAGGTTCAGACCTAAGATATGATTTAACCATTTCTTTAGAAGATGCCTATAACGGAAAGAGAGAAGAAATCAATTTTTCATCTTCTGACAAATGTGGTACTTGTAATGGATCTGGAGCTGAACCAGGATCAAAACCAATTTCTTGTTCAACATGTGGTGGCCAAGGTCAAGTAAGATCAAGCCAAGGATTCTTCACAATACAACAAACCTGCCCAAATTGTTCCGGTTCAGGAGAACAAATTTCAAATCCATGTAATGAATGCAGAGGAATGGGTAAAAAACAAACTAAAAAAAAAATATTCACTAATATTCCTAAGGGTGTCGATGATGGCACACGAATTAGATTATCTGGTAAAGGAGAAGCAGGCATAAGAGGTGGTGGAAATGGAGATTTATATATTTTTGTGTCTATCAGAAATCATAACATCTTCAAAAGATCTGAAGAAAATCTTTTTTTTGAGTTTCCAATTTCATTAACTGATGCTGCGCTTGGGGCCACTGTAGAAGTTCCAACTATTGATGGTGGTAAAGCTAAAGTAAAAATTCCCGCTGGAACGCAAAATGGAAAACAATTTAGGTTGAAAGGCAAAGGAATGCCAATGATGAGAAACAAAAGTTATGGAGATTTATATATTAGAGCAATAACTGAAGTTCCTATTTCCTTAAGCAAAGAACAAAAAAATCTTTTAGAACAATTTAAAAAGCTAGAGGATTCAAAATCAAACCCAATAATTAAAAATTTTTTTGAAAAAGCAAAAAGATTTTGGAAAAATTAAACATCAACAAAGTTTAAAAATATAATTATAATTCCATAAATCAAGGCAATAATACTTATAATTTTGCTAAACAAAAAATCATTCACTTTTTTAAAAATTATTTGTGAAGGAAAATAAACGATCAAAACTAAAAAAATATAATAAATTTTCGAAAAACTTAAATTTTTGTATTCTAATAATACTAAAATAAAATATTGTAATAAACCCATAATTAAATAACCGTAAGATATAAAATACCTTGTAAGATTTTTATCACTATTATTAATTAAAGAAGAAAAAATGGTTAAAAAACCTCCGCCCATATTAGTAAGGCCATGCACAGAGCCTATAAAAATTAAAATTAACTTTTTATATTTTAATATATTTTTTCTAAGTGACGAAAAAGTATTTTTATTTAATACAAGCAATGAAGAAATAATTAAAATAATTGCAGCGTAGAATTTAAAATTTAAAATTTCTTTAAAATTTAATGCAAACAGTAAAAATATGGCCAAAAATGGTAAACAAAAAATATTGTATTCAAAAATTATTTTTTTAGATGATGTTTTTAAACTTTTAAATTGGAGATAACTTATAACTATTGAAGAAGGTAATAAAAAATTCAACGTGCTGGAAAAATCATATCCTAATAACAAAAATGTGGGTGTTCCGAGTAATAATAAACCAATTCCAAAAATTGACTGGATTATAATTAAAACTAGCAAAATTAAATTTTCTAAAAAAAAATCCATATACTATATCAAACCATTCTATATAAATTGAAAGCGAATAATTTTAAAAGGTGTTTAAATATGTTATTGTTTTTATACAAGTAAAAAATGAAAAAAATAAAATTTTCAATAACTGGTTGTTTGGGAAGAATGGGGCGACAACTTATCAAGTCATCCGTAAATGAAAAAAAATTCAAATTAGTTTCAATTACTGAATATAGGGTAGTTAATAAAAAAATTGTTGGCTTAAATCCTCAATTAAATTCTTTTTCTGCGTTTAAAAATACTAATGTGATTATAGATTTTACCATTCCAAAATGTACGTTGGAAGTCTTAAAAATCGCTTCCAAACTTAAAAAAAGAGTGGTTATTGGTACAACTGGCTTTTCTAAAAAAGAAGAAAATTTAATAAAAAAATATTCTAAAAAAATACCCATACTAAAGGCCGGTAATATGAGTTTGGGTATAAACTTATTGATGTATTTAACTGAAATAGCCTCTAAATCTCTTGGAGATAATTTTTTAAGTAAGGTTTTTGAAATGCATCACAAGCATAAAAAAGATCATCCATCAGGAACAGCCTTAATGTTAGGAAAAGGTATTGCAACAGGAAAAAAAAAGGATTTTTATAGATTAATAGGTAAAAAATATTTAAATAAAAAATTATTTCCATTTAGTAAAAAAATTAATTTCAATTCAATCAGGAAAGGTAAAATTGTAGGAAATCATAAAGTTTTATTTTCAAGCGGAAAAGAAACTATTACTTTGGACCATGAAGCATTTGATAGAGCTCTTTATTCGGAAGGTGCTTTTATTGCTGCCAAATGGTTAATGAATAAAAAACCTGGACTTTACTCAATGAGAGACGTTCTGAATTTCAAATGAATGAAGTTCAAAGATCCAAAAAAATATTAGAAATTCTTAATAAGATTTATCCAAAAACACCAATTCCTTTAAAACACAAAAATAAATTTACTCTATTGGTTTCGGTGTTGTTATCTGCTCAAACGACTGATGTTAATGTAAATAATGTAACTGAAAATATTTATCCAAAATACAATAAACCTGAACATTTTGTGAAATTGGGAAGAAAAAAAATTGAAAAATTAATTAAAAGTATAGGTATTTTTAGAATGAAGGCTAAAAGTATTTATTTACTCTCAAAACTGCTAATAAAAATACATAACGGAAAAGTTCCACAAACTTTTGGAGAGCTCGAAAAACTTCCCGGAGTTGGTCATAAAACTGCTAGTGTGGTTATGTCACAGGGATTTGGTCACCCAGCTTTTCCTGTGGATACACATATTCATCGATTAGCTCAAAGGTGGGGGTTGACCAATGGAAAAAATGTTGTTCAAACTGAAAAGGATTTAAAAAGATTGTTCCCCAAAAAATATTGGAATAAACTTCATCTTCAAATAATTTATTATGGAAGAAATCATTGTAAGGCTAGAGAATGCTATGGTTTAACTTGTAAAATTTGTACCGCTTGTTATCCTAATAGAAAATCGCCTATTAAAACAAAGAAAGCTTAATTATGAAAATTCTAGGAATTGGAAATGCCATAGTGGATGTTATTTGTAAAGTGAAAGATAATTTTATAACAGATAATGGATTAATTAAAAGCACCATGAAGCTTGTAGATGAAGCCGAATTTAAAAAATTACTATCTAATTTAAAGATTGAAGAAACAGTCTCTGGGGGCTCTGTAGCAAATTCTATTGTTGGCCTGTCACAACTTGAAAATAAGGTTGGATTTATTGGAAAAGTGAACGATGATGATCTTGGTCAAAAGTACGAAGATGGATTAAAAAAAGAAAAAGTAGAATATTTCTATTCTAAAAAAAGGGAAAAACTGTCTACGGGAACTTGCCTAATATTAATTACACCTGACTCGGAAAGGACCATGTGTACTTTTCTTGGAACAGCGGGAAAAATAAATGAAAATGATATCGATATTAATGCAATCAAAAATAGTGAAATGATTTTTTTAGAAGGATATTTATGGGATGAAGGAGATCCTAAAAAGGCTTTTGATAAAGCAATCAAAAATTCAAATAAAGCCGCAATGTCTTTGTCAGATTTATTTTGTGTAGAAAGACATAAACCTCATTTTTTAAATTTAGTAAAAAATAATTTAACTATTACTTTTGCTAATGAGCAAGAAATTTTATCTTTAATTAATGTTAAAAGCTTTGAGGAAGTTATTGCATTTGGTAAACAATTAGAAAAATTAATAGTTATCACTCGTGGAGAAAAGGGAAGTGTTGCTATTTTAAAAAATGAAGTAATTGAGTGTGATAGCAAAAAAAATTTAAAAATTGTTGATTTAACAGGCGCCGGTGATCTTTTTGCTGCAGGATTCTTACATGGTTACGTTAATAAATTATCTATAAAAGAAAGCTTAGAAAAAGGAACTGAAATGTCTTCAAAAATAATTCAAAAAATTGGAGCTAGGTTAAACTAAACTTTTTTCTTCTTTTATAACTTCCTTTACCTTTCTTAGGCTTAACAATACGTGTTTTATATTTTGCAGAAAATAAATCTTTAGCAATATAATTTCGTGATTTTTTTTTCAAATATAATATCCTTTGTTATTATTTTTAATAAAATTTTTATCCCCAAATTTCTCTAAAATTTTTTTTCTTAATCGATGAATATGTGTTTCAACTGTATGCGTTTCTGTTTCTGTAGAATAATTCCAAACTTTTTCCAAAACTGAATTTTTACTTATAGGTTTACTATTTTCGCTAAATAAAATAAGAAAATTAATTTCTTTTTCAGATAATTGAAGCTCTAACTGATCTTTTTTGATTTTACGTTCATTTTTATCTATTGTGTAATCGCTCAACTGAATTAGAGAATTCTTTTTAAACTCATACTTTGTTATTAAGATAGTAATGGTTTTTTTTAATTCTAGCATTCTAACTGGTATATCTAATTTTGCCATTAAGTCATCTAACTTTAAGTTTTTTAAATCTGAAGATTTAGCAATTAAAATCACAGGTATATTTTTTGATCTAAATTCTTTGAAAAAATTTTTGTTTGCTTGAGTTACAAAAAACAGAACTAAACGGCCGTGTCTTACTGCCTCTTTTATACATAAATCTAAATCATCATAATGAATAGTTTGGTAATTAGAAAATAACTTTGATTCATTTATAATTTCTAAAAAGATTTTATTACCAAAAATTGATATAGTTGAATTACCCATTAAATATAATTTTATGAATATTATAATAAAAAATCATTTACTCTTATATAGAGGTTATAAATTAAAATGTTGTGTTGGTAAATCCGGTATAAAAAATTTTAAAAAAGAGGGGGATTTAGGTACTCCTAAGGGAGTTTTTAACTTGGGTTTGCTTTACTATAGGAAAGATAGAAATCAATATTTTAAAACTAATTTAAATAAAAAAATAATAAAAAAAAATATGGGCTGGTGTAATGATATTAGAAGTAAAAAATATAATAAAGAAATAAGTTTCCCTTTTAAATATTGCGCAGAAAAGCTTTTTAGAAAGGATAAAATTTACGATATTTTTGTGAATATAAAGTATAATCAATCTCCAGTGGTGAAGGGTAAAGGAAGTGCAATCTTCTTACATCTAGCAAACAAAAATTACAAACCAACAAAAGGTTGCATAGCTATTAAGAAAAAAGATTTTTTAAAAATATTACCATTAATTACCAAAAATACAAAAATATCGATTAGGTAATTTTACTCCTATCACCTAAAATTATGGAGCCTAGTCTTAAATAAGTTGATCCACTTATTATTGCTTTTTCATAGTCAGAGCTCATACCCATACTTAGCTCCTTAAGATTAAGCTGTTCAGCTGTATTTTTTAATATTTTAAAATATTCTTCAGAATCTAAATCTTCGGGGGGAAGACACATTAGACCAATAACATTAAGTTTTAATTCTTTAACACAATATATATAAAAACTATTTAAATCTTTTAACAAAACACCTGACTTCTGTTTTTCTTCAGCTAAATTAACTTGAATAAATAATTTAATTTTTTTATTTAATTCTTTCTCATACTTACATATTTTTAAAGCTAATTTATAATTATCAAGAGAGTGGATGTAATCAAAAATTTTTACAGCTTTTTTTGCTTTATTTGATTGTAGTTTACCAACTAGATGAAGTTGCAAATAATTGTATTTTTTTTTAGTTTCTGCCCATTTATTTTCAGCTTCTTGAACTTTATTTTCACCAAAATGAAAATGGCTCGACTCAATTAGAGGTGCAATTTTTTCCAATGGAAATGTTTTTGTTATTATAATAATTTTTGGATAAGTTTTAAG
Organism: uncultured Pelagibacteraceae bacterium; assembly: GCA_902589505.1. Classification (GTDB taxonomy): domain Bacteria; phylum Pseudomonadota; class Alphaproteobacteria; order Pelagibacterales; family Pelagibacteraceae; genus AG-414-E02. The sequence goes on from CACITE010000004.1 coordinate 55,955, forward strand.
TTGTTTTTCCTTAATAATTTCATTAACCTTATTTTTAACAAAACTCAAATTTTGTAAAACAGTATGCATAAAATTTTACCCAAAATTTTTATTTTTTTAGACAAGTTTAATAGCCAAATATTCAAAAATAATAACATAAATATAGGTATTATTTATAGAAATTATAACGCTAATAAAAGAGAAGAAGAACTAACTAAAATCGCTAAGGCGTGTAAAGCTAGTAGAAAACAACTTTTTGTTTCAAATGATGTAAAATTAGCAATCAAAGTAAAAGCTGAAGGTATTTATATTCCAGCGTTTAATAAAACTAAATCATTTGCAAATTTAGAAAAAAAAAATATTAAGATACTAGGATCTGCACATAACCAAAAAGAAATTTATAATAAAATTGCACAAAATTGCTCAGCTATATTTTTGTCTCCAATTTTTTATGTGGAGAAATCCAAAGGATTTTTAGGTTTGCACAAATTCAACTATTTATCTCAAAGAAATAAAGTGAATTTTTTTGCATTGGGAGGAATTTCTGAAAAAAACATAAACAAATTAAAACTAATGCGTATTTGTGGTTTTGGTGGAATTAGTATGTTCAAAAAAAAACCGGCCTCCTAAGAGGCCGGTTTTTGTAAAGAATAATTTCTTTTAATTTTTTAGAATGCTAAAGAAACAGACAATACAGTCGCCTCTTTATCATATAATCCTGCTGTTTCCACTTGGTACGCAGCATTATCAACTTCTGTATCAGCTAAACGGATAGATACTCCACCCATTGAGTACGCAGCTTGGAACGATTCAACTTCAAGGTTTACAGATTCTGTGTCGTTTGGATTAACAAATCCTTGTCTAGATTCATGTTTTCCATAACTTACAGAAAGATCGTCATTTATATTAAATGCGATTCCGAAAGCCTTGTTTTTATACCAATCGACATCACTTGCAGTAGTATTTTTACCTGTTGATACGCCTGACGCTTGATAACCAAGCGAAATAGGTCCTATATCAAAAGTAATACCACCAGTTCCTTCGTAAGTATCGTTTCCAGGTGTGCTATCAACGTAGTTTTTAGTGTAGTGAGCACCAACAAATATATTAAGACCAGAAAGTATTTCTGTTCCTAAAGAAGGATTGACGTTTATAGTTGCGTCATATCCTGCACCTGTTGAGTCAGTAGTCTGACCTGATGTTGCTTTGTCACTTACATCTGCAGAACCCATATCAGGAGCCGCAGCTACTGTTATAGTAGTTCCCATAAATGTAGGTGTTGTGTATTGCGCGTTATTTTGTGGTCCAATTCCTGAAACTAATTTAATTCCAGTGCCAAGACCCATACCCCATGGTTCTTCCCATGCTGTAGGCATTTTGTCATCAAGCGCATCAATACCGTTACCGCTATCACCTTGATTGAAATTTAGTTTACCTAAACTTTGCATATCAATGTTTATAGCTGTATTTGAATACGCGTCGTTATTTAACATCGCAACAGTGACTCCAAAGGTCCAACCGTTATCAAGTTCACCATCACCTTTAAAGGTTAGGTTAGAACCCATACCAATTGGGTTACCAGTAGTACTTTTACTACCTAAGGACATCCAAGACATATCTACACCACCAGTTACTGTCATATCGCCTGCATTAGCATTCGATACAGCAGCTAAAGAGCCGCATAATGCTGATAAACCAACTTTTGTTAATTTATTCATTGTATTATACCTTTCTCTTCAATTTAAAACGCTAGTGATACTGAAATTGTTGTACCGCTTTTATCGTACGAAGCTCCTGTTTGATAATCAGCGTTGTCAACGTCCCCTTCTGCAAGTCTAATTGACGCCCCACCCATTGAGTAGGCAATCTGAAATGAAGAAGCTTCAGCAGTTACATCAGTTGTGTTGTCCTGCTTAGACTCATAATGGTTATAACCAATTGACAAGTCATCATTGACTTGAAAAGTTATACCATAACCTTCGTTATCATATTGTAGTGCGCCTGTAGACGTACCTAAGTCTTCTTCTGACCATTGATAACCAACTGTAAAGCCACCAGCTGCATATTTTACAGCCCATGTTCTTTCTTCTTGGTCACCATCAAAGCCAGATGTACTGTCCTGGGTAATGTTTGACATACCTGCATAAACAGTTAGTCCATCAACAGAATGCAATGCATCTGTTGCTGTTAACATTATATCATAACCAGAACCTTCAGGTCCGTGTGTTACCGCTGTGCCTTTGTCGGCAGCGTTTGATCCAGATGCGTCTGGCGAGTATGCTATTCTAGCAGTCAAGCCGTCCGGCATCATGTTAGGTGTATATTCTATCGTTGACCCCTTAGAAGAACCAGCTGGTGTATCTATACCAGTACCAAGGCCCATGCCCCATGCTTCTTCCCAAACAGTTGGCGTAACATCATCGATACGGTCTATACCTGTACCAGATGTACCTTGGTCAACTCTAAAGTCTCCCAATGAAGGTACTGTTACAACAACGTTTGTGTTCGAGTATACGTCTGCGTTTGTCATTGCAACTGATAGTGCTACATTCCAACCATTATCTAGTTCGCCTGAACCAGAAAATGTTAAGTTAGAACCCATACCTATTGGGTTACCTGTAGTCACATCGTCTAATGACATCCATGACATGTCAACGCCACCTGTTACTGTCAGTTCGCCTGCATTAGCAGCAGATACTGCAGCTAGAGATCCGCAAAGAGCAGAAACTCCAAGTTTCGTTACTTTGTTCATAAGATTACTCCTTTTTGTTGTGTTATTATCATTCATATGAATTGGTGCCAAAATAGCACTGTCACAGTTTCAAAAAAACATAAATACATTGGTATTAAACATTTTTTGAATGGTAGTTGCATAAATGCAACATGCTAATTTATTATAAAAAAATGGCATTTTTATTAGGTTTTTTGTTCTCTTGAAAGTAATTTCCAAAGGAATATTGTATTAAATTATAGCAAGATGAGCATTTTAAACATTAAATTCATAAAACTACGAACTATTTTAATTGGCATTACCATTTTCTGTTTTCTAAGTTCTTGTGGAATTTATAAACCCGTTGATGCAAGAAAAGTTTCTCCAAACTCCAAGGAACGTGTAAAAAAAAACTTAGAGGAAGGAAAAGGATTTTCTGTAAAAAAATTGGCTGGTGGATCTTCCGGAACTTCTTACCAGTTTGCAAGCTCCAACCCAATGTGGAGAGCTACCCTTGAAATATTAGATTTTTTACCACTCGCTAATGTTGATTACTCTGGAGGAATAATTACCACAGACTGGTATAACGAAGGAACATCCTCTGATGAATCTATTAAAATAACAGTAAGATTTTTAACTAACGAAATAAGATCAGATGGAATCAAAATAATTGTACATAAAAAACGTTGTAATATACAACAAAAATGTACAGTGAAAAAAATATCCTCAACACTAGAACAAGAATTACAAGTTGCTATTCTTAAAAAAGCTGTTCTTTTTCAAAAGTCAGATAAGAAAAATAAAAAAAAATTTAAAAGAGGGGAATTAAAAGATTAAAAAAAATTATACTTTATAAAATCTTATTACTTCTCTTTATGGAACGTTATAATATAAAAATTGTTGAAAAAAAATGGCAAAATATTTGGTCAAAAAAAAAGGCTGACGCTGCTATTTTAAATAAAAATAAAAAAAAATTTTACTGTTTGGAGATGTTTCCATACCCTTCAGGTAAAATTCATATGGGACATGTCAGAAATTATACCATAGGAGATGTGCTAGCTCGCTACAAAAAAATGTTAGGATTTAATGTCCTGCATCCAATGGGTTGGGACTCTTTTGGTTTACCAGCTGAAAATGCTGCTCGTGAAAATAATTTACATCCTAAAGAGTGGACTAAAAAAAACATTGAATCTATGAAAAAACAACTAAAACTTTTAGGACTCTCATTAGATTGGGATCGTGAAATTTCTACATGTGATCCAGAATATTATAAACATCAACAGGAATTTTTTTTAGAATTATTTGAAAAAAATTTGGTTTATAAAAAAGATACGTATGTTAATTGGGATCCGGCTGAGCAAACAGTTTTAGCAAATGAACAAGTAATTGATGGAAAAGGTTGGCGTTCCGGCGTTGTTGTTGAAAGAAAAAAACTTTCTCAATGGTTTTTTAATATTAAAAAATTTTCTCAAGACTTATTAAATGAGCTAGAAAAATTAGCAAATTGGCCAGATAAAGTTAAATTAATGCAAAAAAATTGGATAGGAAAATCTTTTGGTTGCGAAATAAATTTTAATATTGAGAAAAAAAAGGAAAAAATAAAAGTTTTTACAACTAGGCCAGATACCATATTTGGCGCTTCATTTATTGCTCTTTCTATTGATCATCCGATTTCAAAAAGCTTTGAAAGCAATAAAGATTTTAAAAAGTTTAAACTAGAATGTTCGAAAACTGGAACTACAGAAGAGGCTTTAGCGGTCGCCGAAAAAATTGGCTTTAATACTAAATTATTTGCACTACATCCATTTAAAAAGAAAATTAAACTTCCAATTTATATTGCTAATTTTGTTTTAATGGATTACGGGACAGGAGCTATATTCGGATGCCCGGCACACGATCAAAGAGACTTGGATTTTGCAAATAAATATAAACTTAATGTTTTACCGGTTGTGAGACCTGAAGATATCGATCCTAAAAAGTTTAAAATTACAAAAGAAGCCTATACAAAAGATGGAATACTATTTAATTCTGATTTTTTGAATAATTTGACAGTAGGAAAGGCTATTGAAAAAGCAATAAAAGTTATAACAGATAAAAATTTTGGAGAAAAAAAAATAACTTTCCGTCTCAAAGATTGGGGTGTTTCAAGACAAAGATACTGGGGTTGTCCTATTCCAATAGTGTATAATCAAAAGGGAGAAGCATTACCAGTTGATAAAAAAGATTTGCCTATTTTACTACCAGAAAATGTTGACTTAACTTTAAAAGGAAATCCATTAGAAAAACACCCAACTTGGAAATTTACTAAACTTTCTTCTGGCGAAAAAGTAATTAGAGAAACCGATACGCTTGATACTTTCGTGGATTCTTCTTGGTATTTTTTAAGATTTTGTTCTCCTAAGCATAAAGAATATGGATATGAGATGAATGACATTAATTACTGGATGCCTGTCGATCAATATATAGGTGGAGTTGAACATGCAATTTTGCATTTGCTCTACTCAAGATTTTTTATGCGTGCTCTAGCATTTAAAAATAAAAATTTTAATTTTACTGAACCGTTTGAAAGCCTATTCACACAAGGTATGGTTTGTCATGAAACCTATAAAAGCGAAAATAATAAGTGGCTATATCCTGATGAAATAGAAAAAAATTCTCAAGGACTTTTCGTAACTAAAAATAATAAAAAGAAAGTGACAGTTGGACCTTCTGAATCAATGTCAAAATCCAAAAAAAATATCGTTGATCCAGAGGAAATGATCAATATGTATGGAGCCGACTCAGTTAGATGGTTCATGTTATCGGATAGCCCGCCCGAAAGAGATGTACAATGGTCACAAGAAGGAGTTTCAGCTGCATTTAAATTTATTCAAAAACTTTGGAAATTAAACAATGAAATACAAAATAAAAAAGATTCGAATTCAAATTCTGGAGATATAACTCTTCAAAAGGCCGTGAATAAAACGGTTTATAACGTAACTAAAAACCTAGATAATTTTCAATATAATGTGGTAATAGCCAATATACACGAGATATACAATTTGTTTTGTGCACACATTAATAATAATAACACTTCTAACAAGACCATGAGAAATGAATGGGAAAAAATTACTATGCTATTAATACCTTTAACTCCTCATCTGGCACACGAGTGTTGTGAAAAAATTAATAAAAAATTTTATTGGCCAACATATAATCCCAAATTATTAAAAGAGGAAAATTGTAAAATTGTAATACAAGTGGATGGAAGAAAAAGAGGCATACTGGAAATGCCAATAAATTCAAAAGAACCAACTGTAATAAAGAAATCTAAAGAGATGGAAAATGTTTTAAAACATATAGCAAACACAACTATTATTAAAAATATTTATATTAAAAATAAATTAATAAACTTTATAACAAAAAAATGAATAAAATATTTTATAATATAGCTGCAGTTATCTTTTTAGTAATTTTAACTTCATGTGCTGGATATGAGCCAATTTTTAGCACTTCAAAAATAGGTTTTAAAATCGCTGATTATTCAATTTCAGGAGATAATAAAATAGGAAATCAACTTTACGTAAAATTAAACGATATTTCTAAATCATCTCAAAATAATTCATCTGCAAGAAAAATTTATATTTTAATAAAAGCTTCAAAAAATAAAAAACCAACAGCAAAAAATAATGCTGGTAAAATTTTAGGATACAATATTAGTATAACTTCCAAAATTATTATAAAAGATTTAGCGACAGGTAAAGAAATCATAAATAAAAATTTATCATTTTCTTCAACATATGCTGTTCAAGATCAATTTTCAGAAACTCTAAAATTAGAAAATAGAGTACAAGAAAATTTAATAGATAAAATATATCAAGATCTCTTGATTGAGATTGCGGAAAACATTTAGTAATTAATGATAATAAAAAGTTACGAAGTAAATAATAATTCATCAAATTTTTATAAATATAATTTTTATTTATTATATGGTGAAAATATTGGATTGAAGAAAGAAATTAAAAACACCATTAAAAAAACGGCAACACAAAAAAACGAGAGGATAGAAATTTTATCTTTTTATGAAAATGAAATTTTAGATAATGAAGAAAATTTTTATAATTTTGTTTATTCAGGATCACTATTTGGTGATAAAAAAATAGCCATCATTCTAGAGGCCACAGATAAAATATTAAAAATTATAAATGAAATTTATAACAAAGATTCTAACGATATATTTTTTATAATCAATTCGAGCATTCTAGAAAAAAAATCTAAATTGAGAAATTTCTTTGAAACAAATAAAAATACGATATGCATTCCATGTTATCTTGACAGCGAAAAAGATTTAATTGCAATTGCATTATCTGAATTTAAAAAAAATAATATAATATTATCTAGAGAAGCAATAAATTTATTAATTGAAAAATCTAATGCTGATCGTGATAATTTAAGAAATGAAATTGAAAAAATTAAATCTTATTCAGCAAATAAAAAAAAATTAGAAATTGATGATATAAAGAACTTGATTAATTTTTCTGGTGATTACAAATCTGATTATTTAATAAATGAATGTCTTTGCGGCAATATTTATCAATATAAAAAAGTTTTATCTGAATTATATGTAAACACAATAAATCAGATATTATTTCTCAGAATTTTAAATAGCAAAGTACAACGTTTACTTAAAATTAAAATTCAAGAGAAAAATTCGAAAAACTTAGATGAGCTAATTAATTTCTCAAAACCTACTATTTTCTGGAAGGAAAAGCCTTTGGTAAAAAAACAATTATCAATATGGAGTATAAATGAACTCGAAAACATAATTAATAAAATTAATAGCACCGAGCTTTTATGCAAAAAGAACCCGCAAATATCTAAAGTTATTTTTTTTGATTTTTTTCTAAAAATTTGTATTAAAGCTAGTAATTTTTCTTAATTATATTAATTAAATTATCAAGTTGATCAAGATTTTGGTATTCAAAAGAAATTGCCCCTGTATTGTTCTTTTTATTATTTATAGAGACACTTAGCCCAGTTTTTTCTTCCAACTCTTTTTGCAAGTCAAGAATGTTTGAGTCTTTTTTGGAAATTAGTTTAAATTTTTTATTTCGAAATTGCCTGACTAAAGTTTCAGATTGTCTAACAGAAAGTTTTTTTTGTACTATTTTTTTTGCTATTTCAGATGAATTATTCAATCCTATTAGTGACCTAGCATGCCCGGCTGATAAGTTTCCTTGTTCAACAAGTATAAGAACATCCTCTGGAAGTGATAATAATCTTAATGAATTAGCTATATAACTTCTGCTTTTACCAATAAATTTAGATAATTTTTCCTGATTATAATGAAAATCATCAACAAGTCTCTGATAACCTCGTGCTTCTTCAATCGGATTGAGATCTTGTCTTTGTACATTCTCCACAATAGCAAATTCAAGTGACTTCACATCGTCAACATTGAGAATAACTACTGGAACTTCATGCAAGCCGGCATTTTGCGAAGCTAACCATCTTCTTTCACCTGCAATTATTTCATATTTTTCATCAGATAATTTATCTTTTCTAACAATAATTGGTTGGATTATTCCTCTTTCTTTTATTGAATGAGTTAATTCTTCTAAACTTTCTTTATTAAAATGTTTTCTAGGTTGAAATTTATTTCTTATTAAATCCTTTATAGCAACTTTTGTAGTATCAATTTTTTTTGTAGAATCTCCCAACAAAGAAGACAGGCCTCTGCCTAAACCTTTTTTTAAGCGATTTTCAATCATTAAGCTGCGCTTTCCATTATCTGTTCTTGTTTTAAAAATTCATCAGTAAAATTTAAATATGATTTGCTGCCAGAACACGATTTGTCATATATCAAAACAGGAGTCCCATGCGAAGGAGCTTCGGATAACCTTACATTTCTAGGTATAACTGTTTGATAAACTTTGCTTTTGAAAAATTTTCTTGCTTCAGAATCTACTTCACCAGACAGTTTATTTCTTTTATCAAACATTGTTAACAAAACACCTCTTATATTCAAATTTGGATTTAATTTAATTTTAACCCTATCTATTGTTTTGATTAGTTGACTTAAACCCTCTAAAGCAAAAAATTCTGCTTGCAATGGTACAATCAAAGATTTTGCAACAACAAGGGCCATAACAGTTAAGAGGCTTAATGAGGGTGGACAATCAATAAAAATATATGAATAATTATTTTCATTACTATTAACGAAATTATCCATTTTATCTTTTAGTAAAAATGCCCTTCTATTTTCATTGGCCGTTTCAACCTCTAATCCAGACAAATCTACATTTGCTGGAACTACTTCTAAATTTTTAATTTTTGTTTTTTTAATAGATTCTACAAAATTACAGTTTCCATTTAATACATCGTAAATTGTTTTTTCATTTACATTATTTGAAATACCAAATCCCGTAGTGGCGTTTCCCTGAGGATCTAAATCAATGACCAAAACTTTTTTGTTTAACAAGGAAAGTGCTGTTGCTAAATTTATTACAGTAGTGGTTTTTCCAACACCGCCCTTTTGATTGATTACTGATATAATTTGAGTATTTTTCAATTTATTTTTTTAAGCCTATTAATTTCTATTATCATCGAATCATTACTAGTTACGCTTACTCTTTGCTTATACTCGATATCCCAAATTTTAGAAGCTTGAAGTAATTCGTTTTTTCCAGTTTTTCCAAGAAAAATAAAAAATTTTTTCCAATTTTCGAGATTATTGTGAATAAGTGGTAATATAATTTTTAATGGCTTGAAGGCTCTAGCAATAAAAACATCGCCAGTTAATTTTTTTGTATCTTGTAAAATATTTTGTTCAGCTACCTGAACATCAATACGAAGTTTACGTATCAGCTCCCTCAAAAATTTAACTTTCTTTGGACTTTTTTCTACTAATTTAACTTTTAAAGGAATTTTTCTATCTTTTAGGACAATTGCCAGCACAAGGCCTGGAAATCCTGCTCCAGAACCTATATCTATCAATGTTTTATTATTTTTATCAATAAAATCAATGACTTGAACGCTGTCTAGGAAGTGCCTATTCCAAATCGTATTAATTGTTGATTTTCCAATTAAATTCAGTGATTTGTTAGCATTAACTAGTATATTTTCATAATTTTTTAAACTTATGATTGTTTCACGTGAAACTTGCGTATATCTACAAAATGTGTCTATCTGGATTTTTTGATCCATCTATGCTCTTTTTAGGTTTTTTTGTCCTTTTTTAACATGTGATAGCAAAATATAGGCAGCTGCAGGTGTAATTCCATCAATTCTTAAAGCTTGTCCTAATGTTTTAGGTTTTATAAGTTTAAATTTACTTTTTACCTCATTAGATAAACCGCTTAATTTAGAATAATCGATATCCTCAGGTATTGTTAAGTTTTCATCTTTTCTGAACGCAATAATATCAGCTTCCTGTTTTTCTAAATAACCAGAATAATGAGCACTAATTTCAATTTGCTCTTCTTCATCTCGTTTTGCTTTGGGTATTTTGTTCCAAATTGATCTTATCTTTTTAAATGTTACGCCTTCTCTTGATAAAATTTCAAAGGCAGATCTTTTAACTCCATCTTTCGCAATCTTTATATTAAATTTTTCCGCTTCATTTGGGGATATTTTAATACTTTTTAAACTATTACTTAACTCATTGATTTTATTGATTTTTTTTGTAAATATATTAGTTCTAGGCTTCTGAACTAGACCTATATTAATTCCTATTTGAGTCAACCTTGTGTCTGCATTATCTGCTCTCAAACTTAATCTATATTCAGCACGAGATGTAAACATGCGGTACGGTTCGGCTACTCCTTTAGTTACTAAATCATCAATCATAACTCCGATATAAGCTTGAGCTCGATCCAAAATTAATGGTTCCTGTTTTTTAATTGCCAGCGCAGCATTAATCCCTGCCATAAGACCCTGTGCAGCCGCTTCTTCATAACCAGTTGTTCCATTTATTTGGCCCGCTAAGTAAAGCGATTCAATTTTTTTTGTTTCTAAGGTAGAATTCAACTCTCTAGGATCAACATAATCATACTCAATAGCGTATCCAGGTCTTATTATACGAGTTCGCTCTAAGCCATTGATTTTACTCAGTATTTCAGCCTGCACATCAGCGGGCAAAGAGGTAGAAATACCATTTGGGTAAACCGTTTTGTCATTAAGTCCTTCAGGTTCTAAAAAAATTTGATGTCTTGTCTTATCAGAAAATTTTACAATTTTGTCTTCAATAGCTGGGCAATATCTTGGTCCAACACCCTTGATGCTTCCCGAATACATTGCGCTTTTTTCTAAATTCTTTTTTATAATCTCATGAACTTTTTTATTTGTATAAGTAACACTACAAGCAATTTGTTTGTTATAAGTTTTTTTTGTTAAAAAAGAAAAATATTCTGGGTCACTATCAGCATCTTGTTTTTCCAAATTTTTATAATTAATTGTAGACCCATCTAATCGTGGTGGAGTTCCTGTTTTTAATCTTCCTAATTTTATTTTAAATTTATCTAGTTGTTCACTCAAACCTGTCGATGGTTTTTCATTATGTCGCCCTGCCGGAGTTCTTTCATCTCCAATATGGATCAGTCCATTTAGAAAAGTTCCAGTTGTCAAAATCATTTTTTTGCAATTTATTTTTTTTCCTGACTCTGTGTGAAACCCAACTATCTGATTTTTTTCAAAAATGAACTCAATTACGGGGTCAGAAAAAACCTTTAAATTACAATAACTTAGGAGTGTTTTTTGCATATATTTCTTGTACAAAAATCGGTCTGATTGAGTTCTCGGTCCTCTTACAGCTGGTCCTCTGCTTCTATTTAATAATCTAAATTGAATTCCTGATTTATCAGCTACAACACCCATAACTCCATCTAGGGCATCAATCTCTTTTACAAGATGTCCTTTGCCCAAACCTCCAATGGCAGGGTTACATGACATCTCCCCTATAGTTTCTATTTTATGAGTGAACAAACCGGTATTCACACCCATACGTGCTGAAGCAGCAGCAGCTTCACACCCTGCATGACCTCCGCCAATAACAACTACATCAAATGACAAATCACTTTTCATAACCTAAATTTATAGATGATATATGGATTTACAAGCTGATTGCTGGCTTATTTGCCGATGCAAAAATCGTTGAAAATGCTACCTAATAGCTCTTCTACACCTACTTTACCAACGATCATACCTAGATGTCTAGTAGCTAGCCTTAAATCTTCAGCGGCTTTATCGAAATCCTGAGCTGATTTCTTCTTTTGAAATTTTTCTAAATGTTCAGCACAGTTTATCAAATTCTGTCTGTGTCTTTCTCTGGTTATTAAAATATCCTCAGTTGTTGTAAATTTGTTTTTTAATTTATTTTTTATTTTTAAAATCAATTTATTTAAATTTGAATTATTTTTTATAGATATCAAAACATGTTCATATTTTTTAAATTTACTATTTAACTTTCCTTTTACTAAATCAGATTTATTAACTACTAAAATAGCATTTTTTTTCAGCAAATCCTTCAATACGCTAGTAAAATTAACGTTTTTTACAGATACAATCACCAACTTTAAATCTGCATCCTCAGCTCTTTTTAGGGCTATTTTAATTCCTTTTTTTTCTATTTCATTTTTTGAACTTCTAATTCCCGCAGTATCAGATACTACCACTGGATATCCATCGAGATTTAAATGAGTTTCTATAACATCTCTTGTCGTCCCAGCTATTTCGGAAACTATAGCAGCATCACGTTTTGAAAGATAATTTAATAAACTTGATTTACCAGAATTCGGGGGTCCCAAAATTGCAATCTTAAAACCTTCCCTAATTCTTTCTCCAACCTTTTGATCATTTAATGTTTTTTTAATTTCTTTTAAAACATGATTAGATGTATTTTGTATTACCTTAATAATATTTTTAGGCAAATCTTCATCGGGAAAATCAATTTTTGCTTCAACGTGTGATAAAATTTTAAGAAGTTTTTCTCTCCATGAATTAAATCTATCTGAAGATTTACCACTCATAATTTTCAGAGCTTGTTTTCTTTGAATTTCTGTTTCTGCAGAAATTAAATCAGAAATACTTTCGGCTTTTATCAAATTTATTCTTCCATTTTGAAAAGCTCGTTTTGTAAACTCTCCTGGCTCTGCTAATCTACAATTCTTAAATTTGGATATAGCTAAGTGCATTGCCTTGATCACTGCGCGGCTACCGTGGACATGAAATTCGGCCAAATCCTCACCTGTGTAGCTATTTGGCCCGGGAAACCATATAATTACACCTTCGTCGATCACTTCTTTTCCCCCATTTTTATTGAATTTTTTGAGTGTAGCCACTCTTGGTGGAGGTAATTTCGATCCTATCATTTTTTTTACTACTTCTGCTGTACTTTTTCCTGAAACTCTAATTACAGCAATGCCCGATATGCCAGGACCGGACGATAATGCATATATTGTCATTGCTAATTAAACCAAGAATATTGTTTACCATATTTCGTCAAAAATTTTTTATATGGTAAATATTTAGCTAAAGAACGTTTATATATAGCCTCTCTAATTTGAACATTACTTGCAGTTTTAGAAATTAAATCCTTTCTTTTGTAGAACTCTAAACATTTATTACTCCAGGGCAATTTACAAAATTCCATAAGCTTTTTGGACTCTGCTTCTGGATTATTAACTAATTTTTCATACTCAATCTCATAAATAAAATTTGGATACTTATTTTTATAATTCTTAATAATTCTAAAATAATTATCAAAATATTTAAAAATATTATCTAGATTATGGGCCCATGCTAACTCAGTTATATTGTTTTGAAAAATTGACATTATTGATGAAAGCGTGTCTCTCTTGCAATCAATTATTTTCGCATTTGGGTATATGTCCATAATTAACTCTAAATAAAAAAAATTATTTAAGGATTTGTCTGTGAACCTATAGTCATATTTTTTCAAAATTAATCCTTTTTGCTTATAAATATTAGTTAGTTCATCATGAATGCTTTTATCTTCTCCCAAAATCAAAGATTTTTTAGCAAGTATTCTTGAATTAATAAAATTTTCTAGAACTGCCGTTTCTTCGCCTAATGGAATGTAATTCTTTCCAGAACCTATCATCTTTTCTACTAATGTTGATCCACATCTCGGAACACCTATTATGAAAATGGGATTTATTTCACTGTTATTTTTTTCTCTTATTTTTTTAACCTTAGCTTCATTTGATATCTGCATTACATCATCAAAACAATATTTTATTCCTAAATCAAATTTTTCTTTTTTTGAATTAAAAAAAAGTTTATGACCTTTTATTAAATAATTTATTTCTTCTTCATAATTTTTATTATTCTTTTCATATCTTGATAACAAATAATTGCCGTAGGCCATGTTAATTTCTGACGATTTATTATTGCTGTTAATTTTTATTATTTTATTTTTTAATTTTTCATCTAATATATTTGTGCTTAAATCACTTAAATAGTAATAATGAATTAAATTTTCTGGTTCATATTTTATTGCCGTTTTATGTGATTCAATTGCTTCACTAAATTTTCCTAATTCTTTCTGTGCCAACGCCATGTTGTGATGTGCTCCAGCATGATCGTTTTTAATTTTAATTGCTTCTTTGTAACATTTTAATGCATTTTCATAATCATTTAATTGTCTAAAAACTAAGCCTAAATTATTATGTGCGCTTAAAATTTTTGGATTAATTGCTATAGCCTTTTGATAATTGCTTATTGCATTTTCATATTCTTTTAGTTCAACATTTACATTACCAAGATTAAGAAATGCCATTGCGTAGTTAGGTTGAATTTCTGCAGTCTTTTTAAAAAAGTTTTTTGCCTTTTTTATATCTTTCAAATTAAAAAACAGAACGCCCAGATTAAAATTAGCATTAGTATGATTTGGATTAATTTCTAAAACTTTACTGTAAAAGCTTATTGCTTCTTTTAAGGATCCGAGTTCTTTGCAAGCAGTGCCCAGATTATTTAAAACGCTTAAATTGTTTGGCGTAATTTCATTTGCTTTCATTAACAATTCCTTGGCCTTAATAAAGTTTCTGTTTATTGCGTTAATATTTGAAAGAAGCACAAAAGAGTCGAAATGGTCTGGATCAATACTAAGTATTTTATTGCATAAGTTTTCAGTCCCTGAAAAATTTCTTTTCTTATAATGTTCAAGAGCGGCTTTAAAAGTATCTTTCAAAGTCAGATTTTTTTTTTTCATAGAACTAATATATTTTATTTTAGTATTTTATTATATGATTATATAAAAAATGATAAAAAAAATGTCCATAAAAACTAAATTTGGTTGGATATCGGCTTACGAAAATAATGGCAAAATATTTAAGGTTAAATTTGGGAAACTTAAAAAACAAATAAAAAGCCCAATATTAGAGAATTTCAATAAAAGTTTACATAAATTTATTCACAAAAAAAACCATTTTTTAAAAGCTAGATATAAATTATCAGGCAATCAAATTCAGAAAAAAATATGGCTTGAGTTAAAAAAAATAAAGAAAGGTCAAACGAAAAGCTATGGTGAAATTGCAAAAAAATACAATTTATCACCACGTCATGTTGGAAAAATTTGTAGTCAAAATAAACTTTTATTAATTATTCCGTGTCATAGAGTGATTAGAGCAGACGGAAGTTTGGGAGGTTTTTCTTCGATTGGAGGTGTAAAATTGAAAAAAAAATTGCTTAAATTTGAGGGAGTATTTATTTAGTAGGCTTATTCATAGAAACGAAGAAATCTGCATTATTTTTTGTATTTTTAAGTTTAGAGAGAATAAATTCAATTGCATCCATAGTTCCCATAGAACTTAGTATTTTTCTTAAGACATTCATTTTTAGCAAGTCATCATTTTTAAACAGAAGCTCCTCTCTTCTTGTACCTGATCTTGTGATATCAATTGCAGGAAATATTCTTTTATCAGAAATTTTTCTATCTAATATTAGTTCACTGTTACCTGTTCCTTTAAATTCTTCGAAAATTACTTCATCCATTCTACTACCAGTATCAATTAA